>CAZUZU010000137.1:0-7844 GCA_964624865.1 uncultured archaeon
CAGGCGGCGATAGCCTTGGCCGTACTTACTATCACGGGGAACGGGGACAACATCGTTTCCTCCAGTTCATTGTACGGGGGTACCTACACCCTGTTCCGTTATACCTTGGAAAAGATGGGCATAGAGACAAGGTTCGTGGATACCTCCGAGCCTGGGAACGTGGCCGAGGCCATAGATGACGATACCACCCTGGTTTACACGGAGACCATAGGGAACCCAAAGAACAATGTGGACGATCTGGAGGAAATAGCCAATATCGCGCATCAACATTCTATACCGCTTGTAATGGACTCCACCGTGACCACCCCCTACCTCCTTCGACCCTTCGAGCTGGGAGCGGACGTGGTGGTCCACTCGCTTACCAAATACGTATGCGGACACGGCACCACCATAGGGGGTGCGATCGTTGAGAGCGGGAAGTTCGACTGGGGCAGCGGGAAGTTCCCTGATATCGCTGGTCCTGACCCCACCCACCACGGAGTCTCCTTCTGGAAGATGTTCGGTGACAAGGGAGAGGCCTACATACGGAAGGCAAGGGCCCAGTACCTCAGGGACCTCGGCCCCTGTCTGTCCCCGTTCAGCGCCTTCCTGTTCCTCCAAGGTATGGAAACCCTTTCCCTGAGGATGGAAAGGCATGTGAGCAACGCAATGCGGTTGGCGGAATGGCTTTCCGGCCACCCCCTCGTATCCTGGGTCAACTATCCAGGCCTTCCCTCCCACCCGGACCATGAAAGGGCGAAGAGATACCTGAAGAGGGGATACGGAGCTGTAATAGGTTTCGGTGTCAAAGGTGGATACGAGGCGGGCAAGAGATTTCTGAACAGCGTGGAGCTTATATCCCACGTATCAAACATAGGGGACGCAAGGACCCTGGCGGTGCACCCCGCTTCCACCACCCACGGGCAGTTGACCAGGGAGGAAAGGGAGAAGGCCGGGGTCACGGACGACTTCATCCGGCTCTGCGTGGGTATCGAATCACCGGAAGACCTTAGCGACGACCTGGACAGGGCATTGAGGGCAAGCCAGGAATAAGGAGGTGCACGCTATCGCAAAGAAAAAAGGCCACGACCCACCCGATTCCCATAAAAGCGTGGGCTGGGTAAAGCCGAGAAGGATCAAACTTTGCGACCAAGAAAACCCCCTCCATTTGGAATGCGGCAGCGATTTTTGGCCAGTGAACGTGGAGTACGAGACCTACGGAACGCTTTCCAAGGACAAGGACAACGCCGTATTGATCTGTCACGCGCTTTCCGGTGACGCGCATGCGGCCGGCTGGGATGCAAAGGCGGAGGAAGAGGGAAGGACCTGGCGCTCCGACCGGCCGGGGTGGTGGGACCCCGTGATCGGGCCAGGTAAGCCCTTGGATACCAACCAATACTTCGTGATATGCTCCAATGTACTGGGCAGCTGCTACGGCACCACAGGCCCTCCCTCCGTCGACCCGGAGACCGAGAAGCCCTACGGCCTGGATTTCCCAGTGGTAACGGTGGGGGACTGGGTAAACCTACAGGAAAGGTTGATAGACCGGCTGGGCATAGACAAATTATTATGCGTGATGGGCGGCTCCCTGGGCGGCCAGCAGGCCCTGGAATGGTCACTTCGTTTTCCCGACCGGTTGAGGGCCGCGGCGATCATAGCCGCCTCCCACAAGCTCAGCGACATGGGGCTGGCCTACAATGCCGTGGGCCGCTACGCCATCATGAGGGACCCGAGGTTCAATGAAGGCAGCTACTACGGCAAGGAAGGGCCGGAGATCGGCCTTTCCGTAGCAAGGAGATTGGCCCACATCACCTACCTTTCAGAGGAATCCATGGACGACAAGTTCGGAAGGAAGTACAAGGAGGGTCAGGGACCGAGCTTCCATTTCGGACCGGAGTTCGAGGTGGAGAGCTATTTGGACCACCAGGGCGCGAGCTTCGTAAGGCGGTTCGACGCAAATTCCTACATATACATAACAAGGGCTATGGACTACTATGACGCGGCCCGGCATGCCGGCGGCAACCTGGAGAAAGCGCTGGCAAAGGCAAAGTGCCGCTACCTGCTCACCTCGTTCAGCTCGGACCTGCTCTATCCCGCGGAGCAGATGAGGGAACTGGCCGTGGCCACGGTAAGGGCCGGAAAACAGGTATCCTACCTGGACATACCGTCAAAGGCCGGGCACGACGCCTTCTTGGAGGACGAGAAACTGGGCCTGGCGGTGGGTCTTTTCCTGAAGGGGGTTAGGGGATGTTAGACGGGAACGGGCGGTGGGACCACCGGACCATATACAAGCTGGTGGAACACGGCTCTTCGGTCCTCGATATCGGGTGCGGGGAGGGAGGCCTGCTCAGCTGCCTTCAGGCGGATAAGGACGTCAGGGGATACGGCATCGATATCAGCTGGAAGAACATAGCCCTTGCCTCCCAAAAAGGGGTTTCCGCACTCCAATTGGACGTGGACCAGGGCATTGAGCAGTTCCCCCCAGGCCACTTCGACTTCGTAATACTGGAAAAGACATTACAGGTGGTCCATCATCCCATCCCCGTATTGAAGAACGGGCTGAGGGTGGGAAAAAAGGTGATAGTGAGCTTTCCCAATTTCGCCCACTGGCAGGTCGCCCAGACCCTGGTGGCCACGGGCAGGATGCCCGTCACCCCAGACTTACCCTTTGCCTGGCACTCTACGCCCAACATACATCTGCTCACCATAAACGACTTCCTGGACTGGGCGGAGGAGAGCGGTGTCAACGTTATCAAGGGGTTCTGCCTGGTGGAAGGGGAGGTAAAGGATTTCCGGCCCCTGTTCCTGACAAGGGCGAACGAGGCGTTGTTCATGATCTCCAAGGAAAGGGGCTCAAGCTTCTAGATTTAATAAGAAACAGGGCTGATCGCTATCAATCGTATGCTAATACTACCCAATATATTACCACGTAAAAGAGTAATATTAATATAACCAAACGTCTATTTACCTCTATAAAAGACGATTGAATTTGCTTGATATCAAAGGTGGTTCGAGTGATAATAGGCTTAGCCCGGAAAAAAGACAAGAAAAGCAAGAAGAAAGGGCGAAGAAAGAAAGGAAGCAAGAAGAAGGGCAAAAAGGGGAAGAAAGGGAGGAAGAAAAAGGGAAAGAAGAACAAGGGAGAGACCATCGGGCCGCCAGCAGTACCGGAAGGAATTGCCCCAATGCCCGGCCAGGGCCCAACGGACCTTGGAATACCCGGTCCGCCCCCGGGAGGACCAGCGGAAAAAAAGCCTCCGAGACCGCCGAAAAAGGGGAAGAAGGGCAAGGGTAAGAAGAGCAAGAGGGGGAGGAAAGGGAAGAAAAAGGAGGGGGGCCTCATGGAGAAGCTGGGGAACGCCATCCTGGGACCTCCGCCGCCACCGCCAAAGAAGAAAAAGGGGAAGAACAGGGACAAGGACGGCAACATAAGGATCAAGGTGGGGGACGCAAGGGCCGGCAAGTTCATAACCATAGAGAAAAAGGATTACTCAAGCGGGAGGTTCGAGGAGATAGAGAGCTATCCCATTCTGGAACCTTTTGCATACGTGCGTATACTTTTCGACAAGAAGAACCTTTCCAAGATATATCACGTGGTGGAACCGGAGCTTAACAAGCGCGAGAAGAAGATAATCAACGAGATCAAGAACATCCTGGTTAAGGTGGTGGAGATAAGGATCGAGGATCTGGAGGGCAACCCGGACAAGTACCTGAAAAGGTTGACCAAGGCCATTGTAAGGGCCTACCAGATGCCTGTAAAGAAGGAGAACTTTGACAAGATATTCTATTTCGTAAGGAGGGACATGCTGGGCTACGGGCCCATCGACGTTCTGATGCGGGACCCGAACATCGAGGATGTCTCGGTGGACGGGCCTTTCATACCGGTATACATATATGACAGGCGCTACGAGTCCCTGGAAACAACCATTATGTGGCTGAACGAGGAGGAACTCGAATCCTATGTGATTCGCCTGGCCCAGAGATGCAACAAGCACATATCGGTGGCGGAACCCCTCATCGACGCCACCCTCATGGACGGCTCGCGTATAGTGATGACCCTGGGCAGGGAAATCACTACAAGGGGTTCCACGTTCACCATCCGTAAATTCAGGGACGAACCGTTTACACCTACCGACATCATAGATTTCAACACCATGTCCGCACTTATAGTTTCATACATGTGGCTGGCCATACAGCACGGCATGTCGGCCCTGATGTGCGGGGGCACCGCTTCGGGCAAGACCACCAGCCTCAACGCCCTGGCACTGTTCATTCCCAAGGAGATGAAGATCGTATCCATCGAAGAGACAAGGGAGCTCAACCTTCCCCATCCCAACTGGGTGCCCGGGTGTACCAGGGAAGGCTTCGGCGGAGAGAAGGAAGCTGGCAAGAAGAGTGCGGGCGAGGTGGACATGTACGACCTGCTGAAGGCCGCGCTAAGGGAAAGGCCGGAATACATCGTTGTGGGAGAGATACGCGGGCCCGAAGCCTATGTACTCTTCCAGGCCATGTCCACTGGCCATACCACGTACTCCACGGTCCACGCCGACTCCGTACCGTCGCTGGTCCACAGGTTGGAGAACAAGCCCATAGACATACCAAGGGTGATGATACCCTCCCTGGACCTGGTATCCATCCAGATCCAGACCAGGATAGGGGAAAAGAGGGTGAGACGGGCGAAGGAGGTGGTGGAGATCATCGGCCTGGACCCACATACTGACGAACTTTTGACCAACGAGGTCTTCCGATGGATCCCCGCAACCGACGAATACGAGTTCAGCGGAAAGAGCTATGTGCTGGAAAAGATCATGGTCAAGACGAACCTTACCAAGGACCAGATAATGGACGAGCTAAAGAACAGGAAGGAGGTCCTCGACTGGATGGTGGAGAACGACCTTAGAAAACACGGGATATTCGCCCGGATTGTGACAGAATATTATTCCAGGCCCGAGATGGTGATGAAGGTTGTCCGCGGAGAGGTGCCCATGAACGTAATAACGGGCGAGGAAAAGGGAATGACCCCGCCCTCTGCCATGGAAGGACCTTCCATGGCCATGCCGGTGGCCCAGGGTGTCCCCGTTGGCGGAGAGATGGAGGGCGGAGGCTTCGCACCCGAGCTGGCCCTGACCGGAGAGGCAGAGGGGGGGCTGGAAATGGGCGGCGAAATGGAGATACCGCCAGACCTGGGAGGAATGGAAGGGGCGCCTCCGATGGAGGAAGGAATGGACATCGTAGGAACGGAAGGGGGAGGGGAAGAGGATCTGAGCGTTGCCCCGGGCAAGGTCTTCGCATGTCCCACCTGCGGAACCCTGGTGGACGAAGAGGCCACATCCTGCCCGGTATGCGGCGAGAAGTTCGGCGAGGGCATACTTTGCCCCACCTGCGGCGCCCAGCTGGAACCGGATGCAACGGAATGCAGTGTTTGCGGTGAAACATTTGACAGGGGGGAGGGGGAAGGGGGGGCCGAGCCTGCCGGAGGCCCTGTTGGAGAAGATATCTCCGGGGAGCTTCCCCCCGGCATGGGCGAACCGCTTGCCGAAGAGGAAGGACTCGAGCAGGACTTCAGCGGCCTGTCGGAGGACCTTTCATCCATATCATCCACTGAAAAGCCATCTAAAAGAGTGTGTCCAGTATGCGGAGCGGATGTCGGACCGGACGATACCATGTGCCCTGCATGCGGCGAACCATTATGATATCGGTGTGATTTATGCCTGAGCGAAATAAACCAAAGGAACAGACAGCCCCCGGCTACATACCCACCCCTTACCAGGTAATGGCCTACAATACCTTCGGAGCGTCCGCCAGGCACTCCGGCAAGAACGACGTGGAGTTCAACAGGACCCTGGAGATGGCCGCCATACAGATCAAGGCTGAGGTATACATATCAATGATCTGGCTTACAACCATCATGGTCTGGATCGTAACCTCCATGATAGGGCTGGGGCTCATGCTCTGGGGTTTGGTATCCGGAGGTTTCGTCACCGACTTATTGGCTCAGGGAGAAATTGTCGGCGCTGTCTTTTACATTATCTTATACATCTTCCTGTTTGCCCTGATCCCCCTGATGACCTACGGGATAATGTTCAAGATCCCGTCGTTCAAAGCGAAGAGGAGGAGGAGGGACATAGAGTCCAACCTTCCCTATGCAACCAACTTTGTGGCGGCAATGGCCGCGGCCAACGCCACTCCCACCAAGATATTCAGGTCCCTGGGAGCACAGGAGGATATCTACGGCGAAATAGCAAAGGACGGTATGCAGATATACAAGGACATATCCCTCCTGGGCATGGACGTTATAACCGCGCTGAAGCACGCCATAAAGATGGCACCCTCCCCCAAGTACAGGGATTTCCTGCAGGGCATTACTTCCACATTACAGAGCGGCGGAAACCTAAAATCATATTTCATGAACAAGGCCGAGGAGTACATGAGAGAGCACGAGAGCGAACAGAAGGAGTTCCTGGAGACGCTATCTTTCATGGCGGAGTCGTACGTGGTGGTTGCGGTGGCAATGCCAATATTCCTCATGGTCATACTGATAATAATGTACTGGATCAGCGGAAGCGGGATGGACATCGGCGAGACCCTGCTCTACCTTATCGTTTTCGTAATGCTGCCGGTAATCCACTTAGGCTACATAGCAACGGTCAACATGCTGACACCAGAGGTATAAGATGGCAAAGAAGAAGAAAAAGGGAAGGAAGAAGCCTCCGTCCAGGTCCAGGCCTGGAACAGAGAGCCAGATGAAAGTAAGCACCGTGGAGTGGAGCTACGACCTCATAGGCAAGACCATCTTCTCCGTATCCGTTGCGGTGGGCCTTGTCTTCATCATCCTCTACGTCATCACGGCATTCGGCCCGCGCGGATTCGACCTGTTCAAGTACGGCAACTTCCACTACCTTAGCGCGGGCATAGTAACCATCTCCGGTCCAATAGGGATATTCGAATGGTACACCTACCGTTTGAAACTGAGGCAGGAGGAAAAGTTTTCCGACTTCCTCAGGGACATGGCCGAGTACTGGAAGGTGGGTCTGAGCATGGCCCAGGCGATCAACACCCTGGCCAGGGGAGAGTACGGGGTGCTGAACAAGGAGATCAAGAAGATGTCAATCCAGCTCTCCTGGGGCGTTGCGTTCAACGAGGTGTTAAAGGGCTTGGCCGATACCCTCAACACCAGGCTGGTGCACCGATCGGTCTCCCTCATCCTTGAGGCGAACAAGGCCGGGGGAAAGATCTCAGACGTTCTGCTCACCGCATCTCACGACACCAACGAGATAAGGTGGATAAAGATAGAGAGGGAAAAGGGCATGCAGATGTACGTATGGGTCATATACATCTCCTTCTTCGTTTACCTTGCGGTCATCCTTATCCTGGTCAATCAGTTCCTTCCCAGCATTATGAGGGCATCGGAGGAGATACTCGGTGTAGGGGGCGGAGTATCTACCGGCATGGCCGGCCTGCAGATCCGGATGATACGGGAGGAGTTCGTGGTCTTCATATTCTACTGGTCCGTGATCATCCAAGCGGTGGGCAACGGACTGATGGCCGGCACCATGGGCTACGGAAAGGTAAAGGCGGGGCTTGGCCACGTATTCGTAATGATGCTCGCATCGTGGATGGTCTTCACCATGGCGGGAGTTTACGGGTTCGCTATGTGATCGACGGGAAGAGAACGCGTAGTGTTCCACCGACCCAGGTATAGAAATAATCCCGGTCAAAGAGGAATTGTATTCCATGCATGAACAAGGGGCGATAATGACTTTCTGATTATAGTGGAGAACCAAATAAATAAAACTTTAACGGTTCCGCAGGCTGTGGGACAAAATAAATCTATTCATTCTTTTACAATGATCACGTAGGCCCGT
>CAZUZU010000138.1:0-7744 GCA_964624865.1 uncultured archaeon
CAGCTCCTCCGTCATCTTTCCTATATCCCTGTCCGTGGTATCGATGAAGTCATCAAGCTTGAAACCGCCCTCTTCCACCACGTGCACCGGGTCCTGGCCTACGGTCAGGGAGATATACGGCTCGTCCCTAAAGCTGGAGACCCTGCCGACCACCTCTAGGACGGAGCCCATCTTTAGCCCGTCATAGAGTTCCTCCACCCGGTCCCTCTCCGGCGGGCCCCAGAACTTTGCCGGTATCTGGCCGGTCTTGTCGCTTAACATCAAGGTGAAGAAGAACCCCCTCCTGTACTCCTTTATAACGTCTTTTCTGGAGACTGCGAACAGGCCGCGTATCTCCAGATTATCGTCCATTTCCAGTAACTGCTCGACATAATGGCCTTTTGCCCTCATAAGGCATCTCTCCTTGGTATAGATTACAGAGAGTAAATGCGGAATTTACTATTAGCTTTTTTCCTTTGAGTGGGGGCCACCCCGATTCCAGAACGGTGGAAGAAATCAGCTTACTGCCCTAACCTTAGCCGGTGGTGGAAATCAAGGATAATTATTAATATCCAAAATACCATTTCTGGATAGCACCTAAGCGAGGGTGATGGGCTTTGGCAATCGAAACGAAATATATCGCAGAGGAATTGGCGGAAAAGCAGAAAGAGATATCGGTGAGCGAGTTCTTTGAGCGCAACAAGCAGATACTGGGCTTTGATTCTCCCACCAGGGCCCTTATCACTGTGGTAAAGGAGGGTGTGGATAATTCCCTGGACGCATGCGACGAGAGCCAGATACTTCCCGAGATTATTGTCAAGATCGAGGGCCTGGAGGACAAGGACGAGTACAAGGTTACCTTGGAGGACAACGGGCCCGGGGTAATAAAGAGGAACGTAGGCAACATTTTCGCCCGCCTCCTTTACGGCTCCCGATTCCACGCCATCAGACAGAGCAGGGGACAGCAGGGGATAGGGATATCGGCGGCCGTTATGTACGGGCAGCTCACCACCGGGAAGCCGGCTGTTATCACAACCAAGATCGGCGAGAGCAAGCCCGCCTACAGGCTGGAGATGCTCATGGACACCAAGAAGAACAAGCCGGAGATCGTGTCCGAGGAGGTGCTTGTATGGGAGGACAAACACCACGGCACCAAGGTGGAGATATTCCTTAACGGCAGGTATGTCAGGGCAAAGAAACAGTCAGTCCTGGAGTACCTGAAGGGCACGGCCATAGTGAACCCCTACGCCGACATCACATTCGTGGAACCGGACGGCACAGTCAATCACTATCCCAGGGTGATAGATAAGCTGCCCAGAAAGACCGTGGAGATCAAGCCGCATCCCCTTGGCATAGAACTCGGGACCTTGCTGGCCATGGCCAAGGTATCCGAAAACCGGAAATTGGGTACATTCCTTTCCACTGAATTCTCTCGGATCAGCCCCTCTCTGTCCAAAGAGATATGCGAGAAGGCGGGGGTGGACTACGGGAAGGGACCGAAGAAGATTGAGATAGAGGAGGCCAAGGCCCTCATAGCCGCATTCGAAAGGGTAAAGATAAGGGCGCCGGACACGGACTGCCTCTCACCAATTGGAGCCTCGGTGATAAAGAGGGGACTGAAGAACGTGCTCGGGGGTTTGAGGCCGGAATTCTACGCACCGCCCGTGACCCGGAACCCCTCGGTTTACGGCGGCCACCCGTTCCAGGTGGAAGCAGGGATAGTGTTCGGCGGCCAGATGGAAAGGGACTCGCAGGTGGAGATACTTCGCTTCGCCAACAGGGTGCCCCTTTTGTACCAGCAGGGAGACTGCGCCATCACCAAGACCATCGAGGGCATCGACTGGAGGAATTACGGCCTGGACCAGAGGGGGGGCAAGGGCATACCCTACGGCCCTGCGATCTTCCTTGTCCACGTGGCGTCCACCAACGTGCCCTACACCTCAGAGGCAAAGGAGGCAGTTGCCTCCATGCCCGAGATCATGAAGGAGGTCGAGGCCGCTTTAAGGGTCTGCGCCCGTAAATTGAAATCGCACCTGAGGAAGTCAAAACAGAGAAGCAAGACCAAGGACAAGTTCATCATCATCCGAAAGATACTGCCGGAGATCGCCGAGAAATCGGCAAAGATGATAGACCGGGACGTGCCGGACCTCGACCCGGTTATCACCAAGATCATGCAGGTGGTGTTTCTGGAGGACGAGGTCCAGGACGGGGAAGGGGTGATAAGGGTCACCAACTATACGACCAAGAAGCAGAAGTTCAAGCTCATTCTCGAGGTTCAGGAGGGGGAGGTGAAGGACCCGAATACGGACTACAAGGTGCTTGACGAGGAGCACGTCGAATGGAACATCAAGGGCCTGAAACCAACTGAAAGCCTGGAGATAAGATTCAAGGTGAACGACGACTACGAGGAGAACATCGTATACGTGGAGGGTCTGAATCCCCTGCACGTGCTGGGAGCGGATATATGGCAGGGGGTGTGAATATGGCAAAAAAGGACCGGTACGAGGAGGCCACCGCGGCCTTAATGGACATAGTGGAAGAGATACACGAGCAGTTAACAGGGGGCAAGATACCCTACATGACCCTGGCCACCCGGACCAAGAGAAACATCGTTTTTTCGGAGAAGAAGAGGGTCTGGAAGTACGGAAAGAACAGGGTGAAGAGGACGGCGAAGAAGATGGACGGGGCCTACATGCTGCTGCGCACCATCTACATGATAGATTTCATAAAGGAGATGATCGGCCAGGGCAAGTCCTCGACCTTGAGAGAGCTCTATTATATCTCCGAAGGATGGGAGAACGGCAAGTTCAACGCCCAGGACGAGAGCGACAGACTGGCCGAGGACCTGGAGATCATAACCGAGAAGCTCAGGGAGGACTTCAAGCTCAGGCCGGAGGAGGACGGGGCCAGGGTCATGGGGGATATAACCATCCAGGAGACCAACCGCAAGGGGGAAAAGAAGAAGATCAACTGCAGGGACGACGTGGGGGACGCAGGCTACAATATTCCCTATCGAGTGGAGCCCGACAAGATCGGGTTCAAGGGCTTCGGCGGCTCAAAGTTCATCATAGCAATAGAAACAGGCGGTATGTTCGACAGGCTGGTGGAGAACGGGTTCGACGAGGACGCAAATGCAGTGCTGGTGCACCTCAAGGGTCAGCCGGCCCGGTCCACCCGAAGGTTCATCAAGAGGCTCCACGACGAGAGCAAACTGCCTGTGCTGGTGTTTACCGACGGGGACCCCTGGTCCTACCGGATATACGGTTCGGTGGCCTACGGCGCGATCAAGACCGCCCATATCTCCGAATACCTGGCCACACCGGATGCACAGTACATCGGAATAACCCCTTCGGATATAATAAATTACGAGCTGCCAACGGACAAGCTGACCGAGCAGGACGTGTCCGCCCTGAAATCCGAGCTTACGGACCCGAGATTCGAGGACGATTTCTGGAAGGGAGAGATACAGCTACAGCTGGAGATAAAGAAAAAGAGCGAGCAGCAGGCCCTGGCCAAGTACGGCCTGGACTTCGTTACCGACAACTACCTGCCGGAGAAGTTGGCTGAGCTGGGCATTGAGGTCTGACTATATGTCTATATAAACAACAGAGATATTATCGAAAATCTATTTATAAAATAAGGAATATATCATATTCCATGAGTGGTTACGGTTCTTGCGTACGCTTTCATTATTTGTTGGTAGCCTTAATCCTAATTCTGAATGGGCTTTTTGGTCTAGGGGAGGGGGATTTATATCTTGAATTCGAGGAATGCACCCAAACCTTGGCTGTCAATGAGAAGGAGGGAGACTCCAGGGGGAGTTGGCAATTATACCATCAGAACTGGACCGAAGGGGAAGGTGGACCCGAGATAAGGCTCTTGAGGCCCCTGCTGGCGGTACCGGAGATGAGAATGGCGGGGCAGAGGCTGAAAGTGGAGGTGGAGTACGACGGGGAGGCCGAAGTTGAGGATTGGATCGTCTATATAACTCCGTCCGTGTTATCCGATCCCAAAGCCGGCACCAGTTACGACATGGAGGTAACGGGGCAGGGAGTTGTGGGCACCACCCACACGCTCGAGGCCGAGATACCTCAAGAGGTGCCGCCGGTGTTGTACGATCTCACGGTCGGTCTGGACGGTGCTTACTGGAGCAATGCCCACGCCCTGATGGTCCAAGACGAGATGGATGATAATTTTACTTTTATTCATATCACCGATCCCCATATAAGCTCGGTGGAGGGGGATTACCTGGAAAGCTACCGCCACGGAATAAGGGAGCTCAATATCGCCAACCCGGAATTCGTGATCTGCTCAGGAGATATTACGGACGAGGCCAGACCGGCGGAGTACGAGTTGTTCATGAAGGAAACATTGAAGCTCATGGTGCCCATCTACGTTATCTCAGGCAATCACGACTACTATACTGATCACGGCGGAGGCATTGGGTATTACCTGGACATGGTGAATCCCTACCAGGACTACACATTCGACTATGCCGATAATTTAAGGTTCTACTGCATGGACTCCGGGCCTGATAACGCTATTGCCCAGTGCCGCGGCTTTACCTCGGATCAGATCAACTGGCTGGGCAACGACCTGGCGGCCAACGGACAAGAATACGGCAATCGGATGCTGATGAACCACGGCCCCTGGTACGATGGATTGTCGCCAAATCAAATGGGGGGCGTGGACGTGGTGAACGTCTGCGGCCAGCACAACGTAACCTGGGTGTTCACAGGCCACACCCACTTCGACAAGGTCCACAACCGCACCGGCAAGAGGCAGGGTGGCAATGTCACACCACCGGAAAAACTTGAGAAACCGGCCTTTATACAGACCACCACCTTTTCCAAGGGCAAGTGGTACACCTACCAGAACGGGTATCGGAACATAGAGATCAAGAACGGGGCCGTGGTGAACTATACCTTTGACCTCAACTACGACGGTAAAAGGGACGCCGAGAGTTCCAGGCGGGTGGGATACCTGAACACGGAATACCTGGAGGGCAACGACGGGCAGAGCAACGTAGCCCGGGCAAGGATTAAAAACGACCTCTCCGAGGCCTTGGACCAATGTGCGGTTACCTTCCTAATGCCCCGGGCTCCGGACAAGCACATGTACTTCACCGAGCCTTTCCCCGAGTTCAAGGCCAGGGCCGTGGTGCCTCATGGTGATATGACGTATGTTTCATTAGAGGGGGTGGTGTCTGCCATTAGTTCGGAAACGATCAGCCTCCGGTTGGACAAGGGGGTGGATATCACGGGAGCGGAGGATTGGAACTCTTCCCTGCCCTCCGTGGCGGTGGAGGGCGTGATCCGGGATTTGGAGCTGAAGGTCTGCAACAAGGGGGTAACATATACCGGGGACTTCACGGTCAGGGTGGAGACCGAAAAAAAGTTGCTCCACGAAGATGTTTTGAATCTCAGCCAGGACCAAGAGGTGGCGGTCGAGTTCCCCTACTACCCGGACCTGGGGGAAGGGGAGATTAAGGTCCTCCTTGACATGAAGGACGAGGTTATCGAATTGAACGAAGACAATAACTTGCTTGTGCATCACCTGGAGGTGGTGGAGGACATTCCCGTGGCGGAGATCAAGACCTTCCAGGTCCTAGGGGATATCAGACAGAACAGTCAGGGCTCCATGCTGCTCACAGTAAAGAACACGGGTTATACGAACAAGCGGTTCGACCTGACCTTAGAAGGGGAGGAGGAGGGAGTTATAGCATCCCTGAATCGTTCCGAGGTAAACGTGGCCAGCGGGGGATACAAGCAGGTGGAGCTCACGGTCACAGTAGGGTCCAAGGCACGGGTCGGTGAACATTCCCTTTATACTAAGGTGTGGTTCGAGGAGATGGAACTGGACCGTAAAATGATCGACTTCTGCGTGTGGAACGCGCTGCCGGAGCTTACCCGGGACAAGGAGTTCCTCACCGCTGACAAGGCGCTGCCGGCGAGCATTGACGTGTTTCGGGCCCAAGACGACGACGATTCATTCCTTTCTTATATGTGGGATTTCGGGGACGGGGAAACGGCTGCCACTGAGAACACAATAACGTCCCATACCTATTACGAGGCGGGTAATTACACCTGTAATCTTACTGTGGACGACGGGGACGATACGGCCTGGGAGACCGTAGAGGTCCGTGTCAGGGATTTTCTTGTAGGTATAGACTACCGGGAAGATACATATTATGAAGGAGATACGATAAATCTCACTGCCAGTATTGCAGAGGGAGACCCGAACGCCTCGACGGATTACGAGTGGAGCGTGAAATACAACGGGATCCAGGAGTGTATCGGCACCGGACCGAACATAACTTTACCCGAGCTGAAGGTGGGCCGATATCGTGTGGCGCTCACCGGCCTTGACAGGGGAAGGGCCGACACCACCTTTGTGGATCTGGACGTAACGGAAAGATACTGGCTCCGGTACCGATTGGAGATCGTTTCACCGGAGGAAGGGGAGAGATACGAAACCGGGAAGGATATCAACTTTTCAGCAAGGGCAGTGGACGGTAACGGGATAGACCTTGGATTCGAAAATATATCCTGGCTGATCGACGGAAAGGTGGTGGAGGGGAGCACCGTATATCATAACTTCTCGTCAAAGGGCAAGAAAACCGTGGAAGTGTGGTGTGCCATTGGCCGCATTAACCTCACCGCTGGTATTAATGTCACGGTGGTGAAGATAGGAGAGGAATCGGATAGCGGGGGTGAAGGAGGCGGGGAGGACGAGGACAAAGAGCCCGGGCCAATGGATGTGCTGGGCATGGATAAGGGCGAGGAGGATTTCTGGTGGCTATATGCTACCGCCATTGCCGTGTTGACAATCGTGGTAATCGGGCTTTTATTATTTTTAAGGCCGTTTATCAGAAGAAGACTGCTGGGAAAGAGAAAAAAGAGGAGGCTCCATGAAGAACATACTGTTCGCAGAGGCGCGCCTCATAAGATACATGCCCTGGAACCCGAGATATATCATCATCAGAAATCCGGGGAGAACATAATATATAAAAGGCCTGTTAACGACCGGATAGAGTCTGGAAAACAGGCAATATACAAACAATCCCCGGATACAGAAATAGGTAAACCTTACTACGAGGAAAGAAATAGATCGGTGCCAAAGGACCATCCAAATCGAACGGAGGGGAGAAATAGAAGATTCGATTGATATCCGGAAATACCAACAAATCAGTGCTTCTGCTGTTTCTGGGCCCTTTTCATCCGGCGCATGCGCTTCTTATGCCACTTCCAGCGCATGTTGCCTCGTTTCTTCCACGCCCTTGATCCTCTCTTCATTACGGCACCTCGTTACTATATGCAATCTTGTTGTATAAGTGCCAGGGTTTTATATAACTTTTGGTCAACGGTAAGAGATTATGGAAAAATATATAGAGTAAAATAGAAATATCCCCGCTTAATATTGTTTCCTTCACATGCGGGTGTGATCCAGCTGGTTAGGATTCAAGCTTCCCAAGCTTGACGCCGGGGTTCGAGTCCCCGCACCCGCACATACCCCTTTTACGGCCATAATAAATCAGCGACAAAGTAAAATGGGGTACATACGGGTAGGAGACAAGGAGAATTTTTCCCTGGGGTTTTTGCGGTCAGAGGTAAACCAAATACATAGTAAAAAGGCCAGGTTCGAGTCCCCGCACCCGCACCTTTGTTATTATTTTATTGCTGGTCGGTGCGGTGCTGCGACCAATCCCTATAACATACATTCCGCACCCTAGATTCCAAAAATCAGTTATTTTTTCAGGTTCTTC
>CAZUZU010000139.1:0-7655 GCA_964624865.1 uncultured archaeon
TTCACATATAGTGCAGAACCGTTAAAGTATTATTTATTTGGTTCTCCACTATAATCCCGACCGTGGGGTTTTCCTATACCCAAATAAACGAAGCCCCTTCCCCTGGCCTTTGAGATCTCCTCTTTATCGAACCTGTTCCTGCCGTCGATGATTACCTTTGTCCTCATCTTTTCCTCCAGTTGTTCCAGGGTTACCTTCTTGTATTGTGAGTGAAGTGTTGCTATTATCACAGCGTCCGCCCCTTCCAGGACTTTGTCCAGGTCGGTTTGGATCGGCATGTCCTCGTACTCTTCCACATACGGGTCGTGGACCGCCACCCGGGCCCCCTTGCCCGCCAGCTCGCTGTACATGGGGTAGCTGGGCGTGTTCCTGGTATCGTCCGAATCCTGGAGAAAGGCCACACCCAGGAGCGCGACCTTGGATTTCCTTATGTCGATACCTTTGCCGTCAAAGGCCTCTTCAAGCAGTGAGACCGTATGGGCGGGCATCGAATCGTTAAGCAGCCTGGAACCGGGGATGATCCTCATGTCCACCCTCGTCTTGCCGTAGGTGTCCACGCCGTACTTTAGGAGCCAGGAATCCTTTGGCAGGCAGTGACCCCCCACCCCCGCTCCGGGAAAGTGCATGTTACGATATGGGTTTGCCAGGGGGTTGGACGGGTCGTTGGGAAGGGTGTTTACCAGCTCCCTTACCTCGTAGGCATCTATCCCAAGGCTCTCGCAGACCATTGCCACCTCGTTGGCAAAGGCGATGTTCACATCCCGATAGGAGTTCTCCACTGTCTTGGCAACCTCGGCGGTAAGGGCCCGGGTGGGGATGACGTCTGACCTGCAGATCTTTTGGTACAATTCCATCCCTTTTCTTGTGCTTTCCTCGTCGATACCCCCCACTATCCTCGGATACATCTGGATATTGTGTAATAGTCGGCCCACCATCACCCTCTCGTAGGAGAAGGCAAGTGAGAAATCCTCTCCAGCTTTCATGCCGGAGCCCTTCTCGAGGATTGGGGCCACGATATATTCCGTGGTGCCCGGTGCAACGGTGGATTCGATGCAAACCAGGGCTCCCTTCTTCAGGTTCCGAGCCACCTTGCCGGCCACGTCCTTTAATGAAACGTACCTGGGTTTGTGGTCAGCGTCGGTCGGGGTCTGGACGTCTATGAGCACGTAGTCCGCTTCCCGGATCGAGTCGTAGCTGTCGGTGATCTTGAAGGTCTTTTTGTTTAGAACCACCTTTTTAATGAGCTCCGGAAGACCCGGCTCGTCACCCCCTATGGGGCATTCTCCTTTATTGAGGGCCTCTATCTTCCAACCGCTCCTCTTCGATCTCCTTTGTATGCCGGTGACCTCGAATCCTGGGACGTCGGCGAACAGGGCCGCTGCTGGAACACCCACATAGCCCATGCCAATGACAGACATCTTTCCGCTCATGCTTACACCTGGTCAGGTTAATATTCTATTATATTAATATATTTACTTTAAATAAAAATTTATATATCATGTGTTCTTAACATTAAGTCCGAGTCTTCGGAGGCTAACCTGTAATGAAAAACGATATGAGTCTCATTGCTTCGATAATGTCGATCTCGCCTGACAGGGGGGCGGTGATGGGGGGTTCCTACGTTAACGGCAACAAGGGGAAGGGGGGAGGGGAAAACGGCTCCGGTTTCACCAACGGAAAGAGCATGGTGAACGGCTCCGGTTTCATCAACGGAAAGGTCATGACCAACGGCTCCGGATTTACCAACGGCCGTGGCATGGTTAACGGCCGTGGCATGGTTAACGGCCGTGGCATGGTTAACGGCCGCGGTATGGTTAACGGCCGTGGCATGGTTAACGGCCGCGGTATGGTGAACGGACTGGGAGTTCTGGGGGCCGGGGGGCAGAGAAAGAGGCGGGGGATTCTATTCGCCCTCACAGCGGTATTGATAATCGTACTCATGTCCGTTACATTGTATTCCTTTACCGAGGTTCCTCAGCGCAGCCGGGGTTTGAATATCAATGGCGAGCTGGACGATTGGAGCGACCTGCCCGCCTATACGGATGACACAATGGAGGTTGGTGACGCTTCCGTGGATATTGCGGAATACGGCCTGCATTACGATGCCGAGCTTCATACCCTCAATTATTATGTCCGCGCCTATGGCGATATATCGGGCACTTGCGGGTACTTCATTTTTATTGACACCGACACGGACCGGTCTTCAGGTTACAAACTCCACGGACTGGGCGCCGATTACCTGGTGAGGACCATGGTAAAAGACGGGGAGTTGTTTTCCGCCGGCCTCTTCAGGTACGAGGGCACAACCGGTAATTCCTTATCTTTTCTTATCTCAGACATGGCATTGGCATCGTTGAAGGGAAAGGTTATCGAGGGCGCCTGCACGGTTAGGGGCATCACTTCGTTCAATGCGATAGCATACAGCTCCAATGCCGCCGGTCTCATTGATCACTCAACGTCCATAGCCAGCTCCTCGGGCAGCTATCTATCCACCCATGTTGAATATTCGATACCCGAAATAATCGATCCGTCCACCCCCGCCCGATGTTTGGCCCTCAACGTGGGGGGCAGGGGAAGCCTGGAGGGATTCAGGGTACAGACCCGCGGCCTGGCCTCGGGTACCCTTAGTTTAAGGGACGGTGCGGGAGTGAGTCTCGCCTCCCAAGGTTTTTCCGGCCCCGACATCATTGACTTGGATATGCCCAGTCCAGTTGAAATAAGCATCGAGACCACATATTCGGTGCAGGTCACGGTAAATCCCAATCTTTCCACCGGCCAAAGCTCCACAGGTTCGGCCTTTGGTCTTACCTTAAAAGAGGTGATGGTTTCCGAGGGTGGTGCCTACATTTCCGAGGAGGAGGCGGAGGGAATGATGGGATACATCGCCCAGTTACCCGAGACTGTAAAAATTGACGGTGCCTTTGGCGACTGGGCCCACATCCAAGCGGAGCCCGACGAGGTGGGAGACGCCAGAAAGGACCTGGACATACGAGAGACCAAGGATACGGTGGACGATAATTTTGCTTTCTTCTATGTCCAGACCGCTGGAAAGATGCTTGCCGGTAATGTTCTTCCAGTGAATATTACAGCCATGACCACCGAGCCGGAGGAGCCGGGAGAACCCTCTCCCCCCGGGGAGGAGGGTGCCATAAGAATTCCCGAACCCATTGGAGAGGACAGGATAGAGGTGGAGATAACAGCCAGCCCGGCCCTTAATGTGCTTCCCTCGGTCACCTACAGGATAGTTATCCGCGGCTCTAACGGCCAGGTGCGCTCGACCCAGGTAAAGATGTACACTGGCCTGAAGTGGATAAACCTGGGCCCTCTGACCATGGGCAAGGACATGGACGAGTTGGAGTTCTCCATGCCCCGCACATTGTTCAAGGGAATGGAGAGCATCGAGGCCAGCATATCCATCCGGGGCTGGGACGGGCAGCGGGACGACGCCGCATTCCGGGCGTTGATGGATATGAACCACGACTCTGGTGTTAAGTCTGCATTGAACACCGAGGATTCGAATGGCAATACAAATACCACTGCAATGAGTAGTAGCAGCGACCCTCTCCTCCGGGGTGCCCCGGAGCTCTCCGACGCGGTTATCCCGATACTGATGATGCTCACCCTTGTTGCCGTGGTCAGGAGAAGGAAGAAGAAAAAAGTGGGGACCAGTGAATAGGCCCTGGCCCGTTTTTACATGACCGGAGGTGAATTGATTGGATCGTTTCATAGATAGGCTGAACCAGGAGGTGGAGGTGATCATCGCGCGGGAGTACGGCATGCAGGACGGGCTGAGGCTGGGCAGTATATACAAATTATTGTTGGAGAACGACAAGGCGGTGGAGTGTTACCGCGGGCTCTTGGAACAGGAGCCTGACAACATGCCCGCGCTTCTCAACCTGGCCGAGGCCCTGGCCCACTCCGGCCGCTATGATGACGCGGAGAACAGGTATCAGGAAGCCTTGGACCGGGAGGGCTCGGCGGTGGTTCAGCTCCGCATCGGCGATATTCACCGCGCCCAAGGCAATTATGAAAAGGCAAAACAGGTATACGAGGAGGCAAGGGGGAGCTATGAGAAGAAGTTCAGCAGGGTGATCATGTTCGATTCGACCCCCTTCAATCCTGCCCAGGAGAGGATGGAGGAGATAGATGATATCTTATCCCCCGTAGATACCGGAGAGGGTATGGCCAAAGAGGATTTTCTGGCACAGCATGTAACCAAACCCCTGATGCTTAACAATCCCGTCATAATGAAGGAGGTCATGGCCAGAAACCCGGGCCTTATAGCCGTAAACATAGACCTGAATTCCCCCCCGGAGCTGACCTCGTCGCTGTTCGTTGAATACGCGACATACATAGAATCCTATCCCCTGGACCCCTATGCGGTGGAGACGGCGGCAAGGATAGCCAATGTATTGGGCCTGGGGGACGGGGACGAGATGTGGCCCAGGGCCTACGGCATCTATTCCCAAGGATATCATATAGGCGAGAAGGTGGAGGAGACGCGGCATCATATACAGCTGGCCATTAGATTGGAGAGTATGGCAGATGTCAAAGGAGCCGTGGATTTCCTGTCCGTCTGGGATCCCAATGATCCTCTGCTTGATTTAGTATAACTATTGATTTTTCAGCGCCCTTGAAAAAACAAGAAAACCGGTATGAGCTATTCCCTGGGTTTCCGGCCGTACCACGATACCGTTCTTGGTGACCTTGTGAGCGATCTTGGTCTCCCGCACGTTTTTTATATCTATCAATCCGAAGTCTGGTGAGGCTTGGAATGTTTCCACGCTGCGTATTACTTGATTGTATGAAGGGACGTAGACTGCCAGCGTTCCTCCCGGTTTCAGGATCGATCCGACATCGTCCATTGCATTCCACGGTTCCGGCAGGTCCAGGATCAAGGCGTCGGCCCCATGCTCTAGTCCAAGGATCGTCGAATCTATCTTGTCTTCGTATATGTCTCCCTGATGGCAGGACCAGAGGGATGAAAGCCCAGCCTTCTCGATATTTCGGCCCGCCATCTCTATCCATTTCTTTTCCCTTTCAATGCTTACCACTTTTCCGGACGGTGCAACGAACCTCAGCAGGGCCAGGGTCAACGAACCTGAGCCGAGCCCGCATTCCACCACTACCGCCCCGGGCCTGATGTCAAGGTGGACCAGGATCTGCCCTATGTCCTTGGGGGTAAGGGCCTGGGGGCCCCTTTCCATTGTCCGGAACATGTCGTGGACAGTGGGTCTCAGTATCCAGAACTCGCGGCCCTTCGGCGTCTTATACCGTTCCCCATATTCACTCCCGATTATCTTTCCGCCGTCGATGGTCAACCGCTTGTCCAATCTCACCATTCCCGGCACCGCTTCGAGTACATAACAGTGCTTTGAAGATATCAGGGCTATCCTATCACCCTCCTTCACCCTTTCGCCCATGTCCTAACCTCCCATGAACGCCTTCAATGTCTTTCCGTTTTCCCCTTTCCCCTCTTCCCCCGCCTCTATATATTCCTCGAACAGCGGTATCTTTATTGGGATGGCAAAGCGGGTGAATACGCTGGACACTATGGCCTCACCCTTATCCAGGGAGGAGATCATCTTGTCGTCCTTGGTGAGGTCCTGGGAAGCGCTGGAGATGATGGCCCTTCTCTCGTCGGACATCTCGTTGCCAAGTATTATCTTGGTGTTCATATTTGCCAGGACCTGGTGAGGTATCATCTTTACCAGCTGGGTGATGGCCATGAGGCCCACCTTGAACTTCCTGCCCTCCCTGGCAACAGCGCCGAAAACAGAGGCCGCTTCCCCTCCAAGGACCCTGGGCGCCTCCTCTATCACTATGGAGACCACGGGCCTGTCGTCAAGCGCGTCATTGGCCTTGTAATCCTTGTACCGGTCCAGCAGTTCGTGGGCTATGATGCTGCCTATTATAAGCTCCGACCGGTCGTTGAGCCTGGAGGAGTCCACGATCACCTTCTTACCGTCCTCTATGCTGCGAACTATGTCCTGAACCGTGCCCTCTCCCATGGTGGGGGAGAACACGTTGTTCCTGGACCTTACCTGGCCTGCTCCCACCTCCAAATTGAGATTGATCTTCAGTTTCCTTTGTAGAACGGCCAGGGTGTTCAGCTGTACGCCGTGTATCCGATCCGTCTGGTCGTCCCCGTAAGGGTCCTCCAGCAGGAGAAATTCCAGCCAGTTCTCCCCGTGGTTCCGGTAGTAGACGTACAGCGCGTCGTTCTGGGCGTCGGTGAAGTGGATGATACCGTTGAAATGCCAGGGCCTGAGGCTGGACAGCGAAAAGGTGAGGGACACGGCGCCGGGGGGCATGGTCTTTGTGGGTGGCGTGTAGTATTCAACCCGGTCCGATGCCGCCGGGTGATCCTTCAGCCCCTTATTTCCCCCCCTGCCGTAGTACTCGTCGTGGGGGTCCAGCACCAGAACGCCGCAGTAGTCCTGCGGTATGAGGTCCCAGAGCATCACCTTCATCAGGTTGCTCTTTCCCCTGCCCGTTGTGGCGGGGATCAGTATGTGATGGGTCACGGCGTCCATGCCGTCTATGTAAACGCCAAGGTCCAGAACCTTGGACCCGGACCTGATATTGCCCATGAACAGGCTTTTCTTCGGCCTCTTTAGGAACGGCATGTCCTCCCTGCGCAGCGGTCGGAGCTCGTTGAAGAACGGGGGCAGGGACTTGGGGATCGCCGGCACCACCTCACCCCCCTCCAGGTTCAGGTGTAATAATGCTTTGACCTCGGCCAGGATGTAGCTGCGTATGTCCTTGTCGAAGAACATGCCTTTCTTGGTGCCCTCCATGTACATGCCCGACATCATCTCGATGCTCCTTGATTCCAGCTGGGAGCCGTAGACCAGGTTGTAGACCTGGAGTAGGAACTTGTCGTTTTCGTAGCCCTTGGCGATCAAAAGCTCCCCGATCTCCAAGATCTGGCCCGCCTTCTGCCTTACCAGTATGCGGCCGTGCTCGCCTGTGATGACCTGTCCCACCAGGTCCATTTCCGCGCCTTCCGCCATTGTATCAACATAGATAAATACCTGACATTATAAAAATGTATACTTGAGGGATGGGCGGAAGTAATCACCAGTCCCAATTATCGAAAACATTATCTTATACCAACCATTGCACCTCAATGTCCATATACGCAATGTATAGGTGATACAATGGTGTCTGAGATATGGTATTTGGCCCCGGTGATGGCCCTTATAGCGCTGGTCTTCGCCGGAATAACGACATTTAGGTTGTTGAAGAAGCCCCTTGGTACGGAGCACATGAAGAACCTCTCCCTGGCTGTGCAGGAAGGGGCCGAGGCGTACCTGAAGAGGGAGTACAAATGGATCGCCATCTATTTCGTGATAATGACGGTGTTCCTCTCCATACTGTCATTCACCGGGCTTCTGAATACAATGACTCCCCTTTCCTTTATAGTAGGCGGGATCTTTTCCGGGCTTTCTGGTTACATAGGCATGATGATCGCCACCCGGTCCAATGCAAGGACCACCGAGGCGGCGAGGCAGGGTCTCAACCCCGGCCTCCGAGTAGCTTTCATGTCCGGCTCGGTCATGGGGGTCACGGTGGTTGGTCTTGGCCTCCTTGGCGTAAGCATCTTTTATCTTGTCTTTCCCAAGGACCTGGAGGTGTTGCTGGGTTTCGGC
>CAZUZU010000140.1:0-7601 GCA_964624865.1 uncultured archaeon
TCTTTTGCTGAATGAATGACGACAAAAGGTGTGAATACTTTTTACACACAGCCCGTTTTATTAAGAACAAATTCATATAAATTTCTCGTTCTAGTTCTGGGCAAATATTAAATAAAAGATGATATATTTGTAAAAAAACTAAATAATAATCTCAGAGATAGGGTGGGAATATGAAACGGAATAGAAATAGATATATATTATTAATAGTCATAATAAGCTTATTAGGTTTGAATTTTTCCTTTATCAGCATTGATACCCAATTAGAATATGATGATATAAATAGTATGAATATGCCAAAAAATAAAAGATCTGGAAGTTGGCAATATGAGTTTATCGATAATATATGGGGCAGCTCCGCTACGTTTCCAGCAATATCTATAGATAATAATAACAATCCTCATGTTCTCTACAAGAAAGTAAATGCAGATAAGTTGATATACGCGCGATGGGATTCCTCAAATGGATGGACTGAAACAGTTATAGAAGAAAATTGCTACCCTTTTTCAGTTTTCTCGAGTATAGATACCGACTCGGATAATAATCCTCATTTAGTTTATATGATAGTAGATGGCGGATTTTATTACTTGAAATACAAACATTACAATGGGGCGACATGGTCTGAACACGATATTGAATCGTTATCTGATCCTTTCAATGATTTCTCTATTGATACAGATAGTAATGATAATCCTCATATTGCATATGTCGATAATGATTTCAATTTAAAGTATGCTAAAAAAGAGACATCCTGGTCTAAAGAAACTATTGAAACATCGGTATCATATTCAACGGATATTGTGGTCAGCGAAAGCAATATTCCCTATATCTCCTATTCTAATGACAATAATATAAAATGTTGTTACAAATCAGGAGGTGGCTGGACCAAAGAAATAGTTGATAGCTGGGAAATTGGATATGTTACGTATTTTAGCATTACTCTGAGAAATAGTTTGCCCTCCATTTGCTATAGCCATTCTGAAAAATCAGGAAACGGTCCATTATTATTGTCATATAGAGATGTTCCAGGTTCGTGGCACAATCGTACAATAGATAATATGAATTGTGATTATGATGCAATTTCTTTTAAAATAGATACTAATAATTATGCACACATATGCTATCTAGGATTTGATGATCCATTAAATCCCACTCACCACTATATGAAATATGCTTATGGATATTATTCCACCAGCAACTGGGATATTACTACTCTGAAGGAATCCGGCGAATCTTACTTTCCGGATATAGATGTCGACTCCAACAACGAGCCCCACATATTCTACTATGATAAAGGCAATCACGCGGTTTACTACACCACCACCGCATCGCGGGTGCCCAATCAACCTGCGGGTGTTACTGCTGAGGGGGGTGACGGGAACGTGACGCTTTCCTGGTCAGCGCCTGGCTTTATCGGTTCGTCCGCGATCACAAATTACAAGATTTACCGGGGACCTTCTTCCGGTAGCCAGAGTCACCTTGTCACGCTCGGGAATGTGACCGGATTTTTGGATACCGGGTTGAGCAATGGAGATACCTATTATTACATGATCACTGCCGTGAACGGTGTTGGCGAAGGCCCATACTCCTCGGAGGTGAGCGGAACAGCCGGGAGGCCCCCGTCAAAGCCCCTTGATCTCCAGGCGGAACCTGGCAGTGCCTTCGTTTCTCTCTCCTGGTCCCCTCCCGGCGACACCGGCGGCCTTCCCGTAAATGATTATCACGTCTACAGAAGCACGACTCCCGGGAACGAAACCCATCTGGTGACCTTGGGGGACGTAACATCCTATAATGACGGGAGCGTTTCCAATGGCCAACCTTATTACTACAATGTAAGCGCCGAGAACGACAAAGGTGAAAGTCCGCTTTCGGAAGAGGCTTGGACCGTGCCGGGCATACCCCATGAACCGCTGGGTTTCCAAGGCAAAGGTCAGTACGGATCGGTTTTGCTCAATTGGACGGAACCTGAAGACGTGGGGGCGTCAGCCATTACAAATTATACCATCTATCGCGGCATCGAAGCCGGTAATCTAAATCAATACGTTACCCTGGACCCTGTCAATGATTACGAAGATACCGGTGTTACAAACGGCCAGAATTATTTCTATCAGGTAACGGCAATAAATCAATACGGTGAAGGTTTGTTCTCAAGTGAGATAGCTGTTACCCCGGGCACCGCACCGTTCGCACCTCAATCCCTTTCAGCGGAAAGAGGCGATGGATCGGTTGATTTGGAATGGTCTCCTCCCAGCGACAACGGAGGTTTTCCCTTATCTGGATATAACCTATACAGAGGGACCTCTTCGAACGGGGAGACCCTGATCGAATCATTGTCAACAGTCACGGAATACACGGATTACGATGTGATTAACGGCATAGAGTACTTCTACAAGATAAGCGCGATAAACTCGTTGGGGGAAGGGCCCTTTTCCCAGGAGGTGAGTGCAATGCCGGGCACTTATCCCTCCGAACCCTTATCACTATGTACGGAAGGTGGAGACGGGATGGTAACTCTAACCTGGGCCGACCCAAGCACCGACGGTGGCTCTCCCATTACCTGTTATAAGGTATTCAGAGGCCAGGGCCCAGGTGAGGAAAGTTATCTGGCATCCGTGGATGCTTCACTTGGTAATGAATATATAGACGACAGCGTGATAAACGGAAACACATATTATTACAGTCTCCGCGCATTGAATGACATCGGTGAGGGTCCCATGTCGAACGATGTGAATGCAACTCCGTTGGCCGAGTTGGGGCTGGATATCATGGCCACGCCAAATTCACTTACCTCGGGTGGTTCATCTATGATCAAAGTTTACGTCACCTACGAAGGTCTCCCTCTTGAATATGTAAAGGTCAACATGTCAAGGTCCGGTGGCGGCTTTTTCTCCACTACCGAAGGTTACTCGGGAAGCGACGGGTATTTCACCACCACCTATAACTCACCGGCGGTAGAGAAAAAAACAGCCGTTAATATCACGGCGAAAGTAAGCAAGTTCGGCTTTGAAACAAGCAGTATAAACATAAACATAATAATTAATCCGGAGATGGTCCGCGATCCGCTCCAGGCATCTGTTTATTGTAATCCCTCCAGTCTAATGACGGGTGACAACACTATGGTTACAGTCAACGTATCCAGCAAAGGCAATCCGGTGAATAATGCTATTCTCGTGTTGGACGACGGCGGGGCGGGTGGTACATTGGGAACGATCGAAATGTCTAACAACGGGCGTTACACTGCGACATACGGCACTCCTCTACTATCAGCCTCTACCTTGATTACCGTTCGGGTGAATGTTACGAAGGCCGGTTACAATGATACCAGTGTATCAACCAAGCTCCATGTGTTTCCCGAACCGGTATCGGCCTTGATTTCACCCCAATGCGGTGAACAAATAGCCTGCACGAGCGTCACCCTAAGTTGGGAGCTGCGTAATGTAGACAACTTCACCATGGACGAAGAGATAACCTACGATGTCTATATCTCACGTGATTCCCCGGCGCCTTCCAAGGAATTCTCGTCGCTGCATGTGACCCGGGCCGAGGCAACGGGCCTTTCCAAAGGTCTGCATTACTGGTACGTGATCCCCAGGATACTAGGCTACAGGGGCGCCTGCCTCAGCGGAAGCTGGAACTTTACGGTTACAGTGCCCTTTGAAGGTGATGCGGACGGTGACGGTTTGCCGGATTCATGGGAATCATACTACGATTTGGATACCGGGGGCAACGACGGGAGCTTGGACCCTGACGAGGACGGCCTAACGAACCTGCAGGAGTATCTCAATGACACCAATCCTCTTGAATCCGATACGGACGGAGACGGCATGCCTGATGGCTGGGAGGTCTCCTCTGGCCTTGATCCCCTTTCCTCGGATTCACCCGAAGATCCTGACAATGATGGTCTAACAAATCTTCAGGAGTATCTTAACAACACCGAACCCTTAGACCCAGACACGGACAATGACGGTATATCGGACGGTTACGAGATATCTCATGGATTGGATGCCCAAAGTAACACCGATGCCTTGATGGACGAGGACGGCGACGGCCTAACGAACCTGCAGGAGTATCTCAACGGCACGGACCCGAACAATGATGACACTGACGGCGACGGGCTGCCTGACGGTTGGGAGGTGGACAATGGTCTGGACCCGTTGGATGACACCGACGGCACATTCGACGGTGATGGGGACGGGCTCACAAATCTGGAAGAGTTCCTGAACGGCACGAATCCGAATGATGCTGACACCGACGGCGACGGCATGCCCGACGGTTGGGAGCTTGATAACGACCTGGACCCATTGATGCGGGACGGGGCGGAAGACCGGGATTCAGATGGTCTCAACAACCTGCAGGAGTTCGTAAAGAACACCTCGGCAAACGAGTCCGATACGGACGGCGATGGCATGCCTGACGGCTGGGAGGTCAAGTACGGCCTTGATCCACTGGACCCTGATGACGGAGCAGAGGACAGTGACGATGACGGACTGAGCAACCTTCAGGAGTACGTTGACGGCACTTCCCCTCTTGAGCCGAACATTGAGGCATCGGACAAGGGGAAGCAAAGCGATATGACAATATATTTGATCATAATTGTAGTCGTCATCCTTATTTCGGTGTTTGCGGCCCTGTTTCTCTGGAAAAAAAGGGAGGGAAAGAAGGAAGACTTCGAGGTGGTTAGGGAAAGGATACATAGATATATTCTTCTTAATCCCGGCGAGACCGTAAACTCCATTTCCACTGGCACCGATTATCCAGTAATTGACGTTGAGAGAGCAGTGGAAGAGCTGAAGAGAAGCCAGAAGGCGAAGACCAGGTACGAGGAAGGCAACACATTGATCTACGGCAAGGAATAGCTACTGGAGATAATTATATCATACCTACTACACGCCCATATAATAATACTCGCCCCGGGATTTTTGTTCCTTGTCCAGGGCGGAGTCCTCCTTGTTTATTCTCGGCCTTTCCGTGTCCGCATCTCGCCTGAATGTGATCTCAACGTTCTCAAGGAACAGGTTCATGCCCTTTCTCATGTCGAAGGGGCCCACGGCCTTGCCGTACCTGCCCCCTTCCCCGCTGAACACCATGATGGAATCGCTGATTATATCAAGGAAATATATGTCGTGATCCACCACCAGGGCGCAGGTTCCCCCGTTCTCCATGGTCCGCCTTATGGTCTTGGCGGCTATCATCCTCTGGTTGCTGTCCAGGTAGGCCGAAGGCTCGTCCAAGAGGTAGATATCCGCCTTCCTGGCCAGACAGAGGGCTATGGCCACTCTCTGCAGCTCGCCCCCGCTTAGCTCGTCCACGTAGCCGAACAACAGTGATTCGAGATCAAGCGGCCTCTCTACCTCGTTCTTGTAGAATGGCGAGGCCAGCACATCCTGCTCCAAGGTGGTGTAAAGCAGCTCCTGAACCGTGCCCTTGAAATCCCCCTTGATGTACTGGGGCTTGTAGCTCACAGTGACCGAGGTGTCTATCTCGCCTTTGTCCGGTTCGAGCACACCGGCCAGCATCTTCACGAAAGTAGTCTTTCCAGTGGCGTTGGGCCCCACCACGCCCACGACCTCCCCCTCGTGAACCTCCCCCGGCTCCACTTCTACATTGAATGTGCTGAAAGATTTTTCGATCGCAGGATATGAAAAGAGGACCTTTGACTCCCACTCCTTCTTCGGCGGCCTGACCTCGAACTCTATGGGCTTGTCCCTGAACCGGATGTTCTCCTCCCTCATATATCCGTCCAGGTAGGTGTTGATCGCCGTCCTCCCCCCCCTGGGCTGGGCCACAACTCCGTAGGCCCCTTCCTCGCCGTACATTAGGTGTATTCTCTCCGCCATGAAGTCCAGTATGGCCAGGTCATGCTCCACCACAATTACATATTTCTCCTCGGCAAGGGACTTGATGAGCTTGGAGACCTTCAATCTCTGATATATGTCCAGGTAGGAAGAGGGCTCGTCAAGGAAATAAACGTCCGCGTCCTTGACCATTGTAGCGGTAATGGCAACCAGCTGAAGCTCTCCGCCGCTTATCTTGTCCACCTCCCTGTCAAGAATGTGCATGATTCCTGCGTCCTCCGCCGCCCGTCTCAATCTATCCGTGTCGTCTGTTACCCCTGCCAGCAGTTCGAACACCTTACCGTCGAATCGCTTTGGGATCTGATCCACGTATTGTGGTTTTAGAGCGGTTACGATTTCCCCGTTGGAGACCTCTGTGAGATAATCGCCCAGCTCCTTTCCGGCATATTGCTCCAGAACGGGGGCCCAGCTTGCCTCCCCGTCGTAGTTCCCCAGGTTCGGTACCAGGGTACCCGAGAGTATGTTCACCACAGTGGTCTTACCGATACCGTTCTTTCCTAGGATGCCGGTGACCACTCCCTTCATCGGTATGGGCAGTCTGAACAGGGAGAATTCGTTCTTGCCGAACTGGTGTATCAGATCCTCCTTTAAGGCCTCGGGGAGACCAATGATCTTTATCGCACCGAAAGGACATTTATGCACGCATATTCCGCATCCCACGCACAGCTCCTCGGATATTACCGGTTTACCGTCCTCCCCCATAACTATAGTCTCGTCCCCCGTCCTGACCCGGGGGCAGCTCTTGATACATTCCTTGGAGCAGTGCTTTGGTTGACACTTGTCTTTGTACAGGACAGCTATCCTCATGGGGGCACCTCTTTATATTATGGGTGAACAACGGGAATAAAATAAATGTTTTGTGAAAAAAATGAAAAAAAATAAAAGATTCGAGAGTTGCGGCGCGTTCAGAGATCGTATGCCCTGAGTGTCTTGCGACCGTTCTCCTTCGCTCTCTTTTCGCCATCCTTGATCATGGCGTTTACCTTCTTCTCTAGAGCGTCGTATACATCCTTGGATACGTTCAGGGATGTAAGGTCCTTGACTTGGCTCTTTACCAATACCATATAATTCACCTCCTTTTCTATTTATGCCTTTACGTCACCATTTTCCTTGTAAGTGGTAACTATCATCATTGTACGTGTATCCTTGACCCCCTTGATCTTGCCGATCTCCGTGACAATGAACTGTCTGAGGTCCGGATAAGTGTCGAACTTGGTCTTCATTATAATGTCCACGTCGCCGGTCACCATGTAGATATCGCTAACCGCTGGAAATTTCGAAACCTCGGTGGAGATCTCGTCGGCCATCTTGGTGTCGACCTTAAGGGCTATAAGGGATCTTACCACCTCTTCCCCGTTGTAATATGTGGAAATGACCTTCTGATATTCCTCGTCCTCCTCGACTGATTTCGTAGGGGACGATTTTTCGGAACCCTTGTTATTTGCTTTCTTTTTATCTTTTCCTGCCATTTTCCACCACATCCGGGGAATGCCTCGATTATTAATAAATCTTTTCATAAATCGGTAAAAAACAGGGGTTTTCCTTGGGATTAGATTATATCTCCCCAATCGTCGATGTCGTCTTCCTTGATGTCACTGAGTGGGCTATTGCTTGTTTTTTCCTTTGGTCCTGGACCCTTTTTGAACTTCCTTCCCTTGCCTGTCTTCCCCCCAACCTTACCACCGGTCTTCCTCCCCTTGCCGGTCTTCCCCCCAACCTTACCGCCGGTCTTCCTCCCCTTGCCTGTCT
>CAZUZU010000141.1:0-1451 GCA_964624865.1 uncultured archaeon
CAAACTAAGAGCCGATCCCGAAGCGGTAAAGTTCGTGAAGGGGTTCGTTCGCAGCGGCAAGCCAGTGTTCACCATATGCCACGGTCCCCAGTTGCTCATATCCGCGAAGGCACTGAAGAACAGGAATATCACCGGCTGGAAATCCATAGTTCAGGATATAAAGAACGCCGGAGCTGAATACTCGGACCGGGAGGTGGTTGTCGACGGCAACATCGTCTCGAGCAGAGAGCCCGGGGACCTGCCGGCATTCATTGAAGCATCGTTAAAGAAGCTAAAGATGGATTGAGCCGTCTTATCTTTCTTCCCGATACCTCTCCTATAGCGGGAGAGTTGTATGAATGTTGCATACGATATTCAACCCACCCATAACGTTCTTTCAACAAATCTTGAAAATACGTTATTAATATATTCTCCTTTTCGACTTTTAAAAGGAAAGCGAGGTGGAAAAATGACGAAAATAGAGGAATTGTGGCAGACGGACGACTGGAAGACCGAAAAGCACGTGCCGGTGATCGACATACCAGGGAAGGTGGAGAAGGACGAGGTGTTCGAAGTGGAAGCCGGAATAGGCAAGGAGGTTTCCCATCCCAACACCACCGAGCACCATATTGGCTGGGTGGAGCTTTACTTTCACCCCGATGGGGAAAAGTTCCCCTACCTGGTGGGAAGATGCGAGTTCTCCTCCCACGGGGCGTCGGTTGACGGCCCGGACACAAGCACGGTGTACACCCATCACTCGGCGACATTCAACATGAAGACAGGCAAGCCGGGCACGCTGATAGCGGCCTCCTACTGCAACATCCACGGGCTGTGGACCAGCTCCAAGGAACTGAAGATATAATCCCTGTTCGTTGACTGGGGCTGAACCTCGATTTGAACGGCCGGGAAGAAATAGTCCCCCGGGATTTGCAACTCATTTGTATATTAGATGTAAGAAATGTATGTCCCGGTTACAATATATCTTGAAAAATCGTTTCATATACGAACCCGCATCTACTTATGAAAGGAGGAATGAAAATGGCGGATGAAAGTAGTGAGAAGGAGGAAAAGACGACCAGAATAACCCCGGGCAGCGAAGAAAGCTGGGACCTGGGGAACGTGAATGTACTTCAACGACTGGACGACGAGTTCGAGAGATTCAAGAACAGCCTGAAAAGGGCTTACTGGGGACTCAGGGGGGGAGAAGAAAGACCCTCTTACGAGTCTAGGGAGCTGTACTGGCCTCCCGGCCAATGGTTCGATGTCAGGCAGCCTTTAATGGACATCAAGGACACCGGCAGGGCCTTCGTTGTAAAGACCGAGATGCCTGGCATACCGAAGAGGGACATCGAGATCGAGGTCTCCGAGGACACCATAAAAATCTCCGGGACCAAGGACATTACCGAGGAAAGGGAGGAGGAGGCCTACGTGAGAAAGGAGAGACGTCACTCTCGTTTCCTGACCCAGTCTCC
>CAZUZU010000141.1:1461-7577 GCA_964624865.1 uncultured archaeon
GCTTCCAGCCGATATCAAGCCGGACGAGGGCGAGGCCACCCTGGAGAACGGCATACTCGAAGTGGTATTACCCAAGAAGAACCCGAAAAAGCCGGTTCGCAAGCAAAGGGTGAAGGTCAAGTAAAAGACAAGGTAGTTCGAACAAAGGCTTGGGTGCCTTTGAAGGAAGATAGACGAATAGGTCGGTGAAAGAGGTATGAGGATCGCATGAAGACAAGCATGAAGATAATGACCATTATCAGGATACCCATAAAGATACACTTCACCTTCCTGATCATACTGGCATTGTTCGCCTGGGTGTTCTCCTTCAACAGCATCGAGATTTTCGGGCTGGTGATAGGGTTCGGCGGCACGGGTTATATCTGGCCCGTCAAAGCCGTTCTCGGCGTGGGGCTCGGCGTTTTTTTGTTCGTGTGCGTGCTGCTGCACGAGCTTGCCCACTCCTACGTGTCCCAAAGGACGGGAACAAAGGTCAACGCCATAACACTGTTCGTTTTTGGCGGGGTGTCCCAGGCGGAGGAGATGCCTAAAAAGCCTGCCCTTGAGTTCAAGATAGCGGTGGTGGGGCCGCTGACAAGCATGGGCCTTGGAGCCCTGTTCTACGGGGTCTCCCTGCTGGTGCCAAGGGCCGGTCACCTGGGCGAGCTGATATGGCTTAACGCCGGAGCCCTTGCCTTTTATAATGTCCTTCTCGGTCTCTTCAACCTCCTGCCCGCATTTCCCATGGACGGGGGCAGGGTTTTACGTTCCGTCTTATCCAGGAGGCTCGGAAGGGGCAAGGCCACCCGGGCCGCTGCCAACGTTGGGAAGGGCATGGCGGTCCTCATGGCCCTGGCGGGTATATTCTCGCTCAACATCTGGCTCATATTGATAGCTATATTCGTATACATGGGTGCCTCCCGGGAAGAGGAATCCACGATGGTCACCCTTGCACTTGATGATTTCGAGGTAAGGGACATAATGACCTCGGATGTGAAAACCGTGAACCCCGGAATGACCATCGACAAACTAACCCAGAGAATGTTCAGATACAGGCACACGGGCTTTCCCGTGGTGAAGGATGAAAGATTGGTCGGACTGGTGAGCTACGACGACGTCCACTCCGTAAACCAGGACAGGAGACCCTTCACCTGCGTCAGGGACATCATGGAAAGGGACGTGGCAACGGTGAGGCCGGACGACGAGGCAAGCGATGCCTTCAAGAAGCTGTTGAGGAAGAAGGCGGGCCGACTTGTTGTGGCCAGGTCCGGCAGGGTCGAAGGCATCCTGACCACGTCTGACATAATGCATGTGGTGCGGATCAGGGAGGTATGAGAATAAAAATATTTTTTATCGATTTTTTTTCTTCGATTGCCACCCACTCATTATAGATCCTTTATCTTGCCTAGAAGCCGATTGATCTCTTCCTCTTTTTCCATTATTTTCTTTTCCCATTCCTTTCTCTCCGTTATGTCCATCATGGAGCCCACCATTCTGACGGGTTTCCCATTTTCCTCAAATATAATGAACCCCCGGTCAAGAACATAAGCATAGCTGCCGTCCTTACGCTGGTACCTGAACTCTTGCCTCCAATTCTTTTTGCCTTTGTCCAGAACCTCTTTGAGTTTATCAAGGACTTTGTCCTTGTCATCAGGATGCAGGTGCGCCCTCCACCAATCCTCAGGTTTTTCTATATCTCTTATTTCGTAACCGAAATTCGTTGCATAAGCCTCGTTGTGCCATAATGTTTCGTTCTCAAGGTCCCAGTCCCATATCGCATCTTTGGTCGCCTTTGTAATAAGATTGAAACGTTCGGCAAGTTCCCTTGTTCTCTTGTCCGATTCCACCAGTGCTTCCTGGTCCTTTTTTCGATCTGTGATGTCCAGGACCACTCCCAGCATCCTCACCGGTTTTTTGTTCTCATCCAGGATCACCTCACCGGTCTCCCTGACCCAGCGAACGGTTCCGTCAGGCCAGACAATACGATGCTCGAGCTCGTAATCCTCTCCCCTCTCCATGGAGAGATCGACTTTGTCCCGGACAAGCTGCCTGTCATCGGGATGAACGCGTTCCAGAAAATCCTCGAACGTTCCTCCGAACTCCTCCACGTCGAGGCCGAACATGGGCTCGATCATATCCGACCAAACCAATTCGCCGGTCTCGAAGTTCCAGTCCCAGCTCCCCATGTCTGCGGCGAAAAGGGCAAGGTTGTAGCGGTTCTCGCTCTCCCTTAAAGCCTCTTCGGCCACCAGCCTGGCCCTGGCCGAGATCATGTCCCCTGCGATCTCCTCCAGCAGGTCCAGTTCCTCGTCACCCACATCATGGTCTTTTTCCACGCAGACTATCATAAGTCCAGTAAGCGCATCCTTGTGCTTCATCGGTATCAACAGGGTCTGGTGATCGTCCTCGTGTCTGCAGTAGCCGCATTCCTTGCATTCTTCCTTGGAGCTTTCGATCATCCTGATCTCCGGGGTCTCGAACATCTCCTTCACGCATGCCGGGACCTTGCCCTTTCCCTCGGCGTCTATGACCCAGCGCTCTCTCTCGTGATCGCCGCTGTGGCCGAGGGGTATTATCTTGTTCCGGTCCCGGTCGAGCATGGACACCGAAACGTCCAGGTAATTCCTGGTGCCCCTGAGGATCTCGCAGGATTCCTGTATAACGGTTTCCAGGTTATTTTCTTCTATAAGTGCCTTGTGGACGTCGTTGATTGATTTAAGCACGGAGTTCAGGGATCTCATCCTCTCCTCCAGTCTCTTCCTCTTGGTGATGTCCCTGGCAATAAGGGAATAGCCTACCAGATTGTCCTCCCGGTCCTCGATCCGGTCCAGGGTGACGCTCACGTCCAACGGCTCCCCGGAGGCCTTATCCATTCTGAGCTCCTTTCCGATTACCCCTCCCTCTTTTTCTAGGTTTTCGAAGAGAATGTCCTCTATCTTCTTGTCCTTGATGATCGGGGGATTACTACCCAGAACCTCTCCGCTCTGGTAACCGAAGATACTCTCCGCCCCCTTGTTCCAGAACATCACCTCCTTATCCTCATCCAAAAGTATAACGGCGTCGCCGGTGCCCTCCATCACGCTCTCTATCATCTTGGGCGAGGTGGAGATACCGTCCACCTTCCTCATGAGGTCTTCGAACAGCTTTTCGTCCTCCTCCAGTTTGGGGATCAGGTAGTAGACCTCTCCGTATCCTCCTGTCTTGGAGCCGCTCACGATGTCGTTCCTTTCAAGCATCTCGATGTGATGCTTGATGGTCCTATAATTCACGTCCATCTTCTCGGCCATCTGGTTGATGTTATAGGGCCTTTCCTTGAGCAGTTTCAATATCCTTGCCCGGTTGTTTCCCCCTTTCTGGCCCAGTATCAGGTAGAGCAGTTTCTGTTTTAATGTCGGCATATTTCATTCCTCCTATTGTAAATCAATACGAACCGCCGCATATGCCACCACCATACCTTTGATGGATACACTTGGTCCACTCATTTTACTTTGATTGCTTTATAGCTAAGCAGATTACGATTATTTAACACTTGTTGTTTAATTATATGCAATTCTCGTGCCCGGGCAGTTAACCCGTTTTTCCCGAAATTAGGATGGCAATCGCCCCTCCTGAACCCTATGATGACCTTACTTGAATTCCGATTACTCGCCGGATCTCAACTCCCTGATAAGGTCCGACATCTCTGATAATCTTTCGATCTCGTAGTCACCCCGCAACCCGACCCCGATCACGGCGCAGCCCGCTCTCCTGGCGGCCTCCACGTCTACCTTGTGGTCGCCAATCACCACCGCTTCACCTGGTTCCACATGGAGCTTCTCGCAGGCCTTGAATATTATCTCCGGGTCCGGTTTACCCTCTTTCACGTCTGTGCTGGTCACTATAGCGTCGAAGTGATCCAATATTCCGAAATGCTCGAGGATCTTTTTGGTGCAGTTCACCGGTGTGTTTGTTATAACGGCCTTGCGGTAGCCGCCGAGTTCCCGCAACGTGGATTTCGTGTCATCGTAAATTTCTATGTTCTTCGTGTGTTTCCCGTACACGTCGTTGCAAAACTCGGGGATATCCATGCCTATGCCGAGTTCGTCGAATATGTATTTCAGATCGTAGCCCCAATATTGGTCCATGAATTCATGCATGGTTATCTCTTTACCTAGGTCGGATTCGAGCACTTCGTTTATCGCCCCGTGCCACGAATTCCTCGAATCCACGAGAACCCCGTCCATGTCGAAAAGGACCGCCTTTATGTTCATACACGTTTCAACGGATAACACCTTATAAGTCTTTTCGAAAATATTTGAATGATTGTATCGAACGTTTGTCGGATGAGTATAATGAAAATATAAACGTAGAGTGGTCTCGGTGAGAAATGTGTATGGCCTGCGGCGTATGCTGTTTCGCCTGTTCGGACGTTTTTCAAGCGGACGCCGGGGGAAATGCCGAGCTGATGGAATAATATCGTAAGGACGAGGTCTTCGTCGGAGAAGTGCCGGAGGATGTCAATTGCATAAAAAGAGGCCGAAGATAGCTGTCCGATGGACGCAATATCTTTGGGATGAGCCCATCTCGGTATAATCTCGTTCGGAAATAGGTATACTACTTGTGCCGGGAAAATAAATCAGATCATATTTCCTTAACAAGGAGATTTGTAAAAGAATTGCATATGATTTGACATCGAGATGCATCTGTTTTATAATTAATCTTGAAAATCTCATTAATATGTGAAACGGTTTTGTAAGTTTCAGAAGGGAGATGAAATGGAGACGGTAGATCTGAACGAGATAAACTCATATCGAACGGGCAGGGTGGTCAAGGACGTGCTTCTTTCCGGCAAGGAGAGGATGGCCACCGTTCTGCTCATCGACCGTCAGTCGGAGCTGGAGCAGGAACAGGCCAATGAATATCCGGAGATGCATTACGTTCTGGAGGGGGAAGGGACCATCACTCTGGACCACGGGAAAGACAACGGGAGGGAGGCGGGCAGGGTGAACCAGGGTCACCTGGTCCTGATACCAGGGGGCTCGTACTATTCCTACTCCACCGATTCCAGCAGGCTCAAGATACTGGCCGTGATGAAACCCCCATTGGTCGATGATGATTTAGGATCAATGAAAGAAGAAAATGAAATATCGGGAGGCGACAAGAATGAATGAAGAGAACACAGCGGAGTTTAGGGAATATGTGAGCTATATGGAGGAGATGTACCTCAACGACGCGGAGCTGGACCTTCTCCGTAAGATCAGGGAACTGATGGGAGGCAGGGACCGCCAGGCATGCGTGTGACGGTGAGTGATTAAGAGTCAATGCAAGGTTCCTGAAGAACGAGACGGACGAAGGGGATAAGATCGAACGATAATATGGGGAAATGGAAGGGAGAATTGCATGATAATTGCATGAAAGTTGTCATGCAGTTTCAAATCCCGTGCAACATATCTTGAAAATCGGTTAAATATTTATGAACGTAATCACCTTTCGAGGTGAAAAGAATATGTTGGAGAACCACAAGTACAACCTGATGGAGCAAATGACCAAGGAAAGCCAGAGCTTATGGAGAATAAAGAAGAAGTACAAGAAGGAGGCCGAATGTGACAAGTGCAAGGCGTTCTGGGAAAAGCTTGAGAAGGACAAGGAACAGCACATCGAAGACCTGCACGATCTGATAATCAACCACATGGAATGAGCCGATTCTCCGTTTCGGCCATCTACCATTTTTTTTTATTCATTTGTAAGTCATCATTTGCAAGTCATTTGTATATTGAATGTATATTCTATGCACTTACTCTCCAACATATCTTGAAAAATCCATTAATTAATGCTTTCGTTTCTCAACAGGGAAAAGGAGGAAAAGGAAATGACAGAGAAAGTAACGGTATCACTGATAAAGTGCGACGTAGGCGGATGGCCCGGTCATGCCAGCGTGCATCCCGAGCTTGAGAAGACAGGTAACGAGAAGATGGAGAAGGCAAAGAAGGACGGCCTTTTGATAGATTATTTCGTGACCCATGCGGGCGACGACCTGCAGTTGATCATGACCCACAGGAAGGGAGAGGACGACAAGGAGATACACGAGCTGGCCTGGAACACATTCGAGGCCGCAACCGAGGTGGCCAAGGACCTCAAGTTGTACGGCGCAGGGCAAG
>CAZUZU010000142.1:0-7547 GCA_964624865.1 uncultured archaeon
ATATGGCCATTATTTCTTGAGATTTATTCAATCCAAGAAAAAATTGATTTCATGGTCATGCCTCTTTCTTTCGTAAGAAAGTTTTTTATATTTGCGTTCGGTTAGGATAGTGTGTAATCTGTCGAAGGTGAATCGTGATGAACGCAAAAGCAATGTGGACGGTGTGGCTCGTGGCCTTTGTTCTACCCGGCTGGAACTCTATATTGTTTCCACGTTGGAAACACGTGTTCCCCCGAGGGGTAAACGAAAACATCCCACAATTGCCAAAAACACCCCGAATCACACATGAACAGCAACCGCTGTGATCCCGCCACCTATTCCCCGAAACATCATTTACGAAACCCGTCAGGTCGAAATCCACCATCCGTTTACAATATTCGTCGGACGCACAGCACATTTTTACGAAATTCATCAGGTGTTTCGTATACGAAATCCGTCAGACCTTGGAATTTGGAAGATTCGATTTCACGGACAAATTTCGGGGTCGGATGTGGCGGACAATCTTATATAATGTGTCCCCCTTGTCCGGTGCATGGGCACGAAAAACCCTGCAAAAACGTCTCCCTCTAAAAGCCCGTCGCTCCCCCAGCCCGTCAAGATTCCCTGTCCGAACTGTAACACCACAACAAATCTCGTCCGTGCCGGCAAGCGTAGGACCAACCAGGGAAATAGACAGATATACTACTGCAAGAAATGCAAAAAATATTTCTCGGATGCAAAATTGAGATATCAGCACTACCGCCCCAAGGTCATCCTCAACGCCATCACTTACTACAACACCGGCCACACCCTTGACGAAACCCGCAGGCTCGTCAACCGCAGGTACAAGACCAAGGTACCCCTCACAACGCTGCATTCCTGGATCAAGAGGTACCGGGGCGTGTGCAATTTCACCAAGCTGAGGAAGCGCTACCGCATCGATCCCGAGAATATCATCTTTGAGAAGAGGTTCGAGCACCAGCAGGTCTACGAGTTCAAGTACCACCGGCTAAAGCTCAACATAGCTGCCAAGACCTTTCCCCGGCTCAGGACCTACGTCAGATCCATCCTGAAGGATTGTCCCGACAAGGCATTCCAAAAAGGCCCCAGGTGCTCCACCTTCCGCCTGGACATGAAGCCAAAGCGGACTAGAAAGCACAACAATGCCCAAGATCTCACCGCCCTCGCCCTCAACCTAGCCCGGAACAACAGGGAACGCCACGACAGTCAGGAACAGTCGCTTCGCTCCTATCCTATTTTCATCTTATACAATTGTCGTATTAGCACCGACAGACTTATGCCTCTCGTATAAGATGAAAAGGTGGAGAACTTCTTTCTTGCCAACGACACCGCCACAATAGCGATAGAGGTCCCCGTATATCTTTATCCAAATGAGCTCACCAAAGGCGAGCGAAAGGCACTTGGCATCTATTCAGGGGAACCTCTCACAGGACACATGGATATCCTCCAGGTTCGCTATAACAAGGTCCACATTCTCGATTACAAACCCGATGCAAGGAAGAACGACGCAAGGGCCGCGTCCCAGCTCTCCCTCTACGCCCTGGCACTGAGCAGGAGAACCGGCATCGACCTGTCGAACTTCGTTTGTGCTTACTTCGACCAAGGGAACTACTACCAGTTCTATCCTTAACCCAAGTTTATCCCTCCTCATGAATCAAAAAGCTTTATATAAGTTGTGAATTATCGTTGGTACTTGGTGGTATAGTGCAAAAACCGAGGACGTCCGTGATAGCTATATTCTTTATTGTTATAATGCTGGCAGGGACTCTATTTGTTTACGTTCCCGAGCCTCTGTCCAATATGGAGAGGGAGATGCATAATGGTGAAATACACAGGGGGAGGGACCCTTCGGTCTTTTCCCACCCGGACGGCCCGCCGGACAGGCCCCCGTCCCTCGCCCCTTCCGCAAACACCAGGGCGGAGAGCGAGCTCATAGAGGACAAGTACAAGCTCTCCAGCTTCTTTACGCATCAGGATTCCTTCTTCTTTTCCTATTTCGACGAGACCACCATAAACCTCAGCGACCCCCAGGGCAACCTCCTGGATACCATGTATCTCAACACAGGTGAATACAAGTATAATTTCCTGGATACGGGCACATACTTCGTGAACGGCACCGAGAAATTCTCCATATTGATAGGCGACCCGACTTACGACGGTGTCTGCGGCTTCTTCGTCCTGGACGAGAACGGGTTCGGCACGTTCACCAATGCCTACACAATCATACCCAAGAGGGGATACGCGGGCAGGGAAAGGATAGTGGTAATCGCCCAGGAGGATAATACGGAGGTCACCCTTACCCAGACCGATAACGGCCAGCTGCTCTGGGAGGGGGTGTTGAATGCCGGGGAATATTACATAAACACCGATTGGCACTCCATCCCCATCAATATTAATTCGACCAATCCCGTGTCGTGCAACGTTCTGTTCGATTCCGGTTTCTTTTACCCGGCGGTGAACGGTTTGTTCAGCGGCAAGAAGTTCTACACATACGTATATGCCGTGTTCTTTAGCGACACATCCTATATACAGGATTTTCCCGTGATCGCCTACGAGGACGACACCCAGGTCACCATCAAGCACTCCTTCTCCGGCGACGTCTATTGGAGCGGAACTCTGAACGAGGGCGAGATATACGTTCATCAGTTCCAAAATATGGAGGTGCCCGTTACGGTCGAGGCCACCAAGAACGTGACCGTTGGCAACGTGCCTTCAGAGACCTATCCCGACGGTTATCATCATCTAACCTTCGTACCTGATAAATCCGGCTCAGGCATCGGAACCGAAATATACACCACCTCAGAGGGCGGCGGATTCCTCTACGTGTTCAGCTATTTTGACGATACCCATTTCAAGGTGTACAATGCGAACACCGGCTCGCTTGTTTCCCAACACGTGATCAACAAGGGCGAGGCCCTGAACGTAAACCCCGGCTATGGCTATTGGAAGATAATCAGCGAGGAAAAACCGATCTCTTGTTTGGAAGGCTACGGCGCCCAGGCAGGTTCGTCCCATGCATGGCCTCTTTTCGGCGGCGCATATCCGCATTTCGATATCATACCCAAGCAGTACGAGGACGGTTCCAAAGAGCCTCTGGTCAAGCACACCTATCCCGGAAAAACGGTGCACTACAACCTCACCGTTGTGAACCGTTATGAAAGGGACGCCACCATAAAGGTCGATCTTTCCGTTCCTTCGGTGCCCAAGGATTGGGAGGCCTGGCTGGATAAATACACGGTTTCCCTTGAGAGGGGGGGCTGGGAGGATTTCACACTTTTTGTCAAGGCTCCCTATAAATTCGAGGCGTCCGGTGATCTGGCCTTCGTGAACGTTACCGGGTTGATGACCGGAGACATGAACGTCACCGATAAAACAACCACAATAACCATACTTGAGCCCGGGATCGATTTTGAGATGTCCTACCTGGAAGACGAGGATCCCTATCTGCATAAGAAAGTAAAGGACGTTAAACCGGGGACCATGGAGATCGTGAATGCAAGGGTAACCAACACCGGATATATCAACGATTCCTACACCCTGAGCCTCGAAGGGGTGCCCGGGGGCTGGGACGTGTCCTTCAGTGATTCGGTTGGGAACATACATGAGACGGACACGGACGAGATCGCCGACTGTAATCACCCCATAGATAACAGTTACGCCTTCCCCATCTTCGTCACCCCTCCGCCCACCGCAATGAACAACGAGATCGCTGTCCTTACAGTGGTTGGCGTGTCAGACGCGGGTTTCGACTACCTGGACCGTAAGATCGAGAGGAGCGACGACCTCACGCTCCGCGTCATCGGCCAGCCCGAGCTCAGGCTCCAGTGCGAGGAGAACGAGAAATGGGTTGGCCGGGGGAAGAGCGTGGACTACGAGATCAAGGCCGTCAACGACGGCAACGCCAATCTTAACGTTGACCTTCAGATGAGCGGCGGTGCCCAGGACAGCACCGACCCCCGGCCCGACTTCTGGGGCGCCAGCCTTTCCATGACCTCGTTCAATATCGGGGCCAGGAGCGCCAAGTTCGTCAAGCTCACAGTCACCGCCCCCACCAACGGCATGGCGGACGAGCGGTTGATACTCGCGCTGGGCGCTTCGGGCACCTCCACCTCCGGCGACATTGTCAACACGGTGAAGGCCGAGAACATCCAGGTAACCACCATCATCCTTCCCGCCTACGAGCTCAACGCCACCGCTGACCGGGACGAGGTGGGCGCGGCTGCCGGCGGCGCCTTCACTGTCAACGTCAGCATCGAGAACACGGGCAACACGGTCCAGAGCATCCAGCCCCTCATTGACATGCTTGGCGAGAACTGGCAGAACTACAGTTTCACGCTGGAGGGCTACGAGGTGAACGTGTTCGACCTTGACCCGGGCGGGAGCACCGAGATAAAGCTCACCGTCGGCGTGCCCTTCGACGCCGTCATGGACGCCGACCGCGAGACCCCCGAGATCGATCCCTACAGGGTGGTCATCAATGTCTCGGGTGAAAAGGTGTGGGTGCACCTCGAGGTCAAGGTCTCCCTGAAGCAGGTTCACGAGTTCAGGCTCGGCATCAACGGCAAGCAGAGCCGGGAGATCGACCCCGGCAACATCGTCGTGTATAAGGTCGAATTGGAGAACCAGGGCAACTGGATCGACGACGTTAGGCTTGAGTTCGCCGATCACCCGAACGACTGGCTTCCCTTCGTATCGGCAATCTCCACAGCGCTCGTCCCCGAGAGGGAGGTGTTTGCGGAGTACGGCGAGGTCGTGGACACCTCGGGATACTTGGGCAAGGTGCGCGTTCTCCAGAACAGCTCCGGCGAGTTCGAGGCCGTTGACATCAGGATGGCCCCGGGCCAGCTTTTGTACATCGACGTGGGCGTTATCATTCCAAAGGACGCCGAGGATAAGATATACGATTTCTCCGTTTTGTGCACCGCCCTCGACCCCCCGGAGAAGAACCCGGACAACAACGAGGTCAGCTTCGAGACCCAGGTCCGTATCTCCGACCCCATGGTCAAGGACGTTTCCATGCCCGACGAGCTGGTGGAGGGCGAGCTTGTCACCATCCGCTCCACCATCCACAACTCCGGGGACATCGCCTGCACCAACGTCAAGGTCCGGCTGCTCGTGGACGGCAAGGTTGTCGACGAGCAGACCATAGTGAACATCCCTCCTGGCGGCTCTGCCGTGGTCACCTTCACCTGGCGCGTCAAGCCCGGCGCCCACAAGATCAAGGTCGAGCTGGACCCCGACTCCCAGATCAGCGAGCAGCGCGAGGACAACAACCAGATCACCGAGGAGATCAACGCCAAGTCCAGCGGATTGTTCGGCCTTCCCGGGTTCGAGGCCCCTCTGATGGCCCTTGCCCTCCTGTCGTCCGTGCTGATAGCGGCGGTTCTCATGACCAGGCGCCGCCCGGGCGGGAGATAGCCTGCCCGTGGCATGCCCGTCCCGTTCGATATAATGGCGACCTTCATGAATTAAAAAGTTTTATATAAGTTGTGAATTATCGTTAACATGTGGTGGTATAATGCCGAAAGCAAGATTGCCCAGGATAGCTATATTTTTTATCGTGATAATGTTGTTCACTACGCTCTTTGCCCATGAACCCGACATCGACACCCCTGAGAGAGAGGGATCAATGCCCGTGTTCGGCATATCCGATCGGATGCTGGCACAGGCCCGGCAGTCCTCGGGCAATACAAGGGCCGAGAGCGAGCTCATAGAGGACAAGTACAAGCTCTCCAACTTCTACACCATAGGGGATTCCTTCTTCTTCTCCTACTTCGACGAGACCACCATAAATCTAAGCGACGCCCAGGGAAATCTCCTGGACACCATGTACATGGCCACCGGCGAGTACAACTACAAGGCTCTGCAGGCGGGAACTTACTTTGTGAACGGCACCGAAAAGCACTCCATACTCATAGGCGACCCGGTGTCGGACGGCGTCTGCGGCTACTACGTGCTGGACGAGAACGGTTTCGGAACATTCACCAATGCCTATACCTACCTGCCCATCGCCCAGTACCCGGCCAAGGAAAGGACCATCATCTGGGCAATGGAGGACAGCACCGATGTCACGGTAAGGCAGGTGGACAACAACCAAATTCTCTGGCAGGGCACCCTGAACAAGGGCCAGCATTATGCCAACAACGGCTGGTCCTCCATACATATCAACATCAACTCAACGGACCCTGTCTCCTGCCTGGTATATTTCGACTCCGGCTATTACTGCCCCTCCACAGAGGGCGTGTTCGCGGGCCAGGAATTCTACGCCTACGTGGGAATGGTGGGCGGCTGGGCCCAGGACTTCACAGTTATATCCTACGAGGACAACACCCAGGTCACCATCACCGACATGGGCTCCGGGAGCACCGTTTGGAGCGGGACCATGGGCGCGGGCCAGAAGCACGTGGAGGCCTATACCAACCAGGAGGTCTACCTAAAGGTCGAGGCGTCCAACAACGTGACCGTGTGCAACGTGCCCAACGATTCCTACACCACTGGCTACTACCACCTAAATTTCGTTGCCGACAAGAGCGGCTCCGGCATAGGGACGGAAATCATTTCCACCTCATTGGACGGCGGCTATCTATATGTTTTCGGCTATTTCGACGATACCAACTTCAAGGTATACAACGCGGCGACCAACGCCCTGGTGAGCCAGCACGTTGTCAACAAGGGACAGGCCCTGGATATCAATCCGGGTCACGGCCTGTGGAAGATCGTTTCCGAGGAAAAGCCGGTTTCCTGCCTGGAAGGCTACATGACCTTCGGCTCTTCCTTTGCATGGCCCCTTTTCGGCGGAGCATATCCCAGGTTCGATATCATTCCCAAAATATACGACGACGGGTCCAGGGAACCCCTGGTCAAACATACCTATCCCGGCGGCACGGCGAGCTTCAACCTTACGGTGGTGAATCGATACGAGAGGGACACCACCATGGAGATCGATCTCAGCGTCACCTTCGTAGAGCAGAACTGGAGCGCCTGGCTGGACAAGAACACGGTAACCCTGGAAAGGGGCGGCTGGGAGGATTTCACCCTTTTCGTCAAGGCACCTTACGAGTTCGACGTTTCCGGTGATATGGCCATGACCAATATTTCGGGCGTTATGACCACCAACGAGAACGTCACCGACCGTACCACCGCCTACACCATCCTTGATCCCAGTATAGACTTTGAGGCCTCCTTCCTAGAGGAGGAGGACGTTTTTACCCACAAGAAGATAAAGGACGTGAAGCCGGGGACCATGGAGATCGTGAATGCCAGGGTTACCAATTACGGCTACATCAACGACTCGTATTCCCTGTACCTGGAAGGGGTGCCAGGAGGTTGGGACGTAACGTTCAACGACGATATTGCAAATAAAAGGGAGACCGATCTAGAGGAGCTGCCCAACAAGAACTATCCCACCGAGAACAGCCTGGCATTTCCTATCTTCGTCACCCCTCCGCCCACCGCAATGAACAACGAGATGGTGACCATAACCCTGGTGGCGGTGTCAGACGCGGGTTTCGACTACCTGGACCGTAAGATCGAGAGGAGCGACGACC
>CAZUZU010000143.1:0-7466 GCA_964624865.1 uncultured archaeon
TCTTTTGCTGAATGAATGACGACAAAAGGTGTGAATACTTTTTACACACAGCCCGGATTTACGGAAAGTTTAAGTAAGGGAATTAGTATAGACTTTTTACAAGGTAAAAGATATAGGTAGGTGCTAAACTATGATAGATAAAAAAGCAAATGTGGCTATATGTGGCATTACATTTTTTTTGATGGTATTGATGACGATACCGGGTGCCCATCTATACGTGTCTGAACAGGGAATCCCCACGGAGTTGCAGGGGACCTCGGACGTGATCGGGGCCAACGTCCCTGTTGTAGCGGAAGAATACGAAGTGAAGTGGACTGAGATCAACGGTGCGAGGGCCGTCCTGGTGGATGACAAGGCCGAGATACCGATGGTAAAGAACACTGTCAAGGGCATGTACGTGTCCACCGAAGGCCATTCCAATATTTTCGAGGCGATTCGGCACCGCGACCCCTATCCCTCCCCAAGCGGGGGAAAGAGGACCAGGGGCAACGGCGACCTGGAGATGCTCCGGGCCGAGTACTCAATAATAAACTCCGGCTGGTGCAATCAGACCGATATATCCGGCGTGCCCGGGAACCAGGGACTGCTGGGGTCCGCCCAGGTGGATATGACCACCACGGTCACCGCCTTTATCAAGAACAACGGCAGCACACCCATCACCTCCTTCGAGGTTGACTACGTTGTCGAGGATTTCTTCGAGGAGGAGATCGTGAACGACACCAAGAACATCGCGTCCCTTGCAGGAGGGGCCACCACCCAGGTCTCCTTCCAGTTCACACCCACCTGGAGTTCGGGCGAGCAGGTTCTTATCATAGACGGGTCCTACAACGTCTACGGTGCCATCCTCAACGGCTATCTCATCAACGTGACCATAGATCACAGCCTTGACACCGACATGGACAACAACTACTGGGCCGATTACGTGTTTGCCCCGGCTTGGAGCGACGACGCGGAAAGCGGACAGGGGGAATGGACCGGAGATATAAGCGACACGGAGTGGCACAGAACGGACAGCGCTCTGCATCAGAACAATGCCAGCCATACCCCGGACTATTCATGGTACTGCGGCAAGGAAGGGGTGGCAAGCGACAGGTACGAGCCCGACACCGACGCCTCCCTGGTATCGCCGAAGTTCGATCTCAGCACATTCAGCGAGGATCATTATGTCTACGCATGGTTCGTGTTTACGGGATCCGCAAATGGCGACCACGCTTACCTTGACATGGAGTACAGCGAGGACGGGGAGGATTGGAACCCCATTCTGGGCCCATACGGCTTACCTGGCGAGAGCCCCTACGGTCAGCAGAACAACGCCCAGACCATACAGGACTGGCTGGTAATGTCCATTATCGGCGGTCGCAGCGACGGACTTTATAACTATTACTACGGATGGTTCATCGACCAAGGCCTCGAGGACAGGAGCCAGGTCCAGTTCAAGATGCGCTTTGTTTCTGACAGTAATCCCAATCCCACCCATCCGGGCTATTACCTGGACGACTTCGTGGTCTTCGGCGTGGAGATACCGCACGACGTGAAGGCCAAGGATGTCTACGGAATAGGCGGGCCCAACGAACCGGGCAAGGAGATGAACATAAAGGTCGAGATAGGTAACGGCGGCTTCAACACCGAGAACGACATCGACGTCTGGTGCGCGGTAGAGGACGAAGACGGCACCGAGCTTGACAACAATACGAAGCAGGTCTCCACACTGCCGGTGGGCGGCACGGACGAGGTAACCTTCCCGTTCACCCCCGATGCGGTGGGCAAGTACACCGTTAATGCAGGCGTGGAGCATCCCGACGATATTCCCGAGTACAACAACGTGGTGTATCCCATATCCTTCTATGTGAGGGAGCAGACCGGCAACATCCTCATTGTGGACGACGACAATTCAGCGGACACCAACGGAGGAGGATGGTCCTACAACGCCGAGGAGGACGTCATGGAGGCCCTTGATGAGCTGGGAGAGGATTACAATGTCTACCAGGTCCTGCAGGATCAGACGGCACCCTCTTCGAGCATGCTCTCTGGCTATGATCTTGTGTTATGGGCCACCGGCAGCTCCTACGGGTTCGAGGTAGGCTCCGGCAACGACGTTCTCACCCCGGAGGACGAGGCCGCGTTGAAGTCCTATCTGAACAACGGGAACAGGCTGATACTGTTCTCCCAGGGCCTTCAGTACGAGACATTTGGGATCGACGAGGAGGCAAACGACTTCAACGAGGGCACCACGCCCGGGACATCTTTCCTTAGAACCCACCTTCACGTGGAGTCTGGCGACGTGAACGTCAATCCCGACCTGATAACCTCCATCGAGGGGGTCGGGGGGCCTTGGGAAGGCAATGACTTCACGGTATCGGTACCCGATACTCTGATGAACATCCCGTGCACCATGCAGCCCATGAGCGACGCCGACGCCGTGTTCACCGCAACCGGCGGGGATAACTACACCGCCGTGGTCTACAAGGGCACCTACAAGACGTTCTACTCGTCCATACCCTTCGGCGCGGTGTCAAGCACCGTCAGGACCGATTACATGGAGCTGATCCTGGCCTCGTTCCTTGGCGGTATAGAGATAATCCCCGGCGGCACCACAAGCGACGCTGAGCCCAAAGAAGTGATCCCGTTCCAGTTCGATCTCAGGAACAAGGGCTCCGAGCCGGATACGGTGACGTTCGATATCGACGCGCCAACGGGCTACGACGTTTCCCTCAGCACAGGTGAGGAGGTGGACGTCGGAGGTAACGAGGAGATCACCGTGACGGTCAATATCACGGTGGCCGGACCGGCTGATGCGCATTACGGCGACACGCCGGAGTTCAACATCACCGCCACAAGTGCCGAGACGGGCAAGACGGCCTACGTGTTGTACACACTCGACATACAGGAGTACAAGGAGGTAAAGCTCACCGCCACATCAGCGGCTGAAAGCGGCGACCCCGGCGATTCCGTGGAATTCGCGGTAACGGTGAAGAACAACGGCAACAACCCCGACGCCTCGGGCACCATAACACTGAGCCTGGACGTTACGCCCAACTCCGCCGCGGCCTGGGCCGGCATGGACCAGGAGAGCCTGGCTCTCATGGGCCAGCAGTCTGAGGATGTTGCGGTAACAGTGGCCATACCTGAGGACTTCGCGGAGGCCAAGGCTGGCGAATACGAGTTCACCATGCTTGCTTCCATGGCAGGGGCCAGTGCTCAACCCTTGCCCTTGATCGTAACAGTGAACACCATAGCGGACGTGAACATCTCGGCCGACCCCACCGAAAAGAGCGTTGACCTCAGCACCATGACCTCGGCCCAGGACAACAAGAGCGCCACCTTCCCCGTCACGGTGGAGAACAAGGGTAACTCGGACGACAACTTCACACTGAACACCGTTGGTCTACCTAACGGCTGGAACGCGCAGTTCCAGGAGGAAACGGTGACCGTGGAGGCCGGAAGCAGCGCTGACGTGAACCTGGAGGTCTTCGTGCCAGGCAACGTGAACCCGCCACCGGGCCTCGGAGCCTACGATTTCCAGGTCAAGGCGGTCAGCGAGAGCGATTCCACCGTCACGGCGAGCTTTGACCTGGGTCTGGTAGTGAAGAGGCCGGACCTTGAGATAACGGGCATAAACGTGACCAACAAGAAGGGCAACGAGAAGAGCAAGGTGGAGGAAGGCTCCACGGTAACGGTGACAGTGGTTGTCGAGAACAGCGGCAACGCAGACGCCAACATCGCCGTTCTGCTCAACGTCTCGGGCCCCAAGATCGAGGAGCTCGGTCCGGAATCGAAGAGCGTGCCCGCCGGCTCGGAAAGGGAGTTCATCTTCGAGTGGAAGACCAGCAAACCAGGGACCTACACCATAACCGCCATTGCGGACAGCTCGGACAAGGCGGCCGAGATAAGCGAGGGCAACAACGAGGACTCCTTTGCCGACTTCAAGGTGGAGAAGAAGAAGCCGAAGGACAACCCGGGATTCGAGGCCTTGATGGTGTTCGCGGTTGTCATGATGGTTGTAGCAATGGCCGCCGCGGGCGGATGGGTTAGAAAGCGCAGGCACTAACCCTATTTTCTCTTTTTTTTCTTTTTTTCTTTTATTTTAGAAAACGTTAATTATCGCCGATTCTATCCCCTCGTAAGGTGAGATAATGCTCATGGACGAGGAAGTGAGGGCCATTGTAAAGAATATTGAAACTGAGACAATGGCAGGTTTGATAGACCACACCCTGCTTTCACCCACGGCCACCAGGGACGACATCGACAAGTTCGTGTCGGAGGGGGTAAGCTGGGGCATGAACCTGTGCGTTAACGAATCAAGGCTCGAGGACGCCCTAAGGTCAATGGAGGAGCGGGGCCCGGCCCCGGGGACAAGGCTGGCAGGCGTTATAGGCTTTCCCCTGGGTGCCGCGACCCCTGGCATAAAGGGCTTTTCCGCCAAGCATGTTCTGGGCCTGGGCGCGCACGAGGTGGACATGGTGATCAACGTGGGGTACCTGAAGGACGGGGACGAGAGGTTCAGGGAGGACCTGGAGGCGGTTGCCTATGCCATTAACGACGTGGACGGGGGCGACACGATTCACGTGCTGAAGGTGATAATCGAGACCTGCTATCTGAACCGGGAGGAGAAGGTAGATGCAACAAGGGCAATCGCAGAGACCTCCGAAAAATACGGCCTGAGGATGATGGTCAAGACCTCCACCGGCCTGGCCGCACCTCCGGAGGGCGTGCCAAAGGGCGCTGTGCCGGAGGACATAGCTTTGATCAGGGAGACCCTGGATAAAATGGGGGACAAACAAGTGGGCATAAAGGCGTCGGGAGGGGTAAGAGACATCTCATCGGCACTGGAGATGATGAAGGCCGCAGGCTGTTTGGACCAGGACCTTGATTTGCTGTATCCCGAGGAGGAGCTTCCCTTCATGTTCCGACTGGGCACCAGCTCGGGGTGCAAGATCATGACCCAGTTCGAGGAGATGGTGGATCTTAATGAGTGAAATAAAAAGATCAGAGATGCCGTTGAACCCGGACGGCAGCGTATATCACCTGGCCATGAGACCGGAGCACGTGTGCGGCAATGTGGTCTTGGTGGGTGACCCGGGCAGGGTAAAGGTGGTGGAAGAAAGGCTGGATTCCGTGGACACCAGGAAGGCGCATAGGGAGTTCGTTTCCTTGAAAGGCAGTTACAGGGACATGGAGGTCCTTGTCATAGGCACGGGCATAGGAACGGAGAACATTGAGATCACCCTGGTGGAGTACAACATCCTGAGGAATTATCATGTGGAAAAGGGGAACTGGGAGAACAGGGGTGCTAACATAGTAAGATGCGGCACCTGCGGCTCCCCCCAGAGGGACGTGGGCGTGGGAGCCTTGGCGGTTACCTCTTACGCCCTTGGCTTCGACCCTCTCCGTCGTTACTATTCAATCGAGGAGAAGAAGGGAGAGAGGGAGATAATGGAGGCGGTAAGGAATACGGGATTAAGGCCGTACGATCCCTATTGTGTATCATCGAGTCCAAGATTGGTGGATAATATCGAGGCCGCTGCCCGGGCCCAAAACTGGGAACATCGAACAGGGATAACCGCCTCGGCACCAGGTTTCTATGCACCCCAGGGCCGGATATTCGGCAATATCTCCTCGCCCGCCGGGGAAATAGTGGATTCCCTTGGCGATCTCAGGGCAAAAATTGGGGGAAGGGAGCTGAGGGTGGAGAACATCGAGATGGAGGCCTCGGCCGTTAATCTGCTGTCCGGGATGTTCGGATTCCGCTCGGCGGTCGTATGCGGGGTTCTGGCGTCGAGGAAGAAGGGCGCTTTTGCCGACAGCGAGGATTACGAGAGGGCGGTGAACAGGGCGGTGGATACCGGGCTACAAGGCCTGTATAAGGCATGGAGGGGGCAGGATTGAAAAAATACGGCAGAGTGATGACCAAAAAGGAGGAAGCTAACGTAAACAAGAGCTACGGGAGCCTTAGCAAGGCGTCGGTGGGCCGGGAGAACACCAAAAGATACAAACCCGATATCAGGACCAACTATGCAAGGGACAGGGACCGTATAATCTATTCCGATTCGTTCTACCGGCTGGGGGGAAAGACCCAGGTATTCATGTCACCCCGCAATCCACATATCAGCAACAGGATGACCCACACGCTGCAGGTGGCCCAGATAGCAAGGACCATTGCCCGGGCCCTGGACCTCAACGAGGATCTGGTGGAGGCCATTGCCATGGGCCACGACGTGGGCCACCCCCCCTTCGGGCACAGGGGAGAAATGGTCCTGGACAGGCTGTGCCGGGAATACCTGGGGAGGAGCTTCAAGCATCACGTGCAAAGCGTGCACATGCTGGAGTGCGTGGAGCGGAACGGCAGGGGCCTCAACCTCTCCTACGAGGTAAAGGACGGCATAATAACCCACAGCGGCGAGGACAAGGGCGGGGTTCTTACACCGTCCGAGGAGGTAACGGATTGGAATCTGGCTATCAGCGGCGAGAAAGAGATCAAGACCAACCCCTATACCCTGGAGGGATGCGTGGTAAGGATATGCGACAAGATTGCCTATGTCGGGAAGGACATAGAGGATGCCATAAGGGCCGGGATAATCAAGAGAGGCGAGATACCCGGGCCATGTGCAAGGGAGTTGGGTAAGACAAACGGCGAGATCATCGACGCCCTGGTGAACGATATAATAAACAACTTCTTTGAGGATAGGAAGAAATTCAAAGACAAGGGGGGCAGGGAGCCGAAAAAGACGGAGATGAGGATAAGGATCAGCCCGGGTCTTGAAAAGGCATTGGACGAACTGATATTCCAGTTCAATTACGAATCGATATATATGAGTGAAGTGAACATGAGATACTCCGAGCAAACCGAGGGTATAATCGAAGAACTGTTCAACAGATACTTGAAGGAGGCAATGGGGTTCAAGCTTTCCCCCGACGCGGTGCCTATTGACTGGCTGTTTGACGATATGTCGGGGGAAACCGCCGAGATATGTATGGGAGAGATAGAAGCGGTGTTGTTCAAGAGGGAGGAGAACTGGACCAAGTGGCCCGCATCCCCTGTGATTATGGAGGCCTTGGAAGGAAAGGACAGCGGCCTGCTCAAGGATATGAGGTTGTTCCTTATCAAGAACGAGATCAGACAGTATCAAGGCGGTTTTTCATCCATACTATACTTTCTCAGGGATATGGACGAAGGATACATAAGAACAATGCCGTCCGCGGCAATAGTGCGCGATGCCATCATATCAATGACCGATGATATAGCCTTGGCAGCCTTCGAGGCGATGAGGATACCTCGTCCAGTGGCGTGAAAGTTAGCGGGAAAAAGGGCGCGGCAAAGAAAAATCATTATATAGTGCATCGTAATTATATGCCTCCGGCAGAGGTTGCCCGTGACCGATGCGATAATACGCAATAATATGCTCCCGTAGTGTACTGGGGCCGCCAACAGCAATCCATTGCAGGTTTGCCCTAGTTGTCGGCTGCGC
>CAZUZU010000144.1:0-7343 GCA_964624865.1 uncultured archaeon
TAGAGGGCAAAGTAACGATATATGCGGATTCCGCCGACGTGAACGAGGACCGTTTTTCCAGGGACATACAGGCCTCTCTTTCCACCCTGCTGCCAGAGGATAAGAGGGGCATGTTCAAAATCATTGCCGCTCATAAAGCGGATTCAACCTATCCGGTCGTCGGCGCCGCCTCCATAGTGGCCAAGGTCACCAGGGACAGGGAGGTGGAAAAGATAGAAAATATACTCTCGCCCAAAATGGGCGGTCTACCCCTTGGAAGCGGCTACCCCTCTGACGTGCGGACCGTGGCCTTCCTGAAGCAGTACATAGAGAAACACCACTCCCTGCCCCCCAATATCAGGCATTCCTGGAAGACGATAAAGAATCTCAAGAAGAGGTATTCCTCCATACTGGGGGGCGGGAAGACATTGTTCGACTTCTAAACCCTCGGTCTAAGGATTAATACCCATCTCTTTTTCCTTGGCAGCTATCTTCAGCTTGGTGTCCAGGACCGTATCGGGATTGAGCGATATGGAATCTATGCCGCATTCCACCAGAAACTCGGCGAATTCCGGATAGTCGCTTGGCGCCTGGCCGCATATGCCCACCTTCCTCCCTTTCTCCTTCGCGGTTTCGATGAGGCTCTTTACCAGCCTTTTCACAGCGATATTCCTCTCATCGTATATGTGTTGGACGAGATCGCTGTCCCTGTCCAGGCCAAGAGCTAGTTGGGTGAGGTCGTTGGAGCCGATGGAGAACCCGTCGAAGATCTCCGCGAATTCGTCCGCTGCGATGACATTAGAGGGTATCTCGGCCATGACGTATATCTCCAGGTCGTTCTCTCCCTGCCTAAGTCCGTACTCGTTCATCACCGAAACCACCTTCTTGCCTTCGTCGGGCGTGCGGCAGAACGGTATCATTGCCTTTATGTTGGTAAAACCGAGCACGTTCCTTGCCTTGAGCAGTGCCTTGCATTCCAGACCGAAGGCCTTCTTGAAGTTCTTGTCGTAGTATCTGGACGCACCTCTCCACCCTATCATCGGATTGTGCTCCATGGGCTCGTAGAGGAATCCTCCAATCAGGTTGGCATACTCGTTGGTCTTAAAGTCGCTCATCCTAACGATCACGTCGTTGGGATAGAATGCTGCCCCGATCTTGGAAATTCCTCTTGCCAGTTTGTCGATGAAGTATTCCACAGGTGTATCATACCCGTGCGTCTTTTCTTCAATTAATTCGATCAGTTTCTCCAATTTTTCCTTTTCCTCCCCCTCTGCTCCTTTCACGTCTTCCTTAATCTTATCGTAATTGAGCAGGGCGTTGGGGTGGATACCGATGTGGGAATTGATAATGAATTCCTCCCTTGCCAATCCCACCCCGTCATTCGGGATCTGGCCCTGGTCGAAGGCCTTTTCGGGTATCCCCGCGTTCATCATTATCTTGGTCTTGGTGTCCGGTATCTCTATCCACTCGTCCTTTATCTCGAACGGTATTGTGCCCTCGTACACGTAGCCGGCGTCTCCCTCTACACATGAGATAGTAACGTCCATGCCCGACCTCAGTCCCTCCGATCCGTTGTGGGTCCCGACGATGCAGGGAATACCCAGCTCGCGGGATATGATGGCCGCGTGGCACGTCCTTCCCCCCTGGTCGGTGACAATCGCTCCCGCCTTCTTCATAATGGGCTCCCAGTCGGGGTCGGTCATCGAGGTGACCAGTATGGAGCCTTCCTTGAAGGTGCCTATGTCCTCCGCGGACGGGATGTTGTTCACCTTTCCTATAGCGATCTTAGTCCCAACCGCCCTTCCTTCGGCCAGCCTCTTCTCCGGTTTTAACATGCTCTCGTCCTTGAACCTGTGATGCTCCAGGTGAAAGAACTTTTTGCCGTCCTTTATCCTCATCCTTTCCTTTTGACTGTGTACGGTCTCCGGTCTGGCCTGGACGATGAAGAGCTTTCCCGTGCCGACCTTGTCCCCGTCCCCGTCCTTTGCCCACTCCATGTCCATGGGTTTCAGGAAGTCATGAGGAAGGTCCCTCCCCTCCTTTTCGGCGCTTTCCTTTTCTTCCAGGGTATAGTGGTCTTCGATCTCCTTTGCCCATTTGGCCAATTGAATTATTTCTTCGTCGTTCAACACGTATCTCATCCGATCCTTTTCAGGGGTCTGCACGTTCTTGACCGGCTCTTCCGCCCCATGGTCCGCATAAACCATTTTGATGGCCTTCTCTCCCAGCTGCTTGCCGATGATGGGCTTGTACTCGGAGTCCAGGATGGGCTTGAAAACGTAGAATTCGTCGGGATTCACCGCCCCTTGCACAACGTTCTCGCCCAGACCCCAGGAGCCCGTGATGAAAACAGCGTCTCTGAAACCGCTTTCCGTGTCTATGGAGAACATAACACCGCTTGACGAGCTGTCGCTCCTTACCATCTTCTGCACTGCTATGCTCAGGTAAACGTCGAAATGACCAAAGCCTTTATCCTCTCGATAATGGATTGCCCTGTCGGTGAACAGGGAAGCGAAACATCTCTGGCATGCGTTGACCAGTTCATCCAGACCGTTGATGTTGAGGTAGGTTTCCTGCTGTCCGGCAAAGGAGGCGTCGGGCAGGTCCTCGGCGGTTGCCGACGATCTTACCGCAACGTCGGTGTTCTCAGTTCCGTAATCCGAGCTGAGGATATCGTATGCCTTTGCTATCTCTTCCCTCATGTCATCCGGCAGGGGGGTGTTGGAGATAAGCTCCCTGCACTTCCTTCCCCTTTCCTGAAGGTTATCAACATTATCTGTGTCAAGGTCGCTCAGTGTCTCCTTTATCTTCTCCTCCACTCCCGTGGACCTTACAAGGTGTCTGTAGGCCTCGGCGGTTATGGCAAACCCGTTGGGAACGTTGATCCCCTGGCTGCTGAGCTTCGTATACATCTCTCCCAGGGAGGCGGTCTTTCCTCCCACCAAACCGACGTCCTTGATCCCGACTGCTGCAAACGGTTTAACGTATTTTAGGCCTGTAAGCTTATCTATTTCCATGTAATTCACATCCTGTTTATATTTTAAGTATATACGTATAATGGATAAACTATTAACATTTTTCGGAGAAGACGTAATCGGCCTCGAGGTGGTTGTAATTGATGTTTTTTATCCCCGTGGATAAGATTCTGTCTTTTCCCGGAACCGGCCTTAAACTGCCAATGTTTAAATATATGTGGGAATATGGCCTCAACAATGGTGCGAGACAAGGTCGACACGAAGCTTCTGCTGCATTATCGTGATATAACGCAGCGAGCCCTCGGCTCCGTAACCCTTAATCCAGAAAAAGGAAAAAAGGAATATCGGTTGGGGGAAAGGTTCCTGAAAATGGCCCGTTCATATTTCTCCGATTCCAAGTATTTCGAGGAAAAGGAGGACATGGTGAACGCACTGTGTGCGGTTTATTACGCCCACGCCTGGCTCGACGCGGGGGTGGCGGCGGGTTTTCTCAAAGCGAAGGATGACGGCGACCTTTTCGTAATGCCGGATTAGGTGATCGTATGGGAGAAGAGAAGATACTTGGCCCGGAGGTAGAGGATATAGACATCGAAGAGGGAATGACCGCTGCGGAGCTAATGGAAGCCTACCGGAGGGGCGGCGGTTTTCTGGCAGGCAAGCTGGCCCAAGCCGCCGAAATCACCGGGGACATAGTGGGAAACGAAAAGATGACCCGTTTTCTTTCCTTTCCCGCCTGTATCATAGCAACGGGAACCCGGGGGGTCATAAGGCACATGGTCCGGCACCGCATGATAGACGTGATCATCACCACCGCCGGCACGGTGGACCACGATCTGGCCAGACTGTGGAAGGCCTACCATCACGGCAGGTTCGAGATGGACGACGCGGCCCTTCATCGAGAGGGTATCAACAGGCTGGGAAATATACTGGTTCCCAACGAGTCCTACGGTACCGTTTTGGAGGAACGGCTCCAGCCCATGTTCCAAGACATATACGATAAAAAGCCCGGCCTTACAGGTGCCGAACTTCTTCGCGAGATAGGGGCCCGCCTCGAAGGGGTGGAGGGTTGCGAGAAATCCATAATCTACTGGGCATACAAGAACGAGATACCGATATTCATACCGGGGATAATGGACGGTGCCCTTGGGGCCCAGATATGGCTGTTCTGGCAGACCCACAAAGACTTCTCAATCGACATAATAAGGGACGAGCATCAGCTCTCTGATATCGTCTACGGCGCGGATAGCACTGGTGCTATTATCATCGGCGGCGGCATCTCCAAGCATCACACCATATGGTGGAACCAGTTCATTGGGGGGCTTGACCTGGCGGTGTATATCACCACTGCGGTGGAGTACGACGGGTCGTTGAGCGGGGCCAGGATGAGAGAGGCTGTTTCCTGGGGAAAGCTCCGGGAAAAGGCCAAATATATCACCGTGGAGGGGGATGCAACGGTTCTCCTTCCCTTGATAATGGCGGCCATTCAACAAGATTGACCGAAGTAAAGGTGAGACATATGAAGGGGCGCGGCATCAAGAAATGGTTCATGCGAAACCTGTGGAGACTGCAGCAGAGCCAGATGATAATCAGCATGCTTTACTGGGCCGCGATAATGACCCTGCTGGTCTATCCTTACGTGAGCTGGAGATTGGAAAGGTACTTCTCGATTTCCAAGAGCGATGTCACCTCTGGTCTGGTAGTGCTCTTCTTCATAGTTCTTTTAGGCGTTCTTGCCATGGGGTTCCTGTACGACGTGACCTTCAAGATGTGGCACGAGCAGCAGGTGGTTGCGGCGGAGCGAAATCCGTATGCCAAGGAGAAGATGAACGCCAAGGAACTGGTCCAGTGGCAGTGTTTCCACATTCCTTTGATGAAGGCCGACAGGAGGATACTTGATCACTTCGGCCAGGACACCGATTTCCTGGATGAGAGCATCCGCAATATGAACAACTGGTGCGACTACAATCTCAAAACGGATCCCACCCTGAAAAAAGACGTTAAGGACATCCGCAAGATAATGTCCAAGGGCCTGGGCGGTAATCAGGAGGAGCTGATAGATTGAAACTCAAGATGTTCTTTCACAAGCACCTCTGGCGTGTCCATAATGTCAAGGGCGTGTATGCCAACCTGATCTGGTCCTTTACCTTATCCATGGCACTTTATTCCTATATTTCGCACAGTCTTGCTCGCCACCTGGGCGCGAATAACGTCATCTTGCATATCTTGCTCCTCACCACCGCATTGTTCTCCATCACCTTTGCAATTGGCATGTTGTACGACAAGGGATTGAAGCTGTGGCAGTATCGTGCCGTGGTCGGCCAGGAAAGAAACCCTTATGCCAAGGAATATCTTAGGTCCAAAGAGATAGTTAAGATATATAATTATCAAATACCAAAGCTTAGACAGAAACTGGAAGCGCTTCGCTCCTTGGGCTTGGGGGAGGATGTTGTTGCCAGGGAGCTGGAGATTTGTTTAAGAATGTATCACAATTGGATCGAATTCAACCTGAGAAGGGAGCCGGCGGTCAGAAGGGAAGTTGCGGCGTTGAAGAACAAGGTCACTTGATCTATCGACGCTACCAATCTCCGGGCTTGGCAACAACATCCCGTATCTTCATGTCCATGAGGCGCCTGCTGTTTGTGCATGTAGTTAACAGCACGGTGTCCGCGCCGTGACCGGTTCCCGCTATGGCTAAAACCCTATCTTCCTTTATTAGCCCGGCGTCCGCCGCCATTGCGGTGATCTCCACAGCCACCTTGGTGCCCTGCCCAAACATGCGGAGCGTGTCGGCAATTATGGTCGTAGTGGTGACGGTGCCCTTTTTCTTTCGGTAATAATCGTTCCAGGAGTGGAAGATCATGGGCCCGGTGAATACCTTTACTCCCTTGCCCTCCATTATTTTTCTGTTCTCGGCGGAGAGTTCCTGCTCCCCCTCCTCCTTAAAGCCGGTGGAATGGGTGACCGCTACTATGTTCTTTCCGCTAAAGAATTCTCCCGCCTTGATACCGGTGTCCCCGGACGTGGTGGCGACTACTATTGTATTTATTCCGTTCTTCTCAGCGTATTCCGTTGCAATCTTTAATACCTGGGCGGTGTCCATGTCCTTGGTGTCGATCATATTATCACTGTTTCCTTATTTCTCTTGCTGTTATTTAATACTTTTTGAGTCCTTTTCAATCCAGCAGTTCGGATAGTGTTTTTTGGTGTATCTCCAGGCTTCTTTTGCCGTAGAGCACGAACCTAATCTTCTTTACGCCTTTAAGCCGAGGGGCCGCGCCGATCACCACGCTCAGAGCGACATGAGCGGCATCCCCGGCCGGGTAACCGAACGCGCCTGCGGATATTGCGGGAAATGCAATGGATCCGATACCGTTCTCGTCGGCAAGTTTCAAAGCGTTGCGGTAGCAGTTTGCAAGCAGCTTGTCCTCCGGCTTATCCGAGCCGTACACGGGTCCAAGGCAGTGTATGACGTACCGGTTGGGCAGGTTGTGGCCACCTGTGATCACAGCCTCCCCAGGTTTTATCGGGGCCAACGGTCTGCATTCCTTCTCCAGCTCCGGTCCCGCCGCCCTGTGGATCGCTCCGGCCACACCTCCGCCCATTCTAAGCCAGGCGTTCGCCGCATTGACCACGGCATCCATGTCGCGCTGGGTTGCGATGTTTCCTTGCACGCATTCTATTACCACGCCTTCTATCTCTCTTTGCATGTTGTTGCCTCCCTTTTCGAGTATGGGTTTTTGGCTATTTCTTATTTTTGTTTATCAACATATGCGGACTAATATTTTCCAATACTGATATTAACGATGAGATCAATTTCCATGATACGATGGCAGATAATAAAGAAAATATCGTCAGATCGGACAGGGAATGGAAGGAGCAATTGACCGAGGAGCAGTATTATGTTACCCGGCAAAAGGGCACGGAACCCGCGTTCTCGGGCCGATACTGGAACGAAAAAGGGAAGGGATCATATCACTGCGTCTGCTGCGGCCGACCCCTGTTCTCCTCCCAGGCCAAGTTCGACTCCGGTTCGGGCTGGCCCTCCTTTACCGGCCCAATTGACCCGACCGCAGTTAAGGAAAGGCCGGACAACAGCCTGGAAATGCGAAGGACGGAGGTCCTGTGCTCCAGGTGCGGCGCCCATCTCGGCCACGCCTTCGATGACGGCCCCCAACCAACGGGCCGGAGGTCCTGCATCAACTCAACGTCTTTGAACCTGGAGAAAGAGGAGTGAAAAGTCTTACATTCTCTCACTTGCTCATCGAACCAGGATTCTCATCCCTTGCAGGAATACCCTTTTTACGCTACTGAATCATCATAATAAAAAGGGTATATGCAGGGGAAGGGAGGAGGGTGCTTAAGATAGTGATGAATTGTAGCATAACACCC
>CAZUZU010000145.1:0-7273 GCA_964624865.1 uncultured archaeon
CGCCTCCGCCGACGCCTCAGCCAGGGCGGTGATGTCACTGGTGTTCGGGGTGAGCTTGGCCCACACCGGGAGGCTCGTGGCTTGCTTGACCGCTCTTACCACCTCGGTAATGATCGCGGGGTCGCCGCCTATCTCCGAGCCGTGTCCCTTGACGTTTGGGCAGGATAGGTTCAATTCTATAGCGTCTCCCGTAGCTTTTTCCGCCACTGTCTTGAACTCACTCGCATTCCCTCCGAATATGCTCGTGATCACCTTGCCTTCCACCCCCTGTTCTTCCATCATGTTCATGAGTTCATCCACTTCACCCGTCATGGTATCTATACCCGGGTTGGGCAGGCCCATGCAGTTGAGCATGCCGCACTCCACCTCCGTCACCACGGGGTTGTTGTGTCCCCCCCTGGCCTCAGGACCGCATGATTTGGTCACGACCCCGCCTGCACCGCTCCGCAGAAGGGAGAGCATGCTCTCAGCGGTCTCGTCCAGGATGCCGCTTGCACCGATCAGAGGGGATTCAAGCTCCATATCACTTATCCTCACGCCTAATCTATTCATTGTAGTCACCCTCCATTTCGTATTGCACGTTTACAGAGTAGCCCACCTGGCCCTCCTCCCCGTCCGCCCTCAGTTTCATGGCCCTTTCCTCGTCCTCCCCCCTCCCCTTGGCCCTTAGCTCGTCCAGTATCTGGTGGTACTTCGCCTCCTTCTTTCTCAGGATGTCCGTGAGCTTAACAACGTAGGTTTCCTTACCCGCTTTCCTTAAAATCCGCTCCATTCCGCCCAGGTGACCCGCGCCTACCACGGCCATTATTTTTTTGTACTTGTGGTTGAGCTCCACGATGGACCTTGACATGTACTCGTTCCTCCGGTCGATGAGCTCGTGCTTTAGCACCGGGAACTCCCTTTCCAACTCGTCTATGTACTTCTGCGGCTCCCTCTCGAAGTTCTCTATCTCGCCTTCCAGGGTGGTGGTCTTTCCCTTTTTTTTCCCGCTCTTGGCAAAAAGTATGCCAACCGCTATGGAGAACAGGAGCTTGAGCTTCTCAGGTATGGTCTTGGGGTCCCTGAACCGCTGGACTATTGTGTTGAGGTCCATGTCTATCAGAGCGACCCTGGCGCCGGTCTCGTTCGCCGCCTTCACCGCGGAGAGCATCTCCTCCCCCGCCATGACATTGTAGTTGGATGCGATCTGGTCCTGAATCTTGCCCAGGACCTGGAATATGAAGGGAACACCCAGCCTTGAATCTTTTTTTACCTTTCTCTTCAGCCCCTCGTACCTGTTGACGTCCAGCTCGACGCCCACCACCTCGGGCCCGTAGGCAAGCACCATCTCCTTTACCTTTGCCTTGATGTCGAACACATGGCCGACACCCACCAGTACTATCATATTCCGTCCCCTCCCCCGGCTTCCCTCCCGTATTCCCTCTCCCCAGCTTCTTTATTGCCTTCCCCCTCGCCGAGCTCTTCCTTGTCTTCCCCTTCTGTTCTTCCCTTTTTCTCCGCTCCCCCCGGGTCATCTGCCGTTTCTTCCATATTTCTCTTCTGCTGGCCGTTTTTTGTATCGACAGTCGCCCGGCCGCTTTCTTTCTTACTACTCTTGGCCCGGTAAATCAGGAATAGGGCCGCCAGGGCTATGATCTGGTTGAGAAAAAAAGGAGAAAATATATTGATGGCCGAGGCCAGGGCGGCGATGGTCACCAGGGTGACCGCCCCTTTGCGTCTTAGGGCCTCAACCGCCCCCACCAATTGGAAGATGCCTACGATCATGAGCATGGACGAGCAGAGGTAGAAGTCTTCGGGTTGGGAGTAGTCTATGTGCACCTTTGTTATGGTCTGGGGAAGGGAAAGGTTCAGGCTGACCACTTCCCCCGCGGCCAATGTGAGATTGTGAACGAATCTGACCTTTCTTTCCGGGGAGTACCACGCCGCAGTATATAGGCCGGAGTCAAGAGAAATGTTGAATTCCCCCCGCTCTACGGCCGTGGTAATATCCGGGATCATTAGATCGTTCTCGATCACCTCGAACCATTCAATGTATTCCCCCCCCGGATATCGATACAGCCTTAGCTCCCCTTCCGCATCGGAGAGATTCAGTGAAAGGGTGCCGTTACCGCCCAAGCCCGGGTCTATGCCCATGTCCCTGGCCCCCACCGTGAAATTGTAGCTCCGGGTTTGGTTAACGGTAAGCGTGTAATAATCCGGGACCAGCTCCAGTTCCAGCCGGTCCGATGCCGTGTCATTGTATATCTCGCCGCCCATTCTGTCCCTTATCACACAGTTTCCGTCCACGGGCAGGAAAAGTGTAATTTCCGTTTTCCCCTCCAAGCTCAGGTTGTTCCTTATGCCAAAGGGCCCTGGCAGATATATGCTGGCCTCCGGCGTGAGGTCCACCACGTTCTCCTCCTCGCCGTACATGCTTAGGGCATACCTTTCCCTCATTACGAAATCAGTGATCCTAACGCTCTGGTATCCCGGTTTGGAGAACTTCAGGGTCCTGATGCCGGCTGGCACCCCGTCGATGAGGTAGCTGCCGGCGCCGTCCGTTGTTGTATTTAGGCCCGTGCCCTCGATATGGACGTGCACGCCCTCCATACCCCTGCCCTCCCGGTCCTCGACCTCACCCCTCACGTCCGCCGTTCCCTTCTCGCTCCTCAAGATCTCAATAGAGAACACCACGTTCACCGCGGTGATCAGTGTTATGGCCGCTCCCAGTACCAGGAGGAAGCCAACTAATTTGTGCGCCGATCCGGAATCTCTCATGTAACCACCATAAAGCTAGCGCTATAATATATCTTTTTGTCCATCCCGGCATTAAATCGTGCCCGCATGAAGATACCATTAACTATATATCCGACCGCTTATATGCCAGATAGTATGGGCCTAAACTGCCAGGTTTTGCGATTACTCCTTGTCTCCGCGGGTGTTTATAAGGAGGAGGTATGAACGTGAAGGAAAACGATTCAAAAACAGGGGGAAGAATTTCAAAACCGATAGGTATTGCAGTATTTTTAGCCCTGGTCGCGGCCCTTGCGGCGGCGGGTCTCTACCTTGCAGGCTCGGGTACCACCGAGGACGCCCCCGATTTTACGGTGACCTCAACCGAAGGCGAGGAGATATCCTTGAGCGATTACCGAGGCCAAGTCGTGCTCCTGGACATAATGTCCACCACTTGTCCCGGGTGCGAGGATGCCATGGACGTTCTCCTGGATATTCATCCGGAATATAAGGATAATGTCGTCTTCCTGTCCGTCACCGTGGACTTGGACGACTCCGCCCAGGTACTCTCCGATTACAAGGAGGACCATGGGGCGAATTGGACCTTTGCCAGGGACGATGAGAAAGAGGTTTTTACAAGGTACAGCGCCAGCCAGATTCCAAGGATCATAATCGTCGATGCCGAGGGCAAGATAACCTACGATCATCTCGGACCCCCGCCAACCGACGAGCTCAAGGGCAAGCTGGACGACACCACAGCAGAGGAGGCCTCTTCAGTGGAAATGTACTCCTTTTCCGGTACCTTCGGCCTGGTATTCATCGCTGTGCTGGCGGGTATAGGTATGTTCTTCTCTCCCTGTGCGTTCCCCCTCCTACCCGGCTACATATCCTATACCCTGGGGAGGGAGGACCTCGAGGGCAGGGTTGGGGAGGGGGTAAAGATCGGCGGGATAGCGTCCGCCGGTATCGTCCTGCTGTTCATGGTAATCGGCGTTTTGGTGGCCCTGGCAGGCCATGCCATCTCCCAATATTTCGTGCTGTTGGAGCCAATAATCGGTGCCGCTTTGATAATTCTCGGGATACTCCTGTTCCTTCAGATACCCATACCTCTCAGCAGGATCACCACCCCTATCAAGCAGGCGTTCAAGGGCGGATCCAAAACGGCCGGTCCAGGGTATTCGACCTCGGAGGATATTAGCGCCCCCTCGGAAAAAAAGGGTGTGGCCGGCTTCTTCTTCTACGGCCTGGGATACGGTGCCGGCGCCGCGTCTTGCACCGCTCCCATCCTCATTGCATTGATAATGATAGGCCTTATCGCCGGCGGGTTCATGGGCGCGATACTTATTTTCCTGATATTCTCCCTGTCGATGGCGGCACTGATGATCCTTTTCACGGTGATGGCCGTAGTAGGCGGTCAGAGGGTCTTTGCCAAGTACACGAGGGCAATGAAATATATAGAGAGGGGAAGCGCCGTTGTTCTGATCGTTGTGGGCGTTTACTTCGTGTGGGCCTACCTTTCCGTAGCGGTATTCTAGACCTTACTCCACCTTGATCTTCTTCCCCTTGTCCTTCTTCACCCTCTCTTTCTTCAACCTTATGTCCAGGACGCCGTTCTTGTAGGTGGCCTTGGAGTCCTTGTCCTTTACCGGCACGGGAAGTTCTACCGTTTTGTGATAGGATCTCTTTTCCGTTTCCACGGATATGCTGATCTCCTCCTCACCGATGGTAACGTCAATGTCGTCCTTTTCAACACCTGGCAGCTCGGCAGTGACCCATACCTCGTCCTTGACCTCCATAACGTCTGTTATGGGCTCCCTGGACATGGGGTTGCACTGGGGCTCCTGCTCCCTTTCGCATTTGCGGAATCCCCGGAAGGGGTGGGCAAGGTTTGTGTTGCCGAACTCCTCGACGTGGGGCTTCCCGCTCTCGTCGGTGCGGATGCTGTACCCGTAGACTATGGGACCCCCCTCCTCGGATGAGGGCAACTCGCCGCTCAAAGCCCTATTCATCAGGGCGTCCATCTCTCTTTTCATCATTTCCATCTCTTCTTCCATGTCCCCGAAGACGGAGGAACCAAAGAAACCCCTTCTACCGGGAAAGATGTCCCTTCTTCTCCTCGGCCATCTTTCTTCATCCTCTTCCTCGTCCTTCTTTCTATCCTTTTTTGCCATTTCTATCACCTCGATATTTATACGATATAGTCCGCTTCATCCTTCTTTTTCTTCTTAGTGGCCTTCTTCTTGGTCTTCTTTCCCTTAAGCACGTCTTCTTCCTTTATGTCCACCTTCTTTTCGGTCCGTTTGCCGACAACCTTCAGGGCCTCCACCAGGTGCTTGGGATAAACCTTGACCTCCTTGAAGTTGTCGTCGGTGTCGTCGCCTCCGGCCTTGATGTACTCCCTGATGGCCGCCATTGACGCTTCCTTGGCCACAGTGGCAAGCTCGGCACCGCTCCAGCCCTCTGTGATGGCCGCCACGTTGTCCAAGGACACCTTGTCCGCCACAGGCTTGTTCCTGAGATGTATCTGCAGGATGGTCTTTCTCTCCTCCTTTTCAGGCAGCGGTATGCCCACTATCCGGTCGAAACGGCCGGGCCTCAGCAGCGCCGGATCAATGAGGTCCATCCGGTTGGTGGCGGCTATCACCACCACCTGGTGAAGGGCCTCCAGCCCGTCCAGTTCCGTAAGCAGCTGGCTGATCACCCTCTCGGTGACCCCGGAGTCCCCCATGCTCGATCCCCTTGAAGGGGCAATGGCGTCGATCTCGTCGAAATACACGATACACGGCGAGGCCGCCCTCGCCCTGCGGAAGGTCTCCCTCACCGCCTTCTCGCTCTCACCTACCCACTTGCTTAGGAACTCGGGCCCCTTTACGGATATGAAGTTGATCTCGGCCTCCGTTGCCACCGCCTTTGCCAACAGGGTCTTGCCAGTGCCGGGGGGACCGTGGAGCATGATGCCCGTAGGCGCCTCGGTGCCCATGTGATCGAACAGACCGGGATACTTCAGGGGCCATTCTATCATCTCGCGCAGGGAGGCCTTTGCCTCTTCCAGGCCCCCGACGTCCTCCCAGTGGACGTCCGGCGCCTCGATGAACACCTCCCTCATGGTGCTGGGCTCCATTTCCCGATAAGCGTTTAGGAAGTCGTCCTTTCCAACCTCCAAGGACTCCATTACGCTCGACGGTATGGTCTCGACGTCCAGGTTCACATCCGGCAATACCCGCCTCAGGGCCTTCATCGCCGCCTCCTTGGCAAGCGCCTCGATATCGGCCCCCACGTATCCGTGGGTGATGGTGGCCAGCTCCCCGATGACCACGTTCTCTGCAAGGGGCATTCCCCTGGTGTGGATCTCCAGGATCTCAGCCCTGCCCTTGGCATCGGGTATGCCGATCTCTATCTCCCTGTCGAAACGACCCGGTCTTCTCAACGCGGGGTCCAGGGCGTTCGGCCTATTGGTTGCCGCAATAACGATAACCTTTTTTCTGGATTCCAACCCGTCCATTAACGCCAGGAGCTGTGAGACCACCCTCTTCTCCACCTCTCCGGTGATCTCGTCCCTCTTCGGCGCTATGGAATCTATCTCGTCGATGAATATTATGCTGGGTTCGTTCTCCTTTGCCTGGTTGAATATCTCCCTCAGGTTCTCCTCGCTCTGCCCGTAGAACTTGGACATTATTTCAGGGCCGGAAAGGGATATGAAGTTGGCGTTGGTCTCGGACGCCACGGCCTTTGCCAGCAGCGTCTTGCCAGTGCCGGGCGGCCCGTATAACAGCACGCCCTTGGGCGGGTCCACGCCAAGCTTGTGGAACAGCTCGGGATGGCGCATGGGTATCTCGATCATCTCCCTGACCTTCTTTATCTCGTCCTCAAGGCCTCCGATATCCTCGTAGGCCACCCTGGGTATGCCCTCCTGCACCTTTTCCGGCTTTGTCTTTATCTTTATCTTTGTTTCCTCCTCCACGATAACCGCGGAGAACATGGGGGATATGGCGGTCACCACCAATTCGATGGTCCTTCCCATTACGCTGAGCTCGATGATGTCCCCCTTGGTCACCACCCTGCCGTCAAGAAGCTGAGAAAGATATTTTTCCCCGCCCACGAGCCTCAGCGGCTCGGTGGGGGCCAGGGTTACCTTCTTTGCCTTCTTTGCCTGGATTTTCCTTACCTCCACCATGTCGTCTATACCCACCCCGGCATTCCTTCTCAGCGACCCGTCCATCCTTATGATGCCTTTTCCGTCGTCGGTGGGATAACCGGGCCAGTAAAGGGCCACCGCCCTCTTCTCGCCCAGGATCTCCACCGCGTCCCCGGGCACCAGGTCCAGTTTCTGGGCTACGGCCTGATCCACTCTGATAATACCTCGGCCAACGTCGTTCCTCTTGGCCTCCGCTACTTTCAGACTTATATCCTCGCTCTTTGCCATCTATATCACCTTTGCTTATCTTCTACTTGTTAACCTCAAGTTACACATATGGGCTTCAAATTATTTAAATATTTCGATATTTTCAGTATCTCCGAAAGAATTTCACGGCCCTTGATTGATCGTGTTTGAACTACTATA
>CAZUZU010000146.1:0-5570 GCA_964624865.1 uncultured archaeon
CAAAAATTAGGGCGTGTTATTTCACATAAAGGGTTGGCGAAAATCGGTGTTTAACGGTTCTGCACTATATGTGAAAAACCGCCTGTAAATAAGCTAGATCTTTTAAGGTTTTTTACTATAATCATCTTTTTTTATTTGATTTTTCTTTGACACCTGAATCTCCTTCTCCCCCTTTAAGCCCAGCTTTACCCTACCCGATTCGATTACCACCGTGTTCCCCAATTCCAGGCCCTCCATGATATTCGAGGCTGGTTCCCACAGTACCACCCATATGCTGCCTGTGCCGTCAAATATTTTCAATTTTCCCATTTTGAACTTTCTTCCCTTACTCTCGTACTGTCTCGGCCCGAACCTGTCCTGCATCGTTCCCTTTATATCGGCCGTTGGGCTGGAATATTTTAGCTCGTTGTTATCGAGTGACATGACAGCGTTAATTGATTTTAGGTTCGGCTTGGTTTCCAATGCATCGAATCTGGCCAACCGCTCCTCAAGCTCGTCGAATTCTTCTTTGCTTATTTTTGATATGTATGCCCCGCTCCTAAGCACCAATCTGATCTCGATATCGTCCTTATCCCCATTGTTATCTTCCTCTTTTTTTCCGACTTCCCCGCTCCCGGTACTCTTATCCTCCAGAGCAATTCTGTGAATGATAACGTGATCATTTGGCTGTATCATGCCGGAAGATATGTTATCCACCACCCGGGTGTTCCACACGGTTAGATAGCCCTTGCTCAAGCTGTCACTTACTATCATGTTCATCATCCCGCCTTCGCCCCCTCCCCTTCTTTGGAATGTGTTCACATCAGAAATCCAATCCACGCAGCATGGCACAACGCATTCCTCCCCCTCCCGCACGGCTCCTATCAATCTGGCCGGCATAGGTTCAATGCCGTCCTTGTATAGCACCATTGCCGCTGCCGTGCAGTCGTTCAAAAGTCCGCCACTTTCCTCCTTCTCTTTTTCGATCAAATCAAGGAATTCCTTGGAGGAGTATCTGTCCTTGACATATTTGAAAAGCTGCATCACGCTCTCGATGATAAGTGCCATGACCCTGATTCTCGTTGGCCGGTTATCTCTTCTTCTTGAATACGTCCTTGTAAGTAAGCAGGAATATACTGTCTATTACGGCGAAGGCGATGATTGCAGCGGCAATGGGGACAAGCACCCAGTCGATCTCATCGCCGTCCCCTTTTATTTCCCTTTCTTCCTCTCTGTCAACGACATTGGGGGTAAGGTACCTGTATATGTGGCCCCCGGGGATAACCCCCTCGTGCTTGGAGGAGATGTCTACGGATATCACCATATCTGTTTCCGACGCGGTCCAGGGAACCACCACGGTCTCCGTTTCTCCCGCGGATATGAATACGGTGAACTGTGCTATGGGCATGTCGTTGGCCTTGAATATTATGTCCACGTCCCTGGCCGCAATGAGCCCCCTGTTCTTGAGCTTCAGCGTGATGGTCCCGCCCTCCTCAAGGTAGTATTTATCCTTGTTGAGCTGCACGTCCAGAAGAACAACGTCGGGCGCGGCAACCGTGAACATGGTCCTGTCCTGGCTGAAGGCCCCCTCCTCGTCTATGACCTTTAGGGTAATGGTCCTCACGCCGGGGGAAAGTTCTGTCTCGAAACTGCTCTTGGTGTTGATCTCCTTTCCCGCCTCGTTGAACCATTTGAACGTCAGCTCGTCCCCGTCCGGGTCGTAGCTCTGGCTTCCGTCAAAGGGTATGGCTCCCGCACCTGCTTCGTAGTATGAAAGGTCGGGCAGGGAGATAATTGCCACGGGTTTTCTGTTAACGTTTATTACGTTCACCTTCCACGAATGGCTTAGGTCCGCGGTATCTTCGATCTCATCAGTTACTATGACCTCCAGGGTATAGTTTCCCTCCGAGTCGTAATCCGGGGTATAAGAGAGAACCGGACCTGAGCCGATCTCGTGATCCTCCAAGAACCAATGGTAGGCAAGGGTGGTGTCGTTGCTAACCGCATCGATCAGGAAGACCTGTGTCTTCCCTTCCTCCACGTAAATCTCCCTCTCATAAGGCTCCCAGTGGACCAGGTATATATCCTGGATCACGTTCTCCACGGTTATATCCCAGGACGTCTTTATGTACTGGCCGTAGCTGTCCGATACCCGGACTTCAATCTTATAGGGCCTCTGTCTTGAGGTCGAATAATCAGTGGTTAAGGTGTAGGAGTTTGAGTTCTCTCCCACCAGCTCCTTTCCGTCCAGGTACCACTTATATGATACATGATCGTCGCTGTTGTCATCCTTTGCCTCCACCGAGAAATCGATGCTCTCCGTCTCTTGGATGGATAAGGAGGAAGATGTGGGTGATTTGGTCAGTATCTCCGGAAGTACGTTTATGTAAACGCTCCAGTTATAGGCTGCCGACAAAACCCCGTCCGAGACCTCCACCTTGATAGCGTGGTCGTCCTTCAGGTCGCTGCCCAAGGTTGTCTTGAGCTTGTAGGTGAACCCTTCGTCCACCTTTTCGTCGTCCAGATACCACGTGATGGCGAGGTTGGATTTTGGAGTCTCAGGGTCCTCCACATCCACTTCAAAGGTCTGTGTCTCCCCCTGCGTTATGATAATGCTGTCTGAGGATGGAGATGTGGTAACTATGCTAGGTGCATTGTTCTTGCCCACGGTTATTCCTGTATCCACTGCCTCGGACCATTCCCAGTTCTGGTCCCTTACCATGAAGGAAATCTGATGCCCGCCTTCCGAAAGCCCGACCTGTATGGTCGCGTCGGTGCCCAGAACCCCGTCCTTGTTAGAGACCCATTTGTATCGACTTATAGCGTCCCCGTCCGGATCGGACCCCTCTCCCTCAAAGGTCACCGGTTCCTGCTCCTTGGGAGAGGTGGGCGATATGGATAGTATCGTTGCCTCGGGAGGATTGTTGGTAATAAAGGTGAATTCAGGGCTCCAGGGACTCCAGTCGAACCCGTCGCTCGCCTTGACCGCCCAGTAGTACTGGACCCCGTCCTCAACGTCAAGGGCAATGGAGTTGGGTGCGTCTGAAAATGGCTGGGATGAATTTAAAGTGGTTCTCAGTACCCAAGCATTTTGCGGTACAGAGGGCGAGTCGCTGTTAACCCCGCTCTGTGTGGCCACGTTGATAGTGTAATTGGTGATGATATCCTGGTCCGGGTCGTCACATCTCCATGATAAAGTGACCGGGTCCTCCACAACGCCGGTGGCGCTCTGCTCGGTGTGATTCCCCTGCTGTAGTAAGATCGGGGTTTCCGGGATCCGATTGGTGGCCGTGATCTTTATGTCGTCGATGTACCAGCCGTCGTCCCCGCTGGATACCACAGGGGTTGGAACGAAGCCGAACATGATCCTGAACGAGGTTGAGCCGACATAAGGAGAGAGATCGAAGGTGGCCTTTCGCCATACACCGGAGTAGCCTGTGTATGCCTGTGTCACCCCGGTGGCTTGGGTCAATGCGCTGCTTCCGCTTAACTGCTGGTAGTTTGGGTCTGAAGCAGCGTTGCTCGGGGTCATTGCCGCCCAATTCTGACCGCCGTCCGTGCTGCAGGACACCACACCCCCGTCAACGTATTTGCCCCACATATCGTCTTCCTGAGCCTGGATTGTGTACCAGAATTCCATGGCAGGGTCCAGGGCGTCCTCCAGGTTAAGGTCAACTCCCAGAGCAAGCATGTATTGGCTGTTGGGGTCGTAGTCCCCGCCCGGTGATTCATGGTAACTGTGGGTTGGGGAATTCGAGTCCTCGTCACAGGGTTGAAAGTCGCCGGAAAAGGATTGCTGTCCCTCCACGTCGTCGAATACCAGTATCCTTTCCCCCCTCGTTCCCTCGATCCTCTCGCCGGTAGTTCTCGTTGAGAGGTCGGTAGAACAGTTCTTCTCGATTCCGGGAAAATGAAGCTCATTGTCTCCCGTTAACGTGGGGATTAGGAAATTGAGTATTAGAATCGTGCTTATTGCCGCTAAACATATCTTATTGATGCCTTTTGATCGCATGATATCACGCATCAATGTTAGGTAATTTTTCTAATATATATAAAATTATTGTATGCATATAGTTAATTCATGAGATAGTTAAGTACATTCGCCTACCCCGCAAGAACTGATTTATATTGGCTAATCAAATATAAGCCCGGGCTCGTTTTGCCGTTTGGCGGCCCCGAGACTGAAAAAACGGTCCAAGAGGTGAAAGAATGATAAAGAAAATAGTCGTGGAGGACGACCAGAGGGTCTATGAATTCGTTTTTCGACAGAACGGCGTCATGGACGCCTTCTGCCGTAAGGTCGCTACTCAAGGTAAACAGGCCAGAAGAAGGCTAAAACTTTAGATCACGTCTTGGCGACGATCTTTATTACGTCCCTGTTCTTGATCTCGTGATCCGCACCGATTGTACGGTGGGTCCGCCCGTCTATCGCCCTGATGAAGCCATCTCCCAGATCGGTGTGTACCTTGTATGCCAGCTCCTTTGCCGTAGAGCCTCTGGGCACTAAAAACGCGTCCGGCAGCACGTTCCCGTCCTTGTCGGTCCAGTGAGTTTCATCCTCAACGGGATAGGCCACAATCATGTCCAGCATCTGGTATACGGCGTGTTCAAGCACCTTCTGAACCCCGGTTCCCGTCTCAGGATGTTTCTCCAGGTAATCTGCGATCTGGCCCAGTGCCTTCCTTTGACCTTCCTTAAGGTCTTTATCGTTAATGATATCGAAGCTGCCGTCTCCCGGGGTATAACTTATCAATCCTGCCTCGGCTGCCTTTCTCAGCGCGTATTCGTAATCGGCCGCCGTCTCTATTACCAGATATTCGTCCAGTAGTTTCATTGCCTCGATGTTCTCCTCCGAGGCGATGTCTGCCTTGTTGGCAGCGATTATCATGGGCTTGCACATTGCACGTATGGTGTCTGCAAGGGAGAATATATCCTTCTGTCCCCATTTGGACGGTTGGTCCCTGTCCCCGCTTATCTCCGCTTTTCTGATGGCTGCGGCGATCCCGTGCTCGTCTATGCCCAGGCCGGAAAGCTGCTCGGTCAGGGCAGCATCGATCTTCTTGCCTTCGTTCTCTATTCGCTTTGTCAATCTTCTCCAGTTCTTGTCCAGTATCCCGATGATCCAGTGGGTTATTTCCGATTCCAGAAACTTGACGTCCTGCATGGGATCGTAGTTGCCCACCTTCACCGGATTACCCTCCTCGTCCGTGGACCCGGAGACATCAACAATATGCACAAGTGCGGAGGCCATCCTGAGGTCGTCCAGGAACTTGTTCCCCAGCCCCTTGCCCTTGTGTGCATCCGGCACAAGCCCGGCAACGTCAATAAGCTCCACTGGCACGTACCTGGTTCCGTGGATGCAGTGGGAATTGTTTGGCTCACAGTCCTTGCCCAGCTCCAGGTGAGGGCACTCGTTCCTGACGTAGCCAACGCCCTTGTTCGCATCGATGGTGGTGAACGGGTAATTGGCCCTTTCCGCCTGGGCTAAGGTAACGGCACCAAAGAAGGTGGACTTGCCTACATTAGGCTTTCCGACCACACCAATTTCCATTAATATACCTCCCATTGGTGTGGTCGTCTCTCAGAATTAC
>CAZUZU010000146.1:5670-7267 GCA_964624865.1 uncultured archaeon
CACACCAATTTCCATTAATATACCTCCCATTGGTGTGGTCGTCTCTCAGAATTACCTTGTAACTCCTCGATACCTGTAACGCATATTTCCATTACAAAACCTCACTTGCCGTGGATCTCGATGAACTTTCTGAACGATCTGTCATAGGTTTTTTCCACCTCCGGCGGGAAGCAGCAGGCCGGGAGCTGGCTCATGCTCAGGTGGTACTTGATGCACTCGCAGCACTTGCCCTTTTTATCGCACGGATATGTGCACGGGCATTCGGCTTTGTTCTTCTGGATATTACACTCCATATCGATCACTGATAGGGGTAGTTGACGCAAACTAATAATGTTTATTGTTTTTGCCCTTCCTTTTCCTTTTTTCACAAAAGCTCGACACTGAGAAGACCATCAGGGAGAGGACCGCCGGATAGTCTTGGGGTGGGGAAAAGGGATAAGAAAAATTTTTATTGCCCTTAACTATATTGGCCCCCGTAGTGAGGTGAGTAGGTATGGCGGATGAAGAGCTCAGGGCGGTAATGGAAAGGATCGAGGCCCTGGAGGATAAAATGGTCAAGGCCCTTATGGATCTCATAAGTATTCCCGCTATTTCCCCTAAGGACGGAGGGGAGGGTGAGGATAAAAAGGCGGAGTTTCTGGAGAATATCCTGAAAAGCGAATTTAACTTCGACAAGCTAAAAAGATACGACATGGCGGATGAATGGAACGTTAACCGACCGAACATCATAGCCTTTACCAAGGGAGAGAGCGATGAGAAAAGGATCTGGATCATATCCCATGTGGACGTGGTGCCCGAGGGAAAAAGGGAGGACTGGACCGAATGCGCCCCCTTCCAGCCGAAGCTTAAGGAGGGCAAGATATACGGAAGGGGAAGCGAGGACAACGGGCAAGAACTGGTAGCGTCCCTCTATGCAATGAAGGCCCTGCATGATAAGGGCATAAAGCCCAAGTACGACACCTATCTCGCCTTTGTGGCTGACGAGGAAGTGGGCTCCACCTACGGCATGCGTCACCTGATATCCCAGGACCTTTTCAATGAGAAAGATCTCATCGTGGTGCCTGACAGCGGTAACGAGGACGGCTCTTTGATCGAAGTTAGCGAGAAATCCATTGTTTGGCTGAAGATAACCACAAAGGGCTCCCAGACCCATGCAAGCACGCCGGAAAGGGGCAAGAACGCCCATCGGGCGGGCATGAAGTTCGGGACAAGATTGATAGATTACTTGTACGACAAGTTCAATCTTAGGGACGAGCTCTTTGATCCCCCGATATCTTCCTTCGAGCCCACCAAGAAGGAGGGGAACGTCCCCAATATCAACACCATTCCCGGTGAGGATGTGTTTTATGTGGATTCCCGCATCCTACCTCAATATGAACCCGAGGACGTTATCAAAGAGATGGAGGCGTTAAAGGAGGGCGTGGAGGAGGAATTCGGGGTTAAGATAGACATTGAAAAGGTGATGTACGACAAGGCGGCACCGCCCACTGACCCGGAGAGTCCTGTTGTCCGGAGGTTCAAGCAGGCGATGAAATATACGAGGCCGGACATCGATGCATTTGCGGGGGGTATCGGCGGGGGGACCTGTGCGGCTATA
>CAZUZU010000147.1:0-7259 GCA_964624865.1 uncultured archaeon
CGCCCCCGCTTCCGCCACCGGTGCCACTGTGTCGTTGCTCTCCGGGTCTATGACGTAGACCCAAAGATCATCGTAGCCCTTCAATCCCGCCCCGTCAACAACCGTTAGTGTGACGATATAGGACCCCACCAGGTCGAAGGTGTAATTTGAAGTGACGTTGTGGAGGCGTATCTTCAGCCCCAGGTAGTCGAATGACCACACGTAATCCACTATCCCCTCGTTGTCCGAACTGCCCGAGGCATCGAACTCGGCCCTTTCCCCGAGTCCGATGGTTATATCCTCGCCGGCATCGGCCACCGGAGGCTCCTTGTCACCGCTCTGGGGATCGTATACCGATATGTCGAGGGTGTCGAAATCAGTGTTTATACCGTGGTCCTCCACCAGCAACGTTACGGTGTATATTCCCACTTGGGTGAAGTTGAACTCTGTGATTTGACCGTAAAGCACCACGTCGCTGCCGTTGAACTCGAAGGTCCATGTATAATTGGCGATACCGACATTGTCCGTGCTGCCCGAGCCGTTCATTTCTACCAGGGTATTGATGGGCACTTCCATGTCTTCCCCGGCATTGGCCAAGGGCCCGTCGTTGTCCACCACTGCCTCGTCCATTTGGCCGGTGGAGTGCCAGAGGCCGTTGATGTCCCTGGCGGATATATTGTAATATAACATGGTTGCATTAACCGGAATATCAATGTCCAGGTGATACGGTCCTCGCCCGGAGAGCATGGATTCGTTTACCGGGCCGGACACGTTGGTCCAGTCATACAGGAACACCTCGTCCACTCCGGAAGGATCGGAGACATTGACCGTAAGGGTGGCCTGGTCACCCGTTGTCGGGAGGAACCCGCCGAGAACGTCCAGTTCGGGGCCGAGGGTATCGACCACGAAGCTAACGTTGGCCTTGGCCACGTTGGTGCTGTTGTCCCTGGCCCTTACCCATGCTTTATGGGGCCCTTCTCCCAATCCAGTGAACTCGTAGCTGAGGTTTAATTCGACCAAGGTCCAGGGCCCGGAGTCCATGCGAACCGAGTAATTCGCTATTCCGAGGCCGGCATCGCCGCCCATCCACTGCACGAGCAGGTTCGAGGTGGTTATCGTTGCCCCGTCGCCTGGTGAGATGATCGACACCGACGGCGGAGTGGTGTCGTTGGTTGTGAAGTTCCAGGTATCTGATGTGGTGGTTGTTGTCCCATCGTCCACCACCGCGTACCATTCACAGAACCTGCCCTCTTCCAGCCCCTCCCACACAACGGATGCCGTGGACCCCGGCATGACGCCCACCACGGTCTCGTTTATCATCACGTCGTCGGTTGCGTTGTAGAAGGTGACGTCCAGGGCTGCGGAGTCGATATCGTCAACTTCCACACTGAGTACCGGTGTGAGGTTGACCTCCGCCGCTCCGGAGGCGGGCTCCGAAAGTGTGGGGGCCGCGGGCGGATCGTTCACCGAGTTGATCGTGACTCCCACATCCTGCTGGTCGATCGTGTAGCCGTTGCAATCCTTCATTGTAAGCCCCAGGGACCCGGTACCGTGCTGGTTCGACTGGGGCATGATCACGAGATCGTCGGCTCCGTTTATGCCGGCCGAAAAAAGCCCCGGGTCGTTACTGGTGGCTTCCCAGCTCGGATCGTCCTCGAACATAATAACGATGTTGTAGGTACGGCTACTACTGGTTCCCGTGGTGGCCGAGTAATCCGTGGCGAAGGCCCTGGCCTTATAGGTTGTGGGATGGCTCCACAGAAAAACTCCGAAATTATCGGAGCTGTAACCGCCCCTCCATCGGAAATCTATCACCAGATTGTTGACTCCGTTGTACTCGAATAGGTTGTCCAAGTCGAATGAGATCCATTCGGGTGATCCCGTGGTGGAGACTTTGTATGTCGTACGATTGAACACCTCGGTCCACGGCTCGATCCTGTTGTCCTCGAAATCGGTTCCGATATCGACCCTGTCACTGTGGGCCATCCTTATGCTCAGATTCTCCAGTACGGCGAAATCCGGCCCATCGGCGGCCTGGAATTGTATCTCGTCGATCGTACCGGAGGCGTTGAGCCAGGATTGATGATACAGCCACTGGAATCTCATCTCTTCCACGGACCCGGAGGCTATGGGATAGAAATTGTCGATGGTTCCGTTGGCCACGACAGTACAGTCGGTATGCTCCACCTCGAATCTCATCATGGCCTGGTTGTAGTCCACCGTGGCCGTGGGAGCAGTCAGGTCACCGCCGTACAGCCTGGTGTTGTCGTTGTGCGTGGTGGCGGTGGGTATGTTCGACCCGTCGTCTCCCTCCCACTGAAACTCCACGATGAGGTTGTGGTCGGAGTCGTAGGTGAAGCTGTTGTTCAGATCGAAATGGATCCAGAGGTCACCGTTGGACGAGTTCGTAACGTAGTTGTCGACCGAGAAAACATCTACCAGTCCTACACCCATGTAGTTGTCGTCGTAGGTGTCCGTGAGCTCGTTTTGCTCCGTATGTCCCATGAAGACCCTGAAGTTATTGAATATTCCAACATGGTCGGGACTCTCTCGTTTGAGCGATATCCTGTTTATCCGTCCCTCGGTGCCCACCTGCTCCGAAGTGTAGAGGTACTGGAGCCTGGCCTCGGTGTGGATAGATCCGTATAAAGGCCAATAATTCGAGCCAACCGAGTCTCCGGAGACGGTGTCTACAACCCCGTAGTCCTCCTCCAGGTCAACCGTTCTGGCAGGGTCGTCCTCGTCCATCGTCTGGTCGTCCACGTGATTTTCGAACGAGATATCGATCCTGGGCCAGAACTCAGGAAAGAAGGCCTCCGAGGAGCGGAATTGGACGTAATTATCGCCCGAGACCTGGAACGGGGTGCTCGAGATGAGCAGACCGTTGTTATCCATGGAGCCGTCGTACCACCCCCTCACTATTTCGGTGACGTTCCACTCGTACCAGACATAGTCCTCCGTTACGATGGTGTGTGCTGAGAGTGAGGGATCGTAGTCCCCGCCCGGTGACGACCAGGGCGTGTCCGTGGTCCTGTTATTCCAGTTGGAATCCTCGTCGCTGGGATGCGCATAGGTCCCCTCGCCCTCGGTCCAGGAGCCCTCCAGCGGGTTCACGGTGACGTTCATCGGTAGATCGTTCTTGTTGTAATAACAGTACATGGAGACCGTGGCCCTTGCGACCCTGCCCCTCTCCTGGGGAAGAGCGAATCCCAGGAGCGACCGTAAGGGCGTGCTGTCCGTGTTCGTGCCGGCTATGATGTAGTCCTCCCCTCCGTAGTTATAGTCCTTTTCGTCGGACCTGCCCCATATCCAGGTGTCCTTCATGCCGATATCGACCCTGATATTCCAGGTCTCCTCTATCCATCTGGAGTTAGTCAGCGTGAGGGCGAGATTCCCTGATCCCACGGCGTTCACTACCGGGGTAACCGTCAGGTCCGTACCGTCAATGTCCGCCGAGAACAGGTCGGGGTCCATGCTCTGTGCCGTCCAGGTAAATTCGCTCTGGTCGGTGATGTCTGTCAGGAACCTGGCCACCGGCGCAATGTCGGTGGTGGTTCCCACGGGACTTCCGATAACGGCGGAGTAGACCCTGTGGTTCATTGCGTCGGCGAAGTCCCTGTACATGAGATTCACAAGGTCTCCGTCGTCCCCTCTCCACCTGATCTCCACTAGCAGGTTCCGGAACCCGTCGTATTGGAAATCGCTCTCCAGATCGAAATGTATCCCCGGGTCGTTGTCGGAGGAGTTCAGCTGGAGGTTATTCTCGGAGTACACCACAGTCGGAACTGCATCGTAATTGTCGTTGAACGTTTGAGTGAGGTAATCCAAACTCGTGTGGGCCATCCGGAGCTCCAAGTCGCTGAAGTTCCCCGTCTCGTCGGGATTTTGACGCAGGAAAGAGATCCTGTTGATTCTTCCGGCCGCGCCCACCTGTTCTGGTGTGTAGAAGGTCTGGAAACGGCACTCGTCGAAGTTGTTGCCGCGGAAGGGGACCGGGTCATTGGTATTGGCCTGATAAGTGGTATGATGTATCGTGCCGCCTGCCCTGCCAGTGAGATCGATGGTATGGGACGGATCGTTCACGTCCAAATCCATGTTCTCCACTTCCGGAATTATGCCCACGTCGTAAACAAATTTCATGATGGGTCTGCGTGCGATGGAATCGCTGGATCGGAATCGAACGGTGTTGTACAGCCCCGTCGCCGGCAGATTATCAGGTACCAGTATGAATCCGTGGTTCTCCCAGGTTCCGTCCAGCCACCTGTTCACGATGGGCGTGACGTTCCAGGAGTACCAGCTTTTCTCCTCCGATATGTACTGATGGGAAACCTCCGCACCGTTGTAGGTACCGCCCGGCGTGACCCAGGATGTGGAGAGCATGCGATCGTTCCAGTTGGCCGCGCCGTTCGCCCCGTCCTGGGAACCCTCGTCCCACCGATCTCTAACGGCGTAAATCGACACGTTGATCGGGTTATTGGAAACGCGGTAACAGTATAGGGTGAGCATGACCGTTCTCAACTTCATCTGAGTGGTGGGTAGATCGAATCGGATGAGGCTCCTGTGTTCTTCGGGACCCGGGTTGTCCGAACCGACCCACAGATTGATGTTCTCGCCGTAGTTCCGGGTGGGATACTCCTCACTTATCCTAGTGTCCTTCCCATCGGTTGCGTTGGGCTGGAGGGTTATGCTCCTTGTCGTGCCCGTTGTTTGCATGGAAGGGCCCGTTGTTTCGTCTTTCTCGATTTCGGGGAGATCAGATCCCATCTTTGGCAATTCCACGGCCTCCGCCTCGATCGAAACAGACGAAACGCTCCCGTCGCTCCGGGCCAGGGTCATGGGTATCGCCATTATAATAAGGCTAATTATTACAATCGCTGATATGATACGCGCTCTTGACTCTTTGTTACTGTTATCTGTCTTCATTTCTATCACTGACCATACATGAGTTGGTTCAAATATATAAATACTATGAAAACCTGCGTAAAAGCGGGGATGTCGTTGTATGTCCTCTTACTTGCCCAGTGCTTTTTCCAGCCCCTTGATGGCCCTGCCCGCCTGTTTGCTCCCCACTGTTTTGTTAAGCTCCACTGCCCTTTCCACCGCCGCTTCCGCTCTTTTCCTTTCACCAAGCTCGGTACCGAGCCTGGCCAGGGTCAATGACACGGCAAGGGCGGCTTCGGGGGCAACGGGGCATTTCGCTTTTTTTGCTGCAAAGATGTCGAATATCGAAGATACGAGGGTGAAACCCCTCCTTGCATCTTCCTCTTCGATCCCCCTGATTACTTTCAAGCCGGTCCTTATCAATGATTCGATCTCCCTTGCATCGTATGTGCGGGAGGCCCTGCCCAATAACCCTACCCCCTTCTTCACGCTACCGCTTCCTACATACGCCGTCAATAATCCCTCCTCCGCCCTCAATCTCAGCTCCCTTACCTTTGCCTCGGCCTTCCTGCCTGCGGGAGCGAACAGGATCGAGAATAAACCTTTGCTCTCCGCAATCCGGACTAAAAGGTTCGACGCGGTTTCGAAAAGCTCTTTCCCGGTACCGTATTCGCCGTTCCCGTTTGCCATGTCGCCCAGCGAAATATATCCCTCCGTCGCCGCCAATTCCGAACGTGTACCTCCTTTCTCGGGATCCCTTGTCAAGCCTTTTTTCAACCCTCGTAAGGAGAACATACCCAGTGCCATTTCGGTTCTGGCCAGTTCGATCACGATCTTTACGTAGCCCTCTCCGCCGTTCCCCCCTTTCTCCATGTCGCCAAGGGCTTCGAGCAGGGTCTCCCTTGCCTCGGAGTGTCTTCCCTCCTTGGCAAGTAAAAGGGCCTTGTTGAAGGCCCACGCCTCTCGAAGCTCGGGGTATTTTTGCACGACCGTCTCCGCCTTTTCCAGCTGTTCTTCCGCCTTCTCATGGCGGCCCGAGGCCCTTAGCACGGAGGCGAGCTCGATGCGGGACAGCCCCTCCCGATATCTATCCCCTTCCTTTTCAAAGCCCTTGATGGATTCCCGGTAGGTGCCAATGGATTCCCTCCACATCAGAGCTTTTTCCTGGGCCCTTGCCAACTTGGCTTGTATCCTTGCTTTCCCTTCCTCGGGCCCCGCTTTAAGCGCTGACCGGTAGTATGAAAGGGCGGGTTCCCAGGAGCCCCTGGCGGCATTGACGTCGCCCATTAGGACATCGAGCTTGAAATTACCTCCTCGACCCACTGTTTCCTCCAGGGTAAGTGCAGCGTCCTCCACCGCCGTGGGGAAATACTCGATCAGTTCCTCGGACCAGGACCATAGTGTTTGCAGGGCCCCTTCCCCCTTGTCGAGCTTGATCAATATGCGGATATATTCCAATACGTCCTCCAGCCCGGCCTCCCCGGCGTCCATAAAGTCCGAAAGCCTCTTCGCCGCGCTGCCCAGGAGTCTATTCTGCTTATTCGGACCGGCGTGTCTCCTTAGTTCCTCCTTGATAAGGTCGTGGACCTGTATCCTCCCTCCCACCGAATCCTGTACCAGCATCCTGTTCTTTAGGGATATGATAACCTCGTCCTTTCCCGCCTCTTCGATAATAAAGGGCAGCACGGGGTGCTCGAACACGGATAGAATGTCGAGGGCTTCCTTCTCTAACCCTGAGAGCGGGGAGAGCACCTCGCGATATATGAAATCCCCTATTCTTCCTTCCAGTCCTTTCAAATCCTCGTCTTTCATCAGCTGGAGAAATATGGGTTGGCCGGTGACGGCGGGGTCGATCTTCTCTATTATTCCCTCTCCGAACTTTGGCCCTAATATTTTGCTGACCGCCTCCTTTTCCAGCGGTCCCAGTTTCAACTCCAACACCCGCCCTTCACCCCTCAGGTCGTTAAGGCCGTAGAAGCCGGGTCGCTCCCTGGAGCACATGATAATCTTGGCGCCTCCCGGGCCCCTGTCCTTGAGAAGGGTGAACAATCTAGACATTCCGCCAGACTTTTGCAGGTCGTCCAACACGATAATACAGTCCTTCTTCCGCAGAGCTGTAACGAGCTGCCACGCTATGTCTCCGAGGTTGTAGCCCTTTTCATCCTCCAGCCTCCGTTCAAGACCGGGGAGACCCAGTGACGCCAGGAAAGAAGCGATCTCGATTAGCAGATGGGCCTCGTCGTCCCAGCTCTGGATCCGATAATAGAAGGCATGCCTGTCACTGGCCTTTTTCAGGCATTCCAGTGCAAGGGCCGTCTTTCCCGAGCCTGCAAGCCCCAATATGGAAACGAGGTTTACCCCCGAGTCGGGCCGGAGGGCCTCGGATACCTTCTTCAATT
>CAZUZU010000148.1:0-7239 GCA_964624865.1 uncultured archaeon
TATGGCCATTATTTCTTGAGATTTATTCAATCCAAGAAAAAATTGATTTCATGGGCGAGTAAGGGTGTAAGAGAGCAACCTATTAATAGCAAGAACCCAATATAGCTCTTCTCACAAGGTGATGAGGATGAAGGAGATAACAGTTACCATAAGGGACGAGATGAGTCAACTTGCGACCATTGCGGAAGCGCTCGGCGGGGCCGGGGTCAACATCGAGGCCATAAGCGCCGAGACCTTGGACGGAAAAGCGGTGATCCGGATCATTACCAATGATTCGAGGTCGGCGACAAGGGCTCTGGCACATCTCCCCAAGATAAAGATATCCGAGGCTGAGACCATAGTGGTAAGGCTGCCCAACCTACCCGGTGAACTGGGCAAGATCGCCCGCAAGCTATCAAAATACCGGATCAACCTGGAATCATTATACATAGTCAGTAAAGAGCGCGACCACACCGACGTGGCCATAAAACCGGTAAAGGAGCACATGGAAAAGGCCAAGGGAGTATTGGGCCGGGTAGTCGGTCATTAATCGGTCGTGACATATTCCGGGTCGTACCTCGCACCTTCCTAAAACGAAAGTCATTACCCGCAGGTTAAAGTTGTGTGTGAAACGCGGGTCAAGATCCAAATTCCATAATAATGAAAGGAAGAGGACGCCTGCCCTCTTTTTACTCTTTTCAGCCGCTCTTCTGTTATAATCCGAGCCGCTTGGCGATTACCCTTCTCTGGACCTCGGAGGTACCCTCGCCTATGCAGCAGAGCTTTACGTCCCTGAGGAACCTTTCCAGCGGGTATTCTCGAGTATAACCGTACCCTCCGTGGACCTGTATCCCTTTGTTCGCCACCCTTACCGCCATCTCGCTGGTATAGAGCTTTGCAACCGATGCCTCTATGGAAAAGTCCTTGCCCATCTCCTCCAGCCAGGCGGCCTTGTAAACCAATAATCTGGCAGCATCTATCTCCGCCTTCATGTCAGCGATCATGTACTGGATTGCCTGGAACTTGCCTATGGGCCGTCCGAACTGCTCCCTCTGGTTTACGTATTCGAGGCACTCGTCCAACGCGCCCTGGGCAATACCCAGAGCCATGGCCGCAATCGCCGTTCTACCCCGGTCCAGGATGGTCATCGCGCCTGTGAAGCCCATTCCCTCCTCGTCTATCCGGTCTTCAACAGGGACCCGGCAGTCCTCGAAAAAAACCTCGGAGGTCACCGTTCCCCTCAGCCCTAACTTATCCTCCTCCTGGCCGAACTTCATGCCCGGGTTGCCGTTTTTTACAATGAACGCGGATATTCCCTTGTAGCCGGCGTCCTTGTCCGTCTTTGCCATCACTACCATCACATCGCAGACGTGGCCCGAGGTTATGAACTGCTTTGTGCCGTTTATCACGTACTCGTCCCCCTCCCGGACCGCGGTGGTCTGGAGGGACGCCGCGTCGCTTCCCGCATTGGGCTCTGTCAACGCCCAGGCAGCCAAACCCTCGCCGTTAACCAGTGTTGGAAGGTACTTCTTTCTCTGTTCTTCCGTTCCCCTTTCGTAGATATGGCCGACGCCAAGTGAATTATGGGCCTCCAGGGTAAGGCCGTGAGAGCCGCAAACCCGGGATATCTCCTCCAACGCTATCATGTAACTGATCTTATCCACGCCCGAACCGCCGTACTCCTTGGGCACGGTCATGCCCAAAAGACCGAGTTTCCCCGCTTTTTTCAATGTTTCTTCCGGGAACTTACCCTCTTCGTCTATCTCCGCGGCTATGGGCTTGATATCCTTCTCCGCGAACTCGCGGACCATCTTCCTGATCATCTCTTGTTCTTGAGTGTAGTTGAAATCCATGATATCACCGCAGAAGAGCATGTGATTATAGTAAAAAAAGTTTAGCCCTGTCCCATTACCGGTCCGATCCAGGATCCGTTCGCGGATATAATTTTAGTATCAATATGACAAAACAATATTCACAAACATTATATATAGCCCTGCTACAATAACGGTTTAGGTGTGGTGAGAGAATGACATGGAACGGACCGTTGGAGAAGGTAGACGAGTATCGCTATAGGATCCCAAAAGGCTACAGGGATGAGATGAGAACCAGCGCACTGATATTTACCAGGGAAGATATGCTGGACGTGGTGAGAGGCGATTCCTCGCCCAATCAGATAGCCAACGTTACCACCCTTCCTTCCATTGTGGGTGAGGCTCTGGCAATGCCGGACGTGCACCAGGGTTACGGCTTTCCCATTGGCGGGGTGGCGGCGATCGACGCCCGGGAAGGTGTAATCTCTCCGGGTGGGGTGGGATACGACATAAACTGCGGGGTGAGGCTGGTGAGGACCGATCTAAGGGTGGAGGATGTCAAGGATAAGGTCAAACCTTTGATCGACGCGATGTTCAAGAACGTTCCCTCCGGGGTTGGCAGCAGCGGCAGGGTCAAGGTCTCCCGGGACGATGTCCGGGAGGTTCTGGCCAAGGGGGCGAAATGGGCAGTTGAAAACGGATACGGATGGCAAAAGGACCTGGAATCGCTGGAGGAGGAGGGGTGCCTAGATGACGCCGATCCCGATACGGTAAGCGACAGGGCCCAAAAAAGGGGAATGCCCCAGCTCGGCTCCCTGGGGGCGGGAAATCACTTCCTCGAGATACAGGTGGTGGACGAGATCCTCATGCCGGAGGAGGCCAAGGCCTTTGGAATAGACCGGGAGGGTCAGGTGGTGATAATGATCCATACGGGGTCCAGAGGACTGGGCTATCAGGTATGCGACGACAGCATTCATCGTCTAGGAAAGCACTTTAGAAAGGAAGGCAAACGATACGTGTCCAACGAATGGGACATTGACCTACCGGACAGGGAGCTTGTATGCGCACCGGTGAACAGCTCGGAGGGGCAAAGATACATCAAATCAATGTCCTGTGCGGCCAACTACGCCTGGACCAACAGGCAGATGATAGTGCACTGGGTAAGGGAAAGCTTCGAATCCGTTCTAGGCCAGAGGGCCGAAGACCTGGGCATGGATATCGTTTACGACGTCGCCCATAATATGGCAAAGCTCGAGACATTGAAGGTGGACGGCAAGGAAAGGAACTTGGTGGTACATAGGAAAGGGGCGACCAGGGCCTTTGGCCCGGGGAGGGAAGAGGTCCCTTCAAAATACAGAAAATACGGCCAGCCGGTATTGATACCAGGAGACATGGGTACAGCCTCATACCTCCTGGTAGGAACGGAGAAGGCCATGACAGAATCCTTTGGTTCGACATGCCACGGAGCGGGTCGGGTGATGTCCAGGCGAAAGGCGACAAAGAGCTTTCCCTCCGACAAGGTGAAATCAATGCTCAATGAAAGGAACATATATATCAGGGCCGCCACCAGCAAGGTGATATCGGAGGAATCCCCCAATGCGTACAAGGACGTGGAATCGGTTGTGGACGTTACCCACGGAGCGGGTATCAGCTACAAGGTGGCCAGGATGAGACCGCTCGGCGTTGTAAAAGGCTAAATGATGGAACATGGCTAAAGATATCGAAACAAGGATCGAGTATCTGGTAAACGACGGTAACGAGGCGCTTAATCAGGGCGAATATCGATCAGCGGTGGAAATATATGAAAAGGTCCTTGAATACATGGAGTCGAAGGGCATTGAAAAGGACAGGGCGGTGGTGCTCAACAACATGGGTTTCTCTCTTTCAAATCTCGGAGAGTTCGACGAGGCGATATATTATTTCGATCAGTCCTTGGAGATGGATCCGGAATATGCCCCCGCCTGGTACAACAAGGGCTACGCACTTCACGAGAAGGGAAACCTGGAAGGAGCGGCCTACTGCTATAAACAGGCGGCCGAGAACGGTTTCGAGGACGAAGTGGTCTTCAACAACCTGGGAAATGCGTTGTACAACCAGGGCAATTACCGGCAGGCGGTAAGGTACTTTAAAAAGGCGGTTGCCCTGAAACCTGACTACGAGATCGCTTGGAACAACCTGGGGAATGCATACGAGCATCTGGGTAAATTCAAGGAGGCGGAGGAATGCCATCAAAAATCCATAGAGCTGAACCCGGATTTCGAGTATGCATGGTTCGCCAAGGCCAAGGCCCTGGTGGGACAGGGGGAATACAAGGAGGCAATGGAATTTCTCGACAAGCACATAACTAAGTCCGATTACGACGCCGACATGTGGAACCTCAGGGGCGAGATATTGATGGAGATGGGGTTGGTGCAGGAAGCCCTGGGGTCTTTCAACAAGGCAATTGAGCTTGAGGCAAAGCACGCCAAGGCACTTTACAACAAGGCCTATGCCTTTCACGCAGTGGGAAGGTTGGAGGACGCAGTGAAGGTCTATCAGAGGGCCATTGTCCATTATCCTGACGACGAGATAGTATGGAACAACTTCGGCAACGCCCTCTATAATCTGCACCGCTACAAGGATTCCCTTCCCTATTTCATCAAGGCCACCGAGATAAACCCCCAATACGAGATCGCATGGAACAACATCGGCAACACCTTGGAACATTTGGAAAGATACGAAGAAGCAATTCCCTATCACGAAAAGGCGCTGGAATGTAACAATAAATTCGAATATGCCTGGTATGCAAAGGGCTATTCACTGAGCAAACTGGGCAAGTACGAGGAGGCGCTGAACGCTTTCGACGCGGCACTGAGCCTTAACCCGTATCTTGAGGAGGCTTGGATCCGAAAGGGGGACACCATGGTGGACATGGGGAACATCAACGATGCCCTCGGCTGTTACGACAAGGCTCTGGAGATCAACCCGGACAACGAGGAGGCGCGCCTGCACAAGGGAAACGCCCTTCGGGACCTGGAAAGGTACGGGGAGGCGGTCCGGGAGTACGAAACTGCCATCAATATCAACCCCGATGTCGTAGAAGCTTACGACGGGCTTGCCGAATGCCTTAAGAAACTGGGTCACATCCAGGAGGCCCTGAAAAACATGGAAGAAAAGATGGAGCTGGAACATGAAGGAAAGAAAGGGATCGGTAAGACCATGAAGGATAGATTCGAATCGGCGAGAGGCTTCGACTTCAAATACGACGAGCTTGGGATGGGTCCAAGGGATACCATGTCCCCCGAATACTGGTATAACAAGGCGGTCAGAGAAAAGAACTATCACCGGTACAGAACAGCACTATCCAGCATCAACAAGGCATTGAAGATCGACCCGGATAACAAAGATTATAAGGATATGCGGAAGGAATTTAGAAAGAGGCTAAAAATAGCCAAAAAAATTTAATATTCCTTGTCAATGCATCTACCAAACAAAGTGGTGATAAATATGGTGACAAAGCATGTAGATATCAAGTTCGATACAAAGGGCGAGATCGACGTTATAGACATTACCTCCAAGGTCTCCAAGGTCATTGAGGACAGCGGGATAAAAAGCGGAACGGCCAATGTATTCGTTACCGGGGCAACCGGGGCAGTGACCACCATTGAATACGAGCCCGGCCTCAAGAAGGACTTTCCAGCCGCTTTGGAAAGGCTGTTCCCAAAGGATATGGAATACAAGCACCACGAAACATGGAACGACGGTAACGGACACAGCCATGTTCGGGCCTCCTTTCTCGGTCCCTCCCTCACCGTACCTGTAATGGAAGGGAAACCTGTCTTGGGTAAGTGGCAGCAGATTATTTTCCTTGAGCTTGATGTAAGGCCCAGGAACAGGAGGCTTCTGGTGACAATTACGGGGGAGTGAGTTGAATCCGGACTGGGTCATCGAAGAGATAAGACATCACGACAGCGTGGCATGGGAATACGACAAATTGTACTACGACCCCATAACATTCAAGTTACTGGGCAGGGAGGTTTCTCGGGACCTACGGCAAAGACTGGGCCTGGAAAATAGGGCTCAGGTATTGGACCTGGGTTCAGGCACAGGTTCCACTGCACTCCCCCTGAACGAATATTTCGAGGTTCATGCCCTGGATATTTCAAAAAGGATGTTGTTGAGATTAAAACAAAAGGCGGATCTTTCGCTGATTCTGGCCTCCGCGGAAGACCTTCCGTTTCGCTCCGAAGTTTTCGATGCGGTAGTGATCTCAAAGACGCTCCATCACCTGCCCCCTCCCCTATTGCCAATGGTAATGACAGAAGCCAATAGAGTGCTCAGGAAAAAGGGAATCATCTATATAGTGGAAGACAGCGCCCTTAACCAGTCCTTGCTCCAGATCGAAAGGTCTTTGGCAAGGGTGACCGCGCCCCAGATATATCCCTCCGGTAAACAAAGCCATACCGAGAACGAATACACACTGACCCATACCAAGCTCAATAATCTGCTGGCTCAAAATGGTTTTGACATCGAACTCATTGAAACCACTCATTTTTATCCCTGGAAGATTATCCAAAGACTGCCCCCGGAACTGGCCTCCGGTCTATGGGGGATACCGAAAAAGATACCTCTGCTCAGAAGGATGGGAGCGGCCGTTAAGATCGCAGGCATAAAGAATAACTAGCCCTTGTAACCCAGTAGGTTCTTTGCCTTGTCAGACATCATATCCGGGCTCCACGGGGGGTCGAAAACCACTTCCACCACAGCCTCCTCCACGCCTTCCATTTTCTTGACGTTCCTTTCCGCGTCATGGGCAATGAAACTTGCCAGCGGGCACCCCGGGGCGGTGAGGGTCATCTTTACATTGACCTGCTTTCCTTCCACGTTCACTTCGTATATCAGGCCCATATCCACAATGGACAGGCCTAATTCCGGATCGATGACGTTCTTTAAGGTCTCCATTACCTCGTCCTTCGTAACCATGTTCCTCAATAATTAACGTCGTTATATAAACTTTATGACAATATTACGGCCTGTTCGCAAGGTTCAATAGGTGACGGTTCACAATAACAGCATTAAAACCACTGCAACCGCTAACTGGGTGAACAGGTTGTCCATACCGTGGGGAGCCACTGCTTCCACCGCGGTAGCCCCGATAGCTACAGCCAGCGATATCGTCACCGCTCCTGCAAGAGAGAAGGGAGTCAAAATTGGAAGTAAGATAAGGGAGGCCAGAAACGAAAAGAAAAAGACAGCCGCCGAACCCTCGACGCTGCGCTCACACTTGGTAGCTGAAAGGGTTGGGACAGTGTACTTATGGGTACCGAACCTCACACCAAAGGGCTCGCCAAATGCATCGCCCCACCCCGCAACCAGATAGGCCACGGGGGCCAGCGGGGTAAGCAAATTGGCGATCATTCCCCCCGCCGCGGTAGCAACATAGGGCTCGGCAAGATACAGACTGCGGTGG
>CAZUZU010000149.1:0-2339 GCA_964624865.1 uncultured archaeon
GCCCTAAACGTCCTTGACCCGGAGGAGAGCTCCACCACCACCGCCATATTGATGGGCCGTTCCTCTGAGATATACGTTTCCACCGGGAATATATATATAACATACATATCTAGGATGAGCCCGGCAAGGAAGATGGAGAGGCGGATAGAGGACGTTATATTACCAATAATCCCGTCAAATATCAGCAGCGAGATAGATCAGGTGCTGGAATCCGAGCTTGGACTCCCGGAGAAACTGGATGGCTGCGACGGGATAATCGGCGGTTACAGGGACACCCTTACCGAGGCCGAGGAAGAGGATTACAGGCAGCAGTACGAGAAGAAGAACGAGGTGTTCGAGGGCGTAATAGCAAAGGAGCTTGAAAAGACCACCATACACCGGATATCGGTGGACGAGGGCGATGTAAGCTACGAGGCCAGCGGCGGGGTTCCCGGCCACATCAACAACCGTTTCTCCATGGACGAGCACAAAGGCCATTTTAGGATAGCTACCACCACCAGGCCGGTGTGGAGGACCGATACAAAATCGGAAAATCACGTGTTCGTACTAGATATGGCCCTCAAGGGAGTAGGTTCCGTAACCGGAATAGCACCTGGAGAAAGCATATTCTCGGCTCGTTTCATAGGGAACCGGGGTTACCTGGTAACCTTCAAGCAGATCGATCCCTTCTTCGTTATAGACTTGAGCGACCCCACCAATCCCTATATCCTTGGAGAGTTAAAGATACCAGGTTATTCGGATTACCTGCATCCCTATGATGAAAATCATGTCATAGGCCTGGGCAAGGATGCGGACGCAAGTATAGACGCGGACAAGATACATGCCGAAGACTCAGTATACTATACCGCGATCCAGGGGGTAAAGCTCTCCCTGTTCGACGTCAGCGACCTGGAGAATCCCAAGGAGGTCGATAACTACGTCATTGGCGACCGGGGAACCACGTCGCTGGCAAACCACGATCCCCACGCCTTTCTCTTTGCCAGGCACAAGAACCTGCTTGTCATTCCGATCCTGCTCTCGGAGAGCGGGGATTCATACTACGGCGGGTACACCTTCAGCGGGGCCTACGTGTTCAACGTGGACACGGAGGACGGCTTCGAGCTAAGGGGCAGGATATCCCATGCGGAGAGCGAGGCGGAGGATTCCTATTCATACTACGCCTCCTACCAGGTAAAGCGAAGCTTCTATATCGAGGACACCCTCTATACCGTATCGGATTACAAGCTCAAGGCCAATGACCTGGGAACGCTGGAGGACGTAAATGCGATAGACCTACCCCACCCCGTAAGTAAGGATTACTATTACTACGACGAAGTGGTGGTAGGCTAAAAGGGCCTAATGGGAGAGTATAAGATGGTGAAAGGAGAGTAAAAGGGGGCGATGGAGGGGTAAAAGGAAGAGTGAAAGGAGGCAAGATAGATATGCGGCGGAAGGCAAGGGACAAAGGCCGGGCAAACAGGCTTTCGGGCATAATGCCCGTGGTCGGCGAAAGAAAGCCCTTCCTTATCCTGTGCCTTGCCTCCTCCCTTTTGTTAATTTCGCTTTTGTTACCGGCCGGGGGGAATGCCGCAGAAAGTAATATACACGCCCTCAACGGTACCGTGGTGTATCAAATAGATAACGCCACCTGTCCCGTACCGGATGCCGTGGTCACCATTACCGATACGGAAAACAACACGGCCTACCATGGTATAACCGACGGCGGCGGCAACTTCACCGCCAATCTGGCCGAAGGAACCTACAATATACACATAAACGCTGATTACCTGGTCGATTTCGTGGCCCTGATCAATATCACGGACGACACCACAATCTCCGGTTACACCGGCGGTTTCGCAGCCCTTGCAAATGGAACGGGAGACCCCGGAAATATTACTTTCTACATGGAGATAGATGACGGTTATAAAGAAGGTGACGGTTCGGCCCCCTCCGGAACGGAGGACAGTGATGATCAGACCTCGAACGAAGGGGCAACGGTCGGAGGCGGGTCGGAAGATGATTCCGGCGCTATCGATGACCCTGCTCCCGGCGGCGAGGAATCCACGGACGGCTCTTATGATCGGGCCGAAAAGGATGACGATCCGCTCAAGGGGGACGAAGAAGGAAGCGGTGGCGGTATCCCCGGATTGCCGGATGTAATGCTCCAGCCTCTGCTGTTGGTGGCTGTTATCGTGATTGTTATCGCCTCCATTATCTACTATTCCTATTCCCGCATAACCGGCAAGGCGGTGCTCAATCACGTGACCAGAAAAGCTGTGCTCAATCATATCAACCAGCACCCAGGGGTCCATTTCCGCGGGCTCATGGACGCCCTGGATATCAAGCAGGGCTCTCTTTCC
>CAZUZU010000149.1:2349-7229 GCA_964624865.1 uncultured archaeon
TCGTAAAGGCCAGGAAGGAGGGACAGTACAAGAGGTACTATCCCGCCAACATGATGGTTGAGACAAGGGTCCACCTTAATATTCCCCAGCAAAAGATACTGGTTACAATAAAGGAATACCCTGGTATAACCCTGGCAGGCATCCAGGACAGGACCGGTCTGAGCAAGAAGAGCGTCTACTACAATTCCAGGATACTCGGGGACATCGGGCTGGTGTACCTGGACAAGGAAGAGGGGGTCATTCGCTGCTATCCCGAGGTCCAAGCGGTTTGATACCGGGTTTGGGAAAACATTATATCATAGAACATCTTTTTCTCCTAAATAAGCATATATAGGAAGGGATAAGCGGTTATGGATACCTCCAAGGAAACGGTGTTGCGCGAACTGGTGAGCATGTGCTACGACATCGTGGTAGCGGAGGCCTTGAAGACCGACCACCCCGATAAGGTCTACATAGATTTCTTCAGGGAGATCGCCGCCACCGAGAGGGAATTGCTAGGTGAGCAGTACGGCATAGAGGCCACGAGGGTTAATCATCCGATAACAGCGATAAGGAAGTACTGCATTCTTAATGTCAAGTCCTACGAGTATCGATTCATAGACGAGATAAAGCTCGAGGAAATCAAGGACGACAAGGTACACCTCAGGCAGTGGAAATGCCCCTATGTCCACAACTGCATGAAGTACAAGAGGCCCATGTGCGTAAGGGGCATAGCTCAGGGCCTGGCCATAGATCACTACAGTCAGAGCGATCTCAAGGACATCAAGGTGGACTTCGACATGGGAGGCAACTGCGGTATAACGCTTGCCTTGGATTACGACGGCGATTTGAGCAAGCCGCCGAAAGAGGAAAAGGAACTGGAGGACGATATATATCGCGTGCTCACCCTTGAGGATCACCGTAACCTTTCCATTCATATGTGGGTGCAGGGTGTGGAAAGGGCCGCCATAGCTGTGTTCGGGGCCCAGGGAGCCAAGGAGTTCCTTCGAAAGTTCCACAATCAATTGGTTGAGAAATGGATCGAGAAGTTCTTCAAGATAGATTACTATATAGGCCTTCCCATATCATTATGGACGGAAGGTCAGTTCATATTTCAATGAAGTGAATGTATGGGACGTTTAAAACGATTCATGAGTATCCCAGAAAAACCAGCAGTACACGCCGGCGGAAAGACAACCGAAGTTCCAGGTGCCGCCGCTAAACATATGAGTGTCGCCTGGAATTGAGGTGAAAGGAATGGCAGAGGAAAAAGAGGAAGCATTGGAGTTGGTCGTAGTCGGGAGCAAGATAAGCGTAGGAGGAGTGGCCAGGATACACGAGAACGTGTTAAAACAACTGGGAATCAAATCCGGTGATCATGTGGTGGTGGGTTTCAAAGACAAAAGCGTCCTGGTCAAGGCCTTTGGCGATCGAATAATCGACGAGGGAGAAATATCCCTTAGGTCCAGGGAAAGGGACCGGCTCGGTGTAAGGGAGGGTGATTACGCAAGCGTCACCCTGCACGAGAGCCTCAAGTCGGTAATCATGAAAAAACTCGGCCGTTAATCCAACAGGGGTGTATCAGTTATGTACATAGTGATATCGGGAGGAGGCGATGTGGGTTACAATGTGGCAAGGACACTGGTACGGGAGGGTCACGACGTTGCCTTGGTTGAGAAGGAAAGTTCTGTTATTAACAAGCTGGAAGGTCTCGATGCTCTGGTTATTAAGGGCCGCGGCGGGAGTCCAAAAAAGTTAGAAGAAGCCTACATAGGCTACACCGAGGTGTTCGTGGCGGTCACCGGCTCAGACGAGAGCAATATCATCGGCTGTATCCTGGCCAAGGAGCACGGTGCAAAGACCATTGCCAGACTTACCCGGGACGATTATATCAACGAACCGATATCATATAACCTCACCCACCTTGGTATCGATATCGCCATATCTCCGGAGCTAATATCCGCGGTCCGGATAGCAAGGATGATCACCATGCCCATGCCCTACGAAACAGAAAGTTTTGCCGGTGGTCGTATAAGGGTGCTCGAGGTTCTGGTTAAGGAGGACGCTTTCATTGCCAACAAGAGCATAAGAAGGGCCCATCTTCCCTCAGGTACTAACGTAGTGGCTATTCACAGGGAAGGGGACATCATCATCCCTTCCGGCAGGGACAGGTTCATGCCCGGTGACCGGGTAGTGATGATCATAGGGAACCTCCGAATCATTCCGGACATTCAGGATATCTTCGGAAAGATAGATCGAGGCGGAGAGGAGGAGGAGAAGACGGTAAAGAAAGTGGTTATTTACGGGGCGACGGACCTTGGGATCGTTCTGACCAAACTTCTCTCCATGGAGAAGATGGACGTAATCATACTTGACGAAGATAGGGAAAAATGCAACACCATTGCCGAGGAGATGCCTTCCAACGTGTTGATATTGAACGGCAGCGCCACCAACAGGGACGTCTTTATCGAGGAGGGCCTGGATAACGTGGATGCCTTTCTGGCCCTGACACCGCAGGAGGAGACCAATGTCTTTGCCTGCCTGGTGGCCAAGCAGTACGGTGCCGACAAGACGGTGGCCCTGATTCAAAATCCGGAAAGAAAGCCCATGATCGAGGATATCGGCGTGGACCTTGCAGTGAACCTGAAGCTAAATATGGTGGGAACCATCCTGAGCCACGTTCACAGGGAGGAGATACAGTCCATATCCGTTTTATATCGGGGTGACGCGCTCATATGTGAGATAAAGATACCAACGGAGGCCAAGATAATCGGGAAACCCATCCGTAAGCTCAGACTACCCAAGGGACTCATAATCGGCGCTCTGGTCCGAGGGGGAAGGGTTAAGATACCCCGGGGGAGCGACAAGCTCGAAGCGGGTGACAGGGCGGTTATCTTCCTCAAGACCGAGCTCATGAAGAAAATGGAATCTAAATTCTTTAAGACTTAAGGGGCTTTGCTATGAAATACAAGGTAATTGCGGATTCTCTGGGAATAATATTAATGTTCTTTTCCGTTACCTTTCTTGTTCCCCTTCTCACTGCCGTATGGTTCGGGGAGGGTCTGATATTTGCCCTGCTTGTTTATGGAATCCCTGCCTTGATATCCCTTGGCGCCGGATTTTCCATGCGCTACTATGCCAGGGGATATTCCGAGAACCTGAGGGACAGGGAAGCCTTTGCCTCCGTATCCTTCGCATGGCTGTTAATGGCATTTCTCGGCGCCTTGCCCTATGCGGCCAGCGGGGTCCTCCCCAGCCTCATTGACGCCTACTTCGAATCTATGTCCGGTTTCGCAACCGTGGGGTCCACAGTGATAGTAGGTCTGGATCACGCTGTTCCCAAGAGCATACTCATGTGGCGCTCGCTTACCCAGTGGCTTGGGGGAATGGGTTTCATTGTTCTATCCGTAGTGATATTGGCCAGGGTGATGGGTCGCGGTGCCGCTACCCTTTTCAAGGCCGAGGTGGCGGGACATGCAATCACTCGGTTAAAACCCAAGATCCAGGAGACGGCAAAAATGCTCTGGGCCCTGTATGCAGGTTTCACCTTTGCGGAGTTCTTTGCCCTTTGGATACTTGGCATGACCCCGTTCGATGCAATAAATCACGCAATGACCACCCTTGCCACCGGGGGTTTCGGGACCAAGGATGCAAGTATAGGATTCTATGACAATGCCCTGATGGACGCCGTAATTATGTTCTTCATCATCATAGGGAGCACTAATTTCGTTCTCCATTACGAGGTTATCACAACTAGAAATATAAAGCTCTTTTTCAAAGACCCCGAATGGCGTTTGTTCATGTCCATACTTTCCATATTTGCAGTTATTATAACGGGTGAACTGATCTACCACGGCATCTATTCCAATCCCCTTCACGCCTTTAGGATGGCCTCCTTCCAGGTGGTTTCCATGGGCGGCACATGCGGCTACGTAACCGCGGACTTTGCAGCGTGGCCCCCCGCGTCGCAGTTCCTACTCCTCATTCTCATGTTCTTCGGCGGCTCCGCAGGGTCCACCGCAGGTGCTATCAAGATCATCCGTATTCTCGTCATCCTCAAGCTGCTGCGCCTGGAGGTGCACAAGGTGCTCCACCCCCGCGGGGTAATACCGGTTAAGATCGGGGACCGCTTCCTGCCCGAGGACAGTACCAGGAACGTGGCCGTGTTCTTTGCCGCCTACGTTTTCACCTTCATCATAGCAACGATACTTGTCACATTAACCGGACTGGACATAGTAAGCTCGGCCTCAGCGGTCATCACTGCCATGGGGGGTGTGGGGCCAGGTTTGAACCAGGTGGCGCCCCATTTCCTTGCCGTTGCCCCTGCCGGTAAGTTGGTCCTTTCCATGTGCATGTGGCTCGGCCGATTGGAGCTGTTCGCCGCCCTGCTTATACTGTTCCCCTCGACGTATAAGAAATAAATATTCTGAGGTATACGTCTGGATGTAAGGTACAATAAGCCGATCCGCACCGCTCATATATACCCCAAAAACTTATTAATATAATCACGAATATTTTGTCTGTGGCGTAGGGATACATATATCTATAAGCATGTCATCATCTACGTGAACCCTGAAAAAGGGAGGTGAAAGATCACATGGTCGAAAAGAAAAGGAATGTAGGCCGTGGATATAGCGCAATAATGATGGGAGTAGCTTTCTTAATGGTAGCCGTGGCTTTCGTATCACTGTCGGAGGTCGCTCCTGCTGCCGGTCCATCCAGGGCAACATATCCACCAAGCCCACCGATATTAGAATCACCGAGAGACGGAACGAAGGGAATAATTGAAGAGCAGGTCATATTAACCTGGAGAGGGGTGGAAAGGTACAGGGGCAGACAGGACCATATGACCATAGACAACTATTGGCTCAAGGTCTCCACCCAGGGACCGCCCAACAGCG
>CAZUZU010000150.1:0-619 GCA_964624865.1 uncultured archaeon
GACCTCGCCATCGAGGTGATAGGCAGGGACAGCGCTTCCGGAACCAGGGCGACGTTCGAGGAGCTGGTAATGGAGGGCAACGAGGTGGCGGATACGATGAAGGAGAAGAACTCCAACGGGGCGGTGCACACAACCATAACGGAGACGCCCGGGGCTATTGGATACGTCGGTCTGGGCTATGTGGATTCGGAGGTGAAGGGCCTGAAGATAGACGGCGTGGAACCAACGGTGGCCAACGTGCAGAGCGGCGAATACCCCATTTCAAGGAACCTCAACATGTTCACCACGGGAACGGCCACGGGACTGGTCCAGGACTTCATCGACTTCCTGCAGAGCACCGACGGCCAGGCAATAGTCGAGGACGAGGGATTCGTACCGCTTGTATGAGCGGTATATCCTTTTTTTTCTTTTTTTTCTTTTTTTTATATATGAAAAAACGGGGAGGAAAGCCCTTGAAGAAACGCAACAGCCCGGTAAAAGCCCATGTCGAGGAAGACGAGAAGCAATATCACGATAAGATGCGCAAGAAGCTGGTGAAAAAAAGGTCCAAGAACAGGTTCTACGACCTCTCCGTAAGGTCGGGACTGTTCTTTTGCGGCATCTTTGCCACCATCATCGT
>CAZUZU010000150.1:629-7213 GCA_964624865.1 uncultured archaeon
ATTCTTCATCATATTATTCCTATTCCAGCAGGCGGTCCCTGCATTCGAGGTTAATTCGGCCCCGGAGATCATATTAGGGGAGAAGTGGAAGCCTATAGAGGAAGTGGACGTCGGCGAGGATTTCGTTTTCAAAACAGAGGTCCAACCCTTCAGGTTCGACGCGGGTTTGGACGACGAGAGGGTGCACGTGAGAACGAACTTCACCCGCACCGTACATCTGAACATTACCAATACGGGAGGGGTTGCGGACACCTACGCGATCAACTTGTCCTACGACGACTGCCTCCAGGTCAGGGTCAATCCCACCGAATTCTCACTGGACGAAGGTAAAGGGACGGAGGCTGCAATCCAGATAATCTCCCATGAACAGGGGGTTCACAGCCTGTGGATAGAAATCAACTCGGCGGGAGGGGCCGAAGAAAAGAGCTTCGAGGTGGAGGTTATATCCCAGGAGGCGGGTGTGGACGTTTACCCCGACAGTTACATCATGAAGGCCGGTCAGGACGTCACCGGGAACGTAAGGCTGGATTTCCGCATAAAGAACCTCGGGGTGGAAGAGGACACATTCACCGTCACCATAGACGCGGCCTCGGTGTTCAAACCCATGGTCTATAACCTGGACAACTGGATATGGGGCAAGAACAGGGGATGGGTCACACTGGACCCGGGCGAATCACGAAGAATAGAGGTGGATCCGCTGCTGCTCACCATGATAGAGGACACCTATTTCGTCAATATCACGGTAAAATCGGAGTCGCGGCCCAACCTGATATACGAGCACGCCGAGATCGTCTACCAGTACAAAGAGGTGTCCCTGGGCCAGACCGGGGAGAGCTACAAATACGTGGACTGGGGAGGTAAAGTGAACTACAGCTTCACCCTGGAAGGGCTCCGGGGTGAGGAATACGAGCTTAAGCTCACCCTGTCCCATCCCGAATGGAACGTCAGTTTGTACATACTGGAGAATGACACGGGCCGGCTTCTTTTAAACGGGGAGGGAAGCTTAGACCTGGGTTTCTCGGGAAACACCACCATAGACCTGTACCTGGTGGTGGAAGAGGGAGGAAACACTGACCCGGGTGACGTGGCCACCACCACCGTATCGGTGATCAACCCGGGAGTGACGCCCTCGTTCGGTGCCTGGAAGTTCATCGTGGGGACATTTTTGGTCACCATCGGCGCCATAGCGATCGCTGTGCCCCTGGGCCTGGGAATGGCGATATTCATTGCCGAGCTGGCAGGGCCCAAATTAAGGATGTTCCTGAAATCCTCGGTGGAAATACTGGCCGGCATACCATCCGTGGTCTACGGTTTTTTCGGCCTTGTGGTGCTTGCAGGATGGCTGCGGGTAAGCTTCGACCTGTCCTCGGGAGAATGCTGGGCCGCGGCCTCCATTCTTCTGGGTATAATGGCCCTCCCCACCATAGTGAGCGTGTCGGAGGACGCCGTAAGCTCGGTACCCCACGAGTTCAAGGAAGCGTCCCTGGGAATGGGCGCGACCCGGTGGCAGACCATCAGCAAGGTCATCGTACCATCGTCAATGTCGGGGATAACCGCGGCGGTGATCCTGGGAATGGGGAGGGCCATGGGGGAGACCATGGCCGTTATGATGGTGGCGGGCAACTCCAACACCATCCCCTCCCCAATTACCGACGTTTTCGATCCCGTAAGGCCGCTTACTGCGGTCATAGGCACCGAGATGGGAGAGGCCTCGGGCACCCACCTCAACGCCCTCTTCGCACTGGGAATCATCCTGTTCTTCATCGTGCTGGTGGTGAACAGCATAGCCAACTACGTGATGGAGAAGATGAAGCAGAAGTTCAAGCCGAAGACAAAGATCAGAAAGAAGCTGCTGTCCGACGCGCGGAGCAGGGCATTTAAGAAATGGACGGGCAGGGTGTTCAAAAGCTTTCTGGCACTGGTAGTTCTGGCGGTTCTGCGAGACTGGTTCGGCCTCATGTGGACCGGTGTTCTTGTCTTGGCGTTCATCGGACTGTACTTTCTTTTCAAGAAGACGGACCCCAAGGCTGTCCAAAAGATCGCCTTTGGCATGATCGTGGCCGCGGCGTTAACTGTTATCGCGATGCTCACCGTCATCATATACCACATAGTGGCCAACGGCATCGACGCGCTTAGCTGGGAGTTCCTTACCCAGTCGCCGGAAAACCTGGGAAGGGAGGGGGGTATATACCCGGCCATCGTTGGCACCTTGTATCTTGTGGGCGGGGCAATACTGGTGGCGGTGCCCATAGGGATATGCGCGGGCATATATCTTGCAGAATACGGGAAAGAGGGGTGGATAAAGAAGGTGATCAGGGCGGGTATAGACAATCTCAACGCCACGCCCTCCATAGTGTTCGGACTGTTCGCCTTCTCTTTCTTCGTCACTTATCTCAAGTGGGGCATCAGCCTGCTCACAGGTCAGTTCATTCTCGGCTTTCTCATTCTACCAACAATCATACGGACGACGGAGGAGGCGGTGAAGGCGGTCCCGTGGGGATTCAGGGAGGGCAGTCTTGCCCTCGGGGCCACCAAGTGGCAGACAATCAGAAAGGTGGTGCTGCCTCCGGGCTCCCCCGGTATAATCACCGGGACAATACTGAGCATAGGCAGGGCCGCCGGAGAGACCGCGCCGATCCTGTTCACGGCGGTGATATTCACCTCGGCAAAACTTCCCACCTCGGTCCAGGACCGGGTAATGGCACTTCCCACCCACCTCTTCCTGCTCATAACCTCCGTTCCGGGAAAAAGGGCGGTAACCAATGCCTACGGCACGGCCCTGGTCCTTCTATTACTTGTCATGGCGATATACTCGGTCGCAATTGTGCTTCGAGCTTACTACTGGAGAAAGATGAAATACTAGGCAGAGGTGAAAAGAGATGTCAGATGATGACTACGTGTTCCATACAAGGGGCCTTGATCTGTGGTACGGGGACAAGCAGGCGCTGTTCGACATAGGCATGAAGGTCAAGAGGAACAAGGTAACCGCGCTGATCGGTCCCTCGGGCTGCGGAAAATCCACATTGATCAGATGCTTCAACCGGATGAACGACGTTATCGACAGCTGCAAGATAAAGGGGGAGATAAAGTACCACGGCAAGAACATATTCGAGTCCGACGTGGATGTCATGGAGCTTAGGAAGAACGTGGGCATGATATTCCAGAAACCCAACCCCTTTCCCATGTCTGTGTTCGACAACGTGGCTTACGGGCCGCGGATCCACGGCATCAGGGATCGTAAGAGGCTGGAAAAGGTCGTGGAGCGGAGCGTTAAAAGGGCCGCGCTGTGGGAGGAGGTCCGCGACCGGCTGAGCGAGAGCGGAATCGGTCTCAGCGGGGGGCAGCAGCAGAGGCTCTGCATAGCCAGGGCATTGGCAATCGAGCCCGAGGTGATACTCATGGACGAGCCCACATCCGCATTGGACCCCATAGCCACCAGCAAGATCGAGGACCTCTGCAACGAGCTTAAAAAGAAGTACACCGTTATCATAGTCACTCACAACATGCAGCAGGCCGCCCGGATAAGCGATTACACCGGCTTCATGTACCTGGGCAAGATGATAGAGTTCGGAAGAACATCGCAGATATTCCAAAAACCAAAGAAGGAATTGACAGAAAGATACATAACTGGAAGGTTCGGATAGGTGATAAAATGACCGAGAAATTTCACAGGGAACTCGACGAGCTGGAAGATAAGATGCTGGTGCTTGCCAATCTGGCAAAGGACATGTTGAACGATGCGGTCCTGTCCTTGAAAAAGCGGGACAAGGGCCTGGCCATGGAGGTCATATCAAAGAAATGCAGGCTGGCAGAGCTTGATCTGGCCATTGAGGAAAACGCGTTCAGGCTCATTACCTTGTACCAGCCAATGGCAAGGGACGTGAGGCACCTGGCGTGCATCCTCAAGATGATAACATACCTCACGCGCATCGGCAGGTACGGAAAGGATATCGCCACAATAACCATAGAGCTTGCCGACGAGCCCCACGTGAACGAGCTGATCAGCATCCCCCACATGAGCAAAATGGTCATCTCCATGCTGAACGACGCTTTGAAGGCGTTCTGCTACGAGGATACGAAATATATCTCCGATTTCAAGGAACGGGACGACGAGATCGACGCGCTGAGATACCAGATATTCAGGGAATGCCTGACCTACATGATGGAGAATCCCAAGTACATCACCAGATGCACCCACTATGTCATGATGGCGCGATACCTGGAGCGATGCGCTGACCACACCTGCAAGATGGCGGAGAAGATACATTACATGATAGAGGGAGAGATAATAGACATCGACGACAAGACCTGCGAGGTGGGACCCAATGAAAAGCTCTCGGTTCTATTCATTTGCAGCCGCAACTCGGCCCGTTCCCAGATGGCTGAAGGGCTGATGCGGCATATGTTCGGAGACCGGTACGATGCGGCAAGCGCGGGCACGGACCGTGGCAAACTAAATCCCTACGCGGTTAATGTGATGAAGGAGATCGGTATCGATATCTCCGCTCAAGAATCCAAATCCATCGAGGGGTTCAGGGACGACGGCTTCGACTATGTGGTAACAGTTTGTGATCGGGCAAAGGAAGTTTGCCCCTTCTTCCCGGGCAAACAGCTGCTGCACAGGGGCTTCGAGGACCCTGCGGAGGCGGAGGGTACCGAGGAGGAAATGCTCGAGGTGTTCCGGAGTTCAAGGGACGAGATCAAGAAATGGATCGAGGAGACATTCTCTGAGTAAGATAGAATACAAAGGAAGAAGGGATTAAAAGTTCCGTGTATAGTAATGATTGATCGAGGTCTCCGCGATATCCTTGGCATAGGACAGAGTTCTGTTTAAGCTGTCCACGATGTAGGTAAGGGAAACGATGGTGGTTGGTTCGGCCGAGAGCTTAAATAGGTCCGTTCTAAGATCGTCTATGCCCTTGGCAATGGCCCTGGACCTGTTCAGGACGTCGTTGAGATCATCGAAGCGGTTCTTGTCAAAGGCATCCATTACGTTATCAAGCAGTTCGATTATTTCCTTGCTGTTACCCCTTATATCAGAGATAATATCCAGGTCCTCTTCCACACGCTTGGAGTTCACAGCTATCCTCTTTGCATGGTCGCCTATTCTTTCTATCGACTTTGCGGTCAAAAGGAATCCAAGGGCCTGGCGTGAAGTTATAGCCATCTTATCAGCCAGAAAAACGTCCCTGAGAATAAGATTGTACTGTTTCCCTATCATCCAGTAGAACTTATCCACCTCGTCGTCCCTGGCCTCCACGTCGTTGGCCAGGGTCTTATCCTTGGAAAGAAGCGCGTCCAGGGCATCAAGATGCATGCCCCGGGCTATCAGGTACATCCTCCTTAACCCCTTGGCAAGTGAAAAGTCCCCCGCGTCCAGCAGGTCCTTAACGATCACGGAATTATGGGTCTCCTCGATTATCTCCGGCCCAATGGTCTTGTAGGTGAGGTCCTTGATCCTTCTCTTTACTTCCTTTGACAGGGTCATTTTTCCCCGTACCTCGATGACGTCGAAGCCGGAGAGATAGGCGCCGATGAACTTCCGGACAAGCTTGTCCTCGTCCTTGCTGTCCAGGGTTATGATGATCTTCTCCTCCCTTCCGGCCCTCCCCTCGATATTCGGGTTCAGGAGTAGGGTGCCGTCGGATAACGACCTTATGGAAAGGGGATCGCCCTTGACCACCTTGACCTTGTTCACCCATTTCTTGGGCAGGGATATCACATAGGTGGATTTGCCCGTGATTTGGACCTTCCTGGTTTCCATACGTGGCAGGCAATATTCCACCCGCATATAAATATTTAATAGATAGAATATATATCTATATATATTTAACTTGTTTTATATATCCGTGGTGTCAGACTATTTTATATTCCTAAAGCGAGCCCGTTGAAGACAATATTCCAATGCATGGATGGATTCCCTGTGAACATATTCAAAGACATGCCCGGCATACCAGGGTGCCATCAAGCCTATTTTCATCTATATTCCTATATATACGACTATATTTTCTATAGATAAAATATAAATCCAATGTTACTCTGGCCTGGTATCGTGCGGCAGCCGCCGCGCTGGTATGGACCCGGAAGTGAGAAAGAGTGAGCCTCGTACATAAGATATTCATGGCCTTTTCTCTCCACAAGAAGGAAATGCCCTTGCTTGAGAAGATCAAGCGAAACAAACTGGTCCGTTCCGTTATCATATTTCTTGCGATATACACATTCCTGATAAGCATTCAGACCATGGGCTCGGGTTTCAAGGCAATGGGCTCCGGGTTCTCCGAGGGCCTGATAAGGAATACCAGCAATCCTCTTGTCGCCCTTTTCATAGGAATAATCGCAACCTCCATAATCCAGAGCTCCTCCGCTACCACGTCCATAGTGGTGGCACTGGTGGCGGCGGAGCCTGAGTTCATGCCCCACGCCATCCCCATAGTCATGGGGGCCAACATCGGTACCTCGGTCACCAACCTCCTGGTCTCCCTGGGCCATATGGTGAGAAAGGACGAGTTCAAAAGGGCGTACGCGGCAGCGGTGGTTCACGATTTCTTCAACATCATGGTGGTCGCCGTCCTGTTCCCAATCGA
>CAZUZU010000151.1:0-7097 GCA_964624865.1 uncultured archaeon
CCTATAATCGAGGGGTGACATATCTCCCAGGGTTACACAGACTGTCTATATAGATACAAAACAAAATTTTATTAACCATCAACAATTTAACGGGTTTAATTCAACATATAAATAATCTGGTCGGTGAATTTGATGAGCATGCGGACAGCTGAGATGAAAAGGATTTTCAACAAAAAGAACATGAAGATTTTAAGCGCTCTTGCCCTGACAGTGCTGATGGTGCTGATGGCCGTACCCATGGAGGCTATAAACCAAGGGATGAACAAGGGCGGCAACGGGATGATCAAAGAGGAGAGCGGGGGGGCGACCATTGCTCCCGCAAAGCCCCAAGCAAAAAGGCCGCGGTCCACCGGACCCATGGTCCTTGTATCCGAGGTGATGTTCGACCCGCACGGGCCGGATGCCGGCGCAGAATGGGCCATATTATACAACAACGGGTCTGAACCACAGGACCTCGCCGGCTGGACCTTGTCGAACAGCGACGGGGAGGCCGATGCCCTCCTGCCGGAGGTGTCACTTCCCTCCGACGCAGCCTTATACGTCCATTTCGGACAGACCGACGAAGGTGCGGATCTGGACTTCGGCGACAACATCGGTCATTTTTACACCAACAATAATTTCGAGATATTCGATAATGAGGCCGACGCCTTGGCCCTGTTCTCCGGACCGGCGGCCGAGGAGAACCTGGTGGACTATATCGGGTGGGCCGTCCCGGCCATGTCTGACTGGACGGGGGGAACGGCAGGGTATTGGGCCGTCAAAAACGGATTAATGGAGGCAAACGACCTGCTGGTGGCCGAGTTCTCAGAGGGTGCTTCCATAGGCTGCAAGAGGCTCGACCCCAACTCGGCATCAGGCCCCATGTGGGAGCAGGGAAAGCTGGTGATAAACGAGGTTCAGTTCAGGACGTCTGACGGGCACGACAAGGTGGAGATAAGGAACCCCACGGCCGCAACAGTGGGCGGGGAGGGGTGGAACCTGAAGATAGATAGCGGGGGCGAGTATACCTTACCGGAGGTTGACCTTGAACCAAAATCAATGGTGGTATTACATTTCGAGCTGGATGTTCAGACAAGGGGTGAAAATGAACGGGCAGGGATTAACGACACGGACCTAACAGGCGGAGTTCTTAACCATTATTATCTTGTCACTTCCGACGTGCTGAGCACGGAAAGTGCCATCGGCCTTTATTCCCCTGACGGTATCGTTGATTACGTTGCTTGGGGCCTTGCAGGCACCGGTGATGTGACGGATGACGCTTTGTCGGCAGGCATCTGGACGGGCGGGGAATTCATTGACGCCGCTTTTACCCTGGATGACAGCATAGGCAGGGACCAATTGTCCACTGACGCGAACGGGGCCTCGGACTGGGGCGTGGCCGGAGGTTCTTTCTCCAACGGTCCTACCATAGGAATGCAGAACTCCTACAGCATAATGATATTCGAGGCCAATCTTTCGGCCGATGCGGGCCAGGAATGGCTCTCCGTGACCAATTTTGGCAACGATCTCAACGTAAGCGGCTGGACAGTGTACAACAAGAACGAAGAGGCTGTGGCGACACTGCCCGCCCTGATCATACCTGCCTTCACATCCTTTTACATACATCTCGGAGTTGGCAACGAGGACCTGGATTTCAGTGACGGCGAAGGCCATTGGTACCTCAACGGCAGCGGGGGAACCGTACCAACTTCCAAGTTATTTGACGCCGAACTTGATATCATTTTAATAACCACGGGGGAGCTGGTGGGTACAGCGGTGGTGGAGCTCGATATATGGATGGGGGACGGGCTTCAAAGCCGCGGCAGCAGGGCATGGTACGAGGATGCCTGGGAATGGCTGAAGTCCGGTGCCGAGTGGCTTCGCGACAAGGTCAGGGACGCCGTGGAGTTCGTCAGGGAGGGGGTCATCCGGGTCTCTCAGTGGCTCAACGAGAAGATAGAGTCGATGAAGAGCTGGATATTCCGGATGATAAGGGAAAAGGCATTGACCTGGAAGCTTGACCTGGGTGATTATCTGTCCTGTACCCTGACGGTCCGGTCCCTTGGCTGGAAGCTGGAAATAGAGGCGTCCACCCCGGAGGTTGAGATCCCGGTGCCGGGATTTCCGGTGCTCAAGGTGTTCCTGCAGGCCACCGGAAAGATAACAGTGGTAAAGGACTGCGGCGGTATGACCACCGCCGGAGAGGTGACATTGACAGTGGGTGTGCGGGTGGGCACCAATATCAAGAAGATATTCCACCTGTCTCTTAGTGCCCAGATAGACCTGACCATTACAGTGGGGGATACGAACATAGACGATCACTGCGACACGAGCACCCACACAGGCACGGTAACCACCGGGCTTGAGATTTCAGTGGACCTTGTTTTGAAGGCCATTTTCAAGATCATAACACCCGAATTTACATTCGTGGATTGGTGGTGGAAGTGGAACATCTGCACCTTTAGCTGGACCGACACCAAGGATTACGAATGCTGCAGGGCCCCTCGGATCGTAGATTCCAGCAGCAGCGAAGACCACGAAGAACCTCCGCAGGAAGAATGCCCGGTGGAATACGAGTATGAAATAAGAGAATCGTATAAATACAAGATGCACACCGTGGTCAACGGGGACGATGCGCCGCATGTCTACGACGGCTACGCGACCACTAACAATCCGGATTGGCCGGTGATAAATTTCGACCCGCCTTATTACTCCACACCCGGCGAGCCCTTGAACCCTGGTGAAACTGGCTACAGCTACGTGGACATTATGGGGCCCCCGCTGGAGAACCTTACACCCGATTTCAAACCGGAGCTCGAGCTGCCCCCGGAATACCCTGACGGGGAGAAGATAGCGGCCCCTGGAAACGAGGTTACTATGAACTTCACCCTGAGCAACAATGTGGACGGTATTGAGGAGTTTACGCTGACCACCTATATCAACGCCACCGACAATAACACGTTGAACGTGACCAAGGTGGAGCGCATCCCCACCGGTGTGGTGAACCTGTCCTTTGAGGTGGAGCCGTGGTGGGAGATATATCTGATAAACGAGGACGGTGCATTGATGTTTCCCGTTTCCGGCAACCTATATCAGATAAGGAACGTGGACCCCGAGAACCCAAGAAGGTTCAGGGTGGTGATAAAAGTTCCAGAGAACGCCACCCACGGAGTTCACGACATAAATATCACCACCACCTCGGCCCTCCCCAACTACTCCGGGAAGGATGCCAACACGGCCGATCTAAACGCAAAGCTCAGACTTGGCCAGGAATCGGTGCAGATCATCTGGGAGGAGGACCTCGAGAACCCCGCGGTCTTGGACGACTGGACATACAACGGCGACTGGCAGTGGGGCGAGAGAACCTACTTCCCGCCTGAAGGACCACCTGCAGACGACCCGGCCGGGCCAAATATATGGGCCACCAACGTCTCCGGAAACGACACGGAAGACGTTGACTCCTATCTGTATTCTCCGTTCTTCGACCTCACGGGCTACAATTTCGTGAACCTACGTTTCTGGCACTGGATCTACAGGGACCAGTACAGCGGCTTTACCGGTCTATACGTGAATTCAAGCGGTATATGGTACCGGCTGAAACAGTGGACCTCTTATGAGGAACTGCGGATGGACAACTGGACATACGAATATCTCGATATAACACCATATATCTCCGACCAGGTACAGTTCGTGTTCAATTACCAGTCCTGGGACATGGACAGAAGATGGGGCTGGCACCTCGACAACCTCTCCCTGATGGCAAAGGGTCCGGTGGGAGAAGTGCTGATAACCAACGTCACTCCGCTGGACGAAGCCATCGACGGGATGATGAGATATGAAACGGGAAATCATCAGTATAACGTCACGGTGAGGAACAACGGGAGCATAACCTATCACGACCTCAACGTTGGTATTGTGCCAAATCTCATGGAAAGGGTTCCCGTGTTCAAAGACGATTTCGAGACCGACAAGATGTGGGAAAGCCAGGGAAACGGCGAGGGTGTTGGATGGTACAGGCTACCTGACGCAAACTTCGGACCCGACGGAGGGCTGGCTGCCTGCGTAGACGCAGAATCGTCCATGGCCCCGGCCGGTGTTCCGAAGTACTCGACCTACACCTCCCCGGTGTTAGACCTGTCGAAGGCAAAGGATCCCAAGCTCACGTTCTGGGAGAACTCTTGGATCGACGGAGGTTTCGACAAGCTCGGTCTTTACGTAAGCACAGACGGAGGCAACACGTGGAGTTCCGAGATATGGTCCGAGAACCGGAACTCCGGGGGCCAGTGGGAATACGTGGAGGTTTCGCTTGAAGGTTACCAATCTCCGGATTTCGTAATGAGGTTCAAGTTCGAGACCCATGGGGAGGACGTGGGGCCGATAATGGCCATAGACGAGTTGAAATTGACCGGCGCAAACCACCGGGACCTTGGATACGGCGTGGTTACCGTCCCCACTTTGGCCCCGGGAGAGGATGTGAACGTCACCGTGGGCTGGGATTTCGCGCCCCAGGGGCCTTACGAACTTATGTTCTACGTAAACTGCACCCAGGACAAGATCCGAGCCAACAACTACGCGTACAAGCCGATAGTGGTTCACAACATGGATGCGCCCTCCTTTGCCGCACCACAGCAGGACGATGAGATATCATGGATGGTGGGATGTAAGTTCCTGGCTGCTGATCTGGCCAATGTCCGCAAGGTCGAGTTCTACTACCAGCCACCGGATCCCTTGGGAGATTGGTATTACGTGGGAACCTCGTACGGACCCGATATCGACCTCAACTGGACTACGGAATGGGACCTGAGGGGGCTGGATCCGGGGCGTTACTCCCTTGTTGCCGGCTTGCACGATATTTGGGGCGGTTCAAGCTGGGCCGGAATAGATGTGAACGTCTCCAATCCGGAAGGCACCATTGTTCCGGACTTTACCTGCGATGCCGCGGCATGGGACACGTTCCAGTTCACCGATGATACAACGACGGCGGCCACTGTCGGCGACGACTACCCGATAATAGGCTGGTACTGGGACTTCGGGGACGGGGCGGATACCTGCGTCCAGAGCCCGGTCCATGTTTATTCCAGCGGCGGCGTGTACACCGTGGAACTGACAGTAACGGCCTGGGACCTGAGCACAGATACACGCAGCATAGAGATTACCGTCATCGAGCCGGAGATCATCCCCAATTTCACCTATAAACCCGCGGAGCCCTCGACCCAGGACATCATCTCTTTCAACGATTCCTCGGTCATACAGGGATACGACCCGGCCGATTTGACATATAGCTGGAACTTCGGGGACGGTAACACCGCCACGGGAAGGAACGTTACCCACTCCTATAGCGATGACGGGGAATACAACGTGACAATGAACATTACCTTTGAGATGATGTCTTGGGAGATATCCAGGGCCATTACTGTTCTCAACGTTGGCCCGGTGGCTGCCTTCAACTATTCGATCGAGGAAGGGACGGTAACCTTCGAGGACCGATCCAGTGATATGGACGGGGCATTACTTGAGTGGCACTGGGACTTCGGAGACGGCAACACATCCGATGAAAGTGATCCGGTGCACACGTACGCGGCCACGGGCAACTATACCGTTAACCTAGAGGTTTGGGACGACGACGATTTCAACGCCTCGGTCCGGGAAATCATATCTGTTTCGGTGCCTGTAGTGGAAGTAAGAGGAACGGTCTCGGGAACAGTGACCTTCTCGGACGGCAATCCCAACGGTACAGTGGCAACTGTTGTCCTTGTGGACTTGGACGGGGCAGAAACGACAACAGAAACGGATGCCGGCGGCAATTACTCCTTTGCCAACCTGGAATACGGGACCTACGTGGTCTGGGCCTCCGCCAAGGGATACATGGCCGAGACCGAGACGGTCTTTGTTGACGGCGACGAAACGGTTGACCTTACATTGAGCCCGGCACCGGAAGGATACGTCGAAAAGGTTATTACCGTAACCCCCGGCATAGTAAATGAGATCGATGTCGAGGACGAGGAAGGGAACGTGATCGGAAAGGTCAGGGTTTCGGGTAACGGCACAATGGTCGTCAGAAGGCTTGATTGGGACTCCATATCCGATATCGTCGGAGCCTCACCTACGGGAATGGCGGCATTGGGCATATTCGTGGAAATAGAGCTCGAAGAACTGGCGTGGATCAACTTCACCACGCCCTACGACGAGGGGGCGATACCGGAGAACCACACCGAGGAATCCCTCAAGTTCTACTACTGGGACGTCAACGGGGGCGAGTGGGTCGAGGCGGAAAACACCGGGGTGGACACCGAGGCCAACGAGATATGGGCCAATGTTACCCACCTTACCATATTCGGGGCATTTGCCGCTGAGAAATCGCCGATAAGCGGCGACGGGGAGGACGGGGAAGATGGGGCTGACGGGGGTGATGGTGACGGCGACAAAGACGCGCAAGGCATAGGAATGGAAACACTTGCACTTGTTGCGGCCGTGGTGGTCCTGATCGCCGCCTTCGGAGCCGTTTTCTTCCTAAGGAGCAGAAAGTCTGGAAAAGGGGAGGAAGGGGAGGAGATGCCCGAGGAGGAGGACGAGATACCCGAAGAAGAGGAAGAAGAGATGCCCGAAGACGAGGGAGAAGATGTTACTGAGGAAGGAGAGGAGATGCCCGAAGACGAGGAAGGAGAGCTGTTCGAGGAGGAGGACGAGATACCCGAAGAAGAAGAAGAGCTGTTCGAGGAGGAGGACGAGATACCCGAAGAAGAAGAAGAACTGTTCGAGGAGGAGGACGAGATACCCGATGGCGAGAAAGGGGACGAGATGCTCGAAGACGAAGAAGAGATGCCCGAAGACGAGGAAGAAGAACTGCTCGAAGACGAAGAAGAAGAGCTGTTCGAGGAGGAGGGGAAGATGCTGGAAGAAGGGAGGGAGGAAGAGGGGGAGGAGATGCCGGAAGACGGGGAAGAAGAGCTGTTCGACCTAGAAGAAGAGGAAGAGACCATTGGGGATTCCGATTTGGGCGCGGGGGAAGAAGGCATCGAAGAAGAGCTGGACGTGACTCCGGAAGAGACCATTGAGAACTTGGACCTGAGTTGAAAAGAAAATAATAAAACATAACTTATAGCTCTTTCAAATTTTGT
>CAZUZU010000152.1:0-5774 GCA_964624865.1 uncultured archaeon
AATTTTTTTATACCAGGGCTCTCGTTCTCCGCCATGGTCATCAACCTGGCAACGGCACGAACGTCCCCTTCCAGAACCCTTTTGACGATGTCTTCCATAAAGAACCAACTTACTTATCCTTGTTAACAACGGCCTCTTTGATATAATCGACAATATCTTCCAACGGTGTTCCCGGCCCGAACAGCTTGCCCACTCCCTTCTTTTCCAAGGCCTTCTCGTCATCTTCCGGGATTATCCCGCCTCCTATAACCAGGATGTCTTCGGCGTTGTTCTTCTTCAGCAGTTCCACCACCCTGGGGAAAAGCGTCATGTGCGCGCCGGACAACAGGGAGAGACCGATAACGTCCACGTCCTCCTGTATCGAGGCCTGGACTATCTGCTCGGGTGTCTGGTGGAGGCCCGTGTATATTACCTCCATACCTGCGTCCCTCAGTGCCCTGGCGACCACCTTGGCGCCCCTGTCGTGGCCGTCAAGGCCCGGTTTTGCTACCAATACCCTAATCTTTCGGTCCATACCAATACACCTCTTCGTTGCTCTTATCTCGTCAAAGGACGATTTGATAAAGAAATAAGACAAGGCTTAAAAAATGTTCGCTCCCCCATGAATCAAGGGGGCGGTTTTTAGCTGTCCGAAACCTTTATTTTCCATAATACTATCCTGGGAAACGGGTGTTAATCATGAAATTTACACTGTCCGAACAGCAGAAGATGATAAAGAACATGGTAAGCGAATTTGCGAATAAAGAGATCGAGCCGGTGGCCGCGGACCTGGACAAGAACGCCGAGTATCCCACCGAGATATTGAAGAAGATGGCCGAGCTGGGCCTCATGGGGATCATGATCCCCCAGGAGTACGGGGGCGCCGGGCTGGACGCTGTGAGCTTTGCAGTGGTCATCGAGGAGATATCCAAGAGATGCGCCTCCACCGGTGTGGTCACCGAGGTTCACAACTCACTTGTCGCATGTCCCATCATGCATTACGGCACGGACGAGTTGAAGAAAAAATATCTGCCCATGCTGGCAAAGGGAAACATCGGGGCATTTGCAGGCACCGAGCCCAACGCGGGCTCAGACCTGGGAGCCATGCAGACCAAGGCCGAGCTTAAGGGAGACCATTACGTAATCAACGGGTCCAAAACGTTCATCACCAGCGGAAGCAAGGCCGGTATCCTTTTGGTTTTCGCTGTCACGGACAAGAGCAAGGGACCCAAGGGAATAAGCGCCTTCGTGGTCGAGAACGACTACGACGGGTTCGTGGTGGGAGACACATTCGACAAGATGGGTATCAACGCCAATCACGTCTGCGAGTTGTTCTTCGAGGACATGAAGGTGCCGAAAGAGAACCTGTTGGGCAAGGAGGGCGACGGGTTCAAGATCGCGCTGGCCGCACTGGACCACGGCAGAATAGGAATAGGCGCCCAGGCGGTGGGGATAGCGCAAAGGGCTTTGGACGAATCCGTGGAATACTCTAACCAGAGGGAACAGTTCGGACGGCCCATATCAAAGTTCCAGGCAATCCAATGGAAGATCGCGGATATGGCGACGAGGATCGAGGCGGCCCGCATGCTGGTATACAAGGCAGCATATACCGCGGACCAAGGCGGAAGGTTCTCCAAGGAGGCCGCCATGGCCAAGCTTTTCGCCTCCGAGGTCGCCGTCAACTCGGCACTGGAAGCGATACAGATACACGGCGGCTACGGATACACCAAGGAATACACCGTTGAAAGACTGCTGCGGGATTCGAAGATTACAGAGATATACGAGGGGACATCCGAGATACAGAAGATCGTTATAGCAAGAAGCTTATTGAAGTAAGGCACGGACGCAAGATAAGAAAAGAGGTGAGAAGTGAATGAACATCATAGTATGCGCGAAACAGGTAGTGGACGTATCGGAGATCAAGATAGACAAGAACACCAACAAACCGATACTGCAAGGTATAGAGAAGAAGGTAAGCGATTTTGACAAGAACGCCATGGAGGCCGCCATCAAGATAAAGGAGGACCTGGGCGGCAAGGTAACGGTTCTAAGCGTTGCCCCCGAAGATGCCAAGGAACGAATAAAAGAGCTGCTGGCAATGGGTGCTGACGAGGCCGTCCTGGTGGCGCCGCCCGAAGACTTCGATTACGGCGTGGTGTCCAACATCCTAGCCGGGGCGATCAAGAAAATAGGGGAATACGACATGATCATATGCGGCGAGGCTTCGGTGGACATGTTCTCCGGCCAGATGGGGCCGAGGATAGCATCACTGCTGGACATCCCCCAGATAACCTATGCAAACTCCGTAACCGCCGAAAGTGACAAGATCAAGGCGGACAGGGACCTTGGTGACAGGACAGTGAAGATAGAAAGCCCGTATCCCGTGCTGGTAACGGTTACCAAGGAGATCAACGAGCCCAGGCTCCCGAGCCTGATGCAGATACTCGGGGCGGCCAACAAGCCACTGAACGAGTGGAGTTTGGACGACCTGGACGTCGGAGGCCTGGAGCCCAAACTGGAGACCTTGGACGTTAAGGGCGTGTCCATGGAACGCAAGAACGTCATCTACGAAGAGGACGATATCGACCAGGCGGTGAAGAAGCTCGTTGACGACCTGGCGAAAGAAGGAGTCCTGGGGTGATCTAAATGGTGCTTGTATATTCTGACGAACCGAAATTGACCCTGGAGCTCATAGCCAAGGGAAAAGGGCTGGCCGAGGAACTGGGAAAGCAGGTTACCGCAGCCTTGATTGGGAAGGCGGATGAAGACCAGGCAAACGAATACATACACTACGGTGCCGACCAGGTTTTCATCGGCGAGCTGGACCAGGAGGACTTCAAGGCCGAGGAATTCGCCGGAGCGCTGGCAAAGATAGCCGAGGCCACAGGCTCGGAAACCATACTAATCGGCTCCAACAAGAACGGCAAGGAGCTCTCCGCCAGGCTTGCCTCCGCCATGGACACCGGTTGTGCCATGGACTGCACCGACGTTTACGTGAAGGACGGAAAGCTCACCATCGAGCGTATAGTTTACAGCGGTAACGCCGTGGCGGTGGAGCAGTTCAACACCAAGCCGGAGATACTTACCATACCGCCCAAGGCCAACGATCCCCTGGAAAAGGACGGCGGAAGGAGCGGCGAGGTGAAATCCGAAAAACTTGACGTGGAGGCCAGTCCCTCCAAGATATTGGGAGTGGAAGAGGCAAAGGCGGCAGGGGTGAACGTCGAGGCCGCCGAGGTCATCGTATCCTGCGGCAGGGGATTCAAGAACAAGGAGGACATAAAACTGGCGGAAGACCTGGCCAAGGCCCTTAAGGGCAACACAGTGGGCTGTTCCAGGCCTATTGCCGCCGACCTGAAATGGCTGCCCGAGGACCACTGGATCGGACTCAGCGGACACAAGGTCAAGCCCAAGTTGTACATCGCCGCGGGGATCTCCGGACAGATCCAGCATATCGCAGGGATGCGCGACTCCGGGATAATAGTTGCAATAAACAAGGACCCCGAGGCCCTGATATTCAATTCCTCGGACTACGGCATAATAGGGGACTTGTACAAGGTCCTTCCCAAGCTGACCAAGGCAGTGGAAGAAAGGATGGGATGAACCGTCCTTTTTATTTTCCTTTTTTTCCTTTTTTATTTTTTTAGAAATACTCCAGGTCACCGGAGATTATTCTTTTTTTACCGTCCGTTGTATCCAGGACCAGCGCACCGTCCCTTTCCATGTCGATAACTTTTCCCTCCAGACCGTCGATCCTCACCCTACGCCCGATAATGCCGGAGGCCTCGAGCCACTGGGACCGGATTTCATCTTTCTCCCCCATTTTTAGCTGCCGGTAGAGGGGGTCAAGATTCTCGAGCACTGACTTTAGGAGCGGTACTTTTTTCACCTCCCCACCTGTCAATTCCCGAAGAGAGGAGGCCCTTTCCCTTAGTTCGGGGGGAAGGGGGTTGTTCACATTTATGCCGATGCCCACAACGGCATTCCTTATGGATTCGGGGGAGGCCTCTATCTCGGTCAGGATGCCGCATATCTTCTTATCTTGGAGCAGCAGGTCATTGGGCCATTTGATGGCCGGGGCCATTCCAATCCTGGCTTTTATGCCCTTATAGATGGCAAGAGAGGCTGCCATGGTAACGTAGAAGGCCAGGTTGGGGGGAATGTCGGGCTTAAAGATCACTGAGAACCACAGGCCGCCCGGTGGCGACGACCATTCCCTGTCACGTCTTCCCCTTCCCCCGGTCTGCTCTCCCACCACCACCACGGTCCCCTCCTCCGCGCCTTGTACAAGCATGGTCCTGGCAAGGTAATTGGTGGACTTTGTGAATTCCCTATAGATCATGCTCGAGCCGATTATCTTGGTATCGAGGCCTGCCAGCTCCTCCGGGTAAGGAATGTCCGGGCTTGCAATCAGCTTGTAGCCCTTGTTCTTTTCCCCCTTGATCTCGTATCCCATCTTCCTCAGGGAATTGATCCCCTTCCACACAGCGGTGCGGGAGATGTTCAGGTTCTCCGCTATTCTTTGGCCGGAAATATGTTTACCCTCATCCAATTCCGCTAGGATCCTATCTTTCATTTTCTTCACCTCTGAACAATATCAATGGTAGTAGGGAAAATATCATGCCCACTAAAATCGCATCTATTTCCAGGGGCATCCACCACAACCATACCAGCGAGGCGGAACCTCCGAGAACAAAGCTCCAGAAAGCACCGCCGGAAGTCGCTTGCGTCCGCTTTTTGAAGAACCCGAACAGTATGGGAAAGGTGAGGCCGGCTGTGAAAACCGTGTAGGCCAGCACCAGTGTCTGAAGCACGTCGTTCAATAAAAGGGAGAGCATCAGGGCCGCAATACCTACGCCCGCAATACCCAACCTCGACACCTTGACGCTGTCCTTTCTTAAGATATCAACGCTTATTATCGTCCCCGCCGAGAGAAGACAGGAATCGGAAGATGATAGTATAACAGAGAGAAAGGCGGCCAGGATGATTCCGGCGATCAGCGGGTCCAAGGTGGCAACTGCCATGGGCAGGGCGAGGTTCGGATTCTCGGCCAGGGCGGCATCGGTCCCGGGAGGGAACATTACAAGGGCCGATATGGCGATGATACCAATTGCCGCGGCGAATACCAATTTCAACGCTCCTGAGAACATAGAGGCACGGGCCGCCGTCCTCTCGTCCTTGGCAGAGAGAAGCTTGGAATAGATGTCCGGGCCCACCACGTGAGGCATGAACATTATAACGAAGAAGGAAAAAGCGGGGATCGTGCCCACCCTGGCATTAGTGGGAAAAGACAAGTAAAGGGGAGATACCCCCCCAAGGTCGGGGGATGCCCTCATCCACAATAATGGGGCCGCTATAAGGCATACGCCCACCAGCATGATAAAGAACTGAACCAGGTCCGTATAAACGACGGAATACTGTCCTCCCTTGAAGGTGTAGGCCACGAACACCGCGGTTATCACCGTAAGCAGGGCGTAGAACCCCGTGCTTCCCCAGATTATTCCCAATACAACAGAGAGTATCAGGCCGCTGGACTGGATCAAAAGAGAGACCCAGGCTATCTCAGTAATCACCACCAGTACCGCTGCGATAGTGCGTGCCCTGTCATCGAACAGTTGGCCCGTGATCTCCGGCAGGGTGTACAACCCGGTCTTTCTAACCTTCCGGGCGAGAAAGAGGCCAAGGGCTATTAGACCCAAACCACCGCCGATGTCTATCCAGAGGCCGGGCAGACCGGAAGAGTATATCTTGCCCGCTGTGACAATGGTGGCCGATCCCCCTACGGCGGTGGCCGT
>CAZUZU010000152.1:5784-7061 GCA_964624865.1 uncultured archaeon
GGTGCCGAGGCCGCGGTCGGCCACGAAGAAGCTGTCCGCAGTGGCGGAGCGCTTGGAAAAGTAGAAACCTATCATCGTTATCGCTGCCATGTATACAGCTATGGTGCCGATCAATATGTCGGGAGACATTGTAAACCACCCCCCAAATATGGTTGACAATATATGAACATTTGCATGGCCATGACCCTTGTTGTCATCATCAATAATTATTATTCCACAAAGTATTTATAATGTGTATATATATAGACTAAACGCCCCGTAAGGGGGAAAACAATTAGGGGCTTTGTCAAACGGAGAAATCGTGTTCCCATTCAACAAACCCCTCCATCTGTTACCCAATCTCCGTTTCCACATTGCCCCTATATTTCTCTTAACAAAGACACGGCACCAACCTTTATTTAACCGGATGTTTTGATGCCTCAAGGTGATACAAATGGAATACGAGACCCTGAGAATCGAAGTAAAGGAAAAGGTCGCATACATTACCCTGAACAGGCCGGAAAGGCTAAACGCATTCGACCTGGAACTGGGGCGAGAGCTGCATCAGGCCCTTCACGACATACACGACGATAACGGAGTGAGGGCGGTGCTGCTGAAAGGCACGGGGAAGGGGTTTTGCGGGGGAGGAGACGTAAAGGAGATGTACTCGGCCCGGGACAAACCAAGATTTCTCAGGGAGCTTACCCAGGTCATTCACCAGTGCGTTCTCGAGATAAGGACAATGGAAAAACCGGTTATAGCGGCAGTGAACGGGGCGGCCTACGGAGCCGGCCTCTCGCTGGCACTGGCCTGTGACATGATAATCGCCGTGGAAGGTGCGAAGATGAACACCGCCTTCATCGGCATAGGCCTTACACCGGGTTGCGGCACCAAGTTCGTTGTCTCCCTGGTGGGATACCACAGGGCCTGCGAGCTTGTTTTAACGGCCAAGACGTTTACAGCCGCCCAGGCCAAAGAATGGGGCATCGTAAACAAGGTTGTAGCGAGGGAAAAACTGGACGAAGAGGCGGAGGGGCTGGTCAACAAGTTCCGCACCCTACCCCCCATTGCGGTGGGCATGGCAAAGACGCTGCTGAACGAGAGCATGAACAACGACATGAGGACCCACCTGGAGCTTGAGTCAAGGAGCGCGTCAAAATCCGCAGGCACCAGGGATTTCGAGGAAGGCGTGGCCACCTTCGTGGAGAAGAGGAAGGCGGATTTCAAGGGCGAGTGAACTTGGTTTATAGTAAAAAACCTTAAAGATCTAGCTTATTTACAGGCGGTTTTTCACATAT
>CAZUZU010000153.1:0-7028 GCA_964624865.1 uncultured archaeon
GGCCGAAAGAAAAATATAGTTTCAAAACCACGATATCCACAGGAACAATACAGCTTGTGTTCGTTGAATGTAAGATAAAAAGTCAATGGTCCCAGATCAAGATCACGAACCGTTCTCTGATGATATTCTTTAAGAATCGTCGTTTGTTTTCCACAGTTTCTGCAAATACCTTTTTCCAGGTTCTTTTAAGATGAATGTAAACCTGATTATTCTGATTATTGATGGTTGTGGGTCTGAAGCCTCTAAATGTATAAATATCCTTGAATAGCTTACTGTATGTGTACTACCTAAAATCGGAGAAGAGCCTTATTTTTTAAGAGACAAAAAGAATATATCACGCATGATTATTGTAGTGTTGGTAAATAACGCTATTTATAATTCCATGAAAAGGTGTCCTCATGCAAGAAATATTTCCCTTTGATACCATGCTTATCATCTCGAGTCTTGCCGTGTTTCTCCTCGTTGGAGTCATTTTACGGGCAACGATTCCTTTTTTTCAAAAATTCCTCATCCCAAGCTGCTTGATCGGCGGGTTTATTGTAATGGTTCTTCGGAATCTTCAAATCCTTGATATCTCACATGCCACCCTTGAGATACTCGTTTATCATTTATTCAATCTATCTTTTATCTCTTCCAACGTAAGGTTGATCTGTTCGCCGCTCTCCAGGTCCTTGAACGCGTATTTACCTGTCTTTTCCTCCTCCTCCCCTATGAACACGGCGTAGCGGTAGCCCTGTCGATTTGCATACTTCAGGGCCTTTCCCGCCTTTCGGCCCATGAGATCGCATTCCGCCCTTATACCCTGGGCCCTTATCTCGGTGGCCAGCGAGAAGGTCAGCTCGGAATACCCGTCGTCCATGGGTATGACGTAGACCCCGGTCCTTTCTTCACTTTTCCCCCCAACGTCAAGCGCCAGAAGCGCCCTGTCGAAGCCCACGGCAAAACCCGTTGCATCAAGGGTGCCTTTGAACCCCACCGCCTCGGCCAGGTCGTACCTGCCGCCTCCGCATATCTGGTTCTCTGCGCCCAGGCCCGGGGCCTCCACCTCGAACACTATGCCGCTGTAGTAGTCCAGGCCCCTGACGGTTGACATGTAGATATGGGCCCGGGGTATTTTCTTTATGACCCGGGCCACCTGTTGTAATTCCTCTGTCTCGGTGGCCAGGTCAAGGTCGATGTTCTTTATTATCTCTATGTGCTCCTCGATGCGGTTCGCCGGTCCCTCCAAGGTCAATACTCGCATCAGGGTCTCCGCCTCGTCCGCCGAAACGTGTCGGGCAACGATATCCCCGGCCTGGTCTTTTTCGCCCTTGTCCACCGCCCTGAGCAGGTCCGAGTGGATATCTGGGGGAAGGTAACGGTCCAGCACGCGCCGAACCAGGCCTATGTGGCCCACCTTTATCTTCATATCCTCCAGGCCAAGGCCTTTGAACATATCATAAGTGAGGGCAATGAGCTCGGCGTCGGCCAGCACGCTGTCCGTGCCTATGGTCTCCGTGCCGAACTGCCAGAACTCACGGTAGCGGCCTTTCTGAGGCCTTTCGTAGCGAAAGACATTGGTGAAATAAAACACCTTCACCGGCTGCATGTACTCCCTGTCCATGGACTGGACGTACATCCTAGCTACGGGTGCTGTCATCTCCGGCCTTAAAACCAGGTGGCGCCCTCCCTTGTCCTTGAAATCGTACAGCTCGCTTACTATGGCCTCGCCGCTCCTTGCTGTGAACAGCTCAAGATGCTCGAAGATCGGGGTGGATATCTCCCTGAAACCGTAGCGCTTGGCATAGGATTTCATGATGTTCAGTGCCCTGTTCCTTGCCGCCATCTCCTCGGGCAGGAAATCCCTGGTTCCTCTCGGCCTGGTCACCTTCTTTGACATTGTTACACCATATCTTATTTTTCCCTATTAAATGCTATGGCTATACGTTTTAAGGCATCTCATCGTTGATCAGGTAGATGAGTATTGCCTTCTGGGCGTGGAGCCTGTTCTCGGCCTGGTCGAACACAACGCTCTGCTTACCGTCGATCACGCTGTCAGTTATCTCCTGCCCCCTCATGGCGGGAAGGCAGTGCATGACTATTGCCTTGTGGTCGGCAGCGGCCAGCAGCTCGTCGTTTATCTGATACGGCTTGAACACCCTTTTCCTCTTCTCTTTGTCCGTATCTCCCATGGACACCCACACATCCGTGTAGAGGACGTCGGCGTCGTGTGCCGCCTCCTTCGGCTCCCGGACCACCCGTATCTTGGAGCCGGTGGCCTTTGCCCTGTCCATTGCATTGGCTATTATTTCCGCGTTCGGGTCGTAGCCGGAGGGGCAGGCTACGGATATGTCCATGCCGGTTATGGCAGCTCCAAGGATCAGGGAGTTGCACACGTTGTTGCCGTCCCCTATGTAGGCCAGCTTCAGGCCTTCGAGACGGCCCTTGTGTTCCTTAACGGTCTGGAAATCGGCGGCGATCTGGCAGGGGTGCTCTATATCGTCCAGCGCGTTGATCACCGGCACTGTGGAGTGTCTTGCAAGCTCCCTAACGTCCTTGCCGCTCATGGCCCGGTACATCACCGCGTCCACGTAGCGGCTCAGCACCCTGGCGGTGTCGGCAATGGTCTCTTTTTCACCCAGGTGTACGTCCCCCTTGCCAAGGAATATGGCGTGCCCGCCCAGCTGGGTCATGCCCGTCTCGAAACTGATCCTGGTCCTGGTGCTCGATTTCTCGAACAGCATGCCCAGTGTCTTATCGGCCAGGGGCTTGGTCCCCTCCCCCTTCTTGAATCTCATCTTCATGTCGATGGCCCTGTCCACAAGGGTCTCGAACTCATCCTCGATGTCTGTAACGCTCAATAGATGCCTAACCATGTTCTTCACCTAGGCGCCATAAAGGAAAGGTCGTATTTTTATTTTCGTTCCGTCGTTTTCTCATTTGTTGAACAACGATTATGATAATCGTGTTTCAACTAGACATAATTTGGTAAGGAGAGGCTTTTATTTACTGGATCTTTGCAGTAAACTGCACAAATTCAAGATTTTACAGAAGTTTGCCTCAGATGCACAGGAACTCCTTAAGCGGTATTTTGACCACATTATTATTCTGTTCTATGTCGTCGCATTCGGCCGCCAACAGCCCGATCTTTGCCTTCGTCTCCCTAAGGGAACGCTTTACCTGCGCTGTTCCGTGTTCCTTTTTCCCGGAACCCACCTCGATGACAATCTTACCTTCCTTATTCTCAAAAACGAAATCAGCGTGGCCTTTCCCTCTGCAATAGCTCAATCCTGCCCCGTTTGATTCTTCAACCAGTCGTTGAAGGTTGGAACAGACGGCACATTCGGTAAGAGGACTTATGAATTTTCGAGGATCGAAACCCGCTATTTCTATTACTGCAGCTGCCAGACAAGGCGATGCAAAATATTTTCTCGTTTCTCCCCTTAGTGACCTTTTCATACCACCGTGGGGTTGTACTTCTATAATCAAGCCACATTTTGTCAATGTATCCAATATTCTTCTCACCGAGGCAATACTGACTCCGTCGAGATCCCTTGCTATAGTGTTTAGGCTAGTATCTGGTGCTGGTGCGATCATACCGAGTAGGCTGGGAATTGCTCTTAATGTTCTGCTATCATGTCCCCCTACCTGGGGTATGTCCTTAACGATTATTCTCTCTACCACATCGTATAATCGTCGAGATTCCGTATTTCCTTTATTGGACCAAGGCATACCTCCTTCAAGAATATATTTTTGAAGAGAACCTGGGGAATATCCGCCGAACTTCCGGAGAACCTTTCTCAACTCCCTGACGGAACCGGGATAGGAATTAACGATCTCCTCTGCGCTGCCGGATTGGAATAATGATTTACGGTATTCATCCGCAATTCCGAAATCAATCTCTTTTCTTGCACCTAGGGCGAGGTGTTCTAAATAATTAAGAGGATGCAGTCGTTGTGAAAAGGACCTGCGAGCTAGATCGGCAGACATCTCCAGATGTAGTGCTGAAGAGCCGGAGAGAACAAAGAACGCGTTCGGTGCTTCGTCATGAATTATTTTTACTTCCAGGTCCCATTTTGGTGAATAGTGTACCTCGTCTATTAGGAATATGAACTTATCCGGTAGTTTGGCTAGATAATCATACACCACTCTATCTTGATATTCCCTAAATAGGTCAAGGATTCCCTTTCCTGCGAACATTGCTTTATCCATGGTAAGGTAAACGATTCTTTGGGTGTTCCAATCATTTTTAATTAATTCCTTATATAGTTGAAATAGAAGAGTGGTCTTTCCCACACCACGAAGACCTGTGAGCATAAGAACTCTGGGCATCCCGCTATCCCCTGAAATCGCGTTAAGCAATCTGTTCTTAATGGTGTTAAAGGTATATCTTCTGGGAAGTTCGCCTCCTTCATCACGAGTATATCTTTCCGCCAAAGTCGGGGCTAGTTCAAGGAAATGTTCTATTGTCGAGCCATTCATATTATTACATATATATAATGGTTATATATAAAGGTTTGTTACTTTTATGTAATAAAACTCTCGACTTTCCCCTCTCAAAGTTCGACATTATCTTCTTACACGCTTCACATAATAAACTCCGATAAATACCGAGATCAGCATCACGGTCAGTACAAGATAGGATAATGCGGATCCATGCTCAGTCCAAGTTCCTATATTATTTTCCTTGCCGTTTTCCGTTATGTTTTCGGCGTTTGTATCGTTCTTGGCAATTACCTGTATCATCAGGTTACCGGTTACTGGTATTATATCGCCCCCCACATGTCCAAGAGGGCCGTAATACCGTCCGCCCAGGGAGACGACCAGGGATATGTTCATTGGCGCTTTTAATCCCCCCGAATCAAATCTGTGGACGATATGGCCTTCTTCTCCCGGTTTTAACGTCAACGGGTAGGGAGACACCGTGCTTCTGTCCTGGTACTTTTCGACTTCCAAGTAAAGCTCCACCGTATAGAAATCATCGTTATTCTTGCAGTAATATCTAAAATATGCCTCATCGCCAGGATATACCTTGTCCTTTTTCTCTTCAAGCTCGAATGTAATGTCTTCTTCAGCGTTCAAGGAGGAATGATATGCCAATGTCAATAAGATAGGAATGATAGTTATTGCTATTACCTTGCCCCTGGAATCCATGATATTACATGCCCCCGTTCATATTTAATCTTGTTAGCACGTCTCTGCAATGTTATATGAATTTTTATTTTCCGCTCACCCGTGCGCCATCCCCACCACGTCCCGAATGCTGTCGTAGCCGTGCCGGTCCAGCCATTGCCCAAGGCCATGGTTGATCCGGCCGAACACCTCCTCGTGGCTGTAATATGCCGCCTTGCTCACCTGCATAGCATCTATTTCGTTTTCTCTTTGGATGACAGGATATCGGTCATGCCGGGGACATCAGTGAAAATTACGTCACAGTTATTTATCTTCATCTGCCCTTTTTTGCCTCTTAAGGATACTACGACAGCCGTTTCCGGCCCGTAAGCATTGATAAAAGAACGCAGGCTTCTCTCTACTTTTTTAGGTTCTGCACTGAGCTTTACTTCGATAGGGATGACATCATTGGTTTTTTCAATAATAAAGTCAACCTCGGCCTTTGCTTTCGACCTCCAATATTTGGGTGTCAGCCCCATCTTAATAAGCTCGGAGAGGATATAGTTCTCAAACAATTTTCCGTTTACTTCAGGATCGAATCTATTTGCTACAATGTTCCGAAGACCCGTATCCAAGCAATATACCTTTGGTTGTTTACTGATCTCCTTACTTTTATTTGAAAAGAACGGGGTCACCGTTCTGGTCAAATAACTCTTTTCTATGGCATCCAGATATTTTTTCAGGGTCTGAAACGATATGTTCAATGCTTTTGTAAGTGTCTCGTAAGAAAGAATACCACCAGTGTTCAACGCGATATACTTAGCCAGTCGTTCGAGTGCCCCCAGATCCTCTATTGAAAAGGTTCTTGCCGCATCTTTGAGAATCATTGTTTCATAAAGGTCCCTTAGAATTGTTCGTTTCATCTCTAGGTCGCTAGTGGTTACTACCTTTGGATATCCTCCATATGTCACATGTTCCCAGATATTTCTTTCAAGAACCGTGGAAGTCATTGCCTTTTGTTCCTTTGCCACGAGAAACTCGTTTAAATTAAACGGATAAAGCTTGATTATGGATACCCTTCCCACAAGAAACGATAATATTTCCATTCCCAAGATTATCTCGGACGAGGATGTAATCCAAAGATTGGACCCGGTGTCAACCAAATATTTTAACTTTCTTCCGGCGTCGCCGCACTGTTGCACTTCATCAAGTACGGATAGGTCGTAGCGGTCGAGGTATTGCATCTTGAATTTGTTGATATCGTTGTCGAACAATGATCGGGCATCGGGGTCGTCAAACAACACATATGATGAGTTTACGCCCGTCATATGATGTTTTAGAAATGTAGTCTTTCCGGCCTGGCGGGGGCCAACCAAAGCAACCATGTCGTAATGTTTGACTAGCTTGTTGAAATAACGTTTTATATCTCGATCGATGTACATGATACTATTATATGTAAATAACATATATAAATATTACTAAAATTAAACTCGACTTTGATAATAGTGCGACTAAAATTAAACTCGGCTTTAATAATGGCACACAAACGAATTCTCTATTATTCGTGCGCCTTCCCCACCACGTCCCGAATGCTGTCGTAGCCGTGCCTGTCCAGCCATTGCCCAAGGCCCTGGTTGATCCGGCCGAACACCTCCTCGTCGCTGTAGTACACCGCAGTTCCAACCTGCACGGCCGAGGCCCCCGCCGCCATGTACTCCACCACGTCACCATGTTCCATGATACCGCCAACCCCGATGATGGGGATGTCGGCCCCCACCGCCCGGTATATCTCGTGCACGCACCTCACACCCACCGGTTTTACGCCCGGGCCGCTGTAGCCCCCGTAGGTGTTTGAAAGTATGGGGGCCATGACCTCGACGTCTATGGCCATTGCCTTCAGAGTGTTTATCGCCACTATCGCGTCCGCTCCCGCCTCC
>CAZUZU010000154.1:0-6979 GCA_964624865.1 uncultured archaeon
CACCCTAGTGGAACAGGCCGAGCACGAGTACAAGGTGGACTACGAGGATAAGTACAAGGAAGAGGACTTCCATTTCGACGTCACCATAACTGTGACCAACGCGGACAATCTCACCGACGAGGTCAAGTTCAGGGTGATAGTGAGGTACGTGCCCCAGGAGGAGCCGTCCGGTGGACTTATAGAGAAGGAGGTTTTCGGCGAGGAAGGGCTCCCCCCGGAGACAAAGGCGAATATCCAGAACGGGCTTACCTACCTCCTGTTGATACTCACAGTGCTGGGGGCAGTAGGCATCGTGGTGAAGAACAGCGCTGAGAAGAAGAAGCTTACCTCCAAGTTCAGAGAGATAGATACAAGGGTTACGAAGAAGGCGGTAAGCGAGCAGCCCCAGCAGTCGATCTACGCCATGGAGATGGGAACCGTCCGTGAAAAGCCGGTAATGGAATCTTCCTATTCAACCTCGCCGGAGGAGGGGGTCTACGAATCTGCCCCGGGTTCGGCCGCATACGAGACCACGCCCCAGGACAACTCGCCCACCTACGATTACGGGCCAGGAGGTGGGAGAGGGGGATACGGAGGCTCCGGCTCGGGCCAGTACGGCGGTTCACAGGGAGAATACAGCCATCAGAAACAGCCCCAGCAGCAAGGGGGAGGCGGGGGAGGAGCACGCTGCCCCAAGTGCTTCACGAGCTTGAAGTAGGCGTGCTGAGACGACGAGCGAAGCGTCTAACAGTCGCTTGTTTTATACTGTGAAAAATGTCTCTCCTAGCGAAAATCTTGAAGTCGATAGGAGTCAACCTATTTTAGGTGAACTAGTATTTACATCTTCAATTGGGATATTTCTCGCTATTGTGCTATCTACTTGATGTAATTAGGTTTTAATGTCGTATTTTTTCCTAATTGCTTCCAGATCTCGTTCTTCAACGCTTTCGTCAGAGTATGTTTCGCTTAATCTGTCTCTAATCCTTCGCATTGTTTTCACAGCGTTAAAATCTTCATCTTTCATGCAATACCTCCCTGGGGCTTCTTATTTCAATCATTCTATATCCGGATTTTAAATTGACTGCATTATACTGTCTTATCCTTTCAAGGTTTACAATATGTTTGAAATTCCAGCTAACTAAAACGTCAACCTGATATACGGTAGCCATAGCTATATGCTGGGCGTCAATAATATATTTTGTTGATACTACCTTCTCTTTTATATAACTCCTTGCCAAAGATTTGGCGTCCTCGTTTAATGCTACGAATTCGATATTTGATCTGGGGATGCCATTAATAATATCTTTAACCTGTTTCGGTGCCTCTTCGATTTCCTTTAAAGTCAAATCGGAAATCACTGCTTTGTTCTTTCCGTCCTTGAACTCTCTGATCAATTTACTTGACCATTCAGTGAATTCGGCATCGTATACGCCACCAATAACGGAAGTGTCCGCATATAACCTTAGTTTCATTGGTATTTTCCTCTTTAATAATCCTAATTAACTCCTGAGTTAATAAATTTAATGCTTCACAAGCTTGAAGTAGGCGCGTATTAATGGTCGGGATCGCCCCTGATCATCCCCACGGCGGCCTTGATATCCACCGCCTTGTCGAACCTTTTTATTATGGCCCTGTCGTCTGTGACCAGCCGGCACTGGTTCTCCTCGGCAAGGGCGATGAACGCGGCATCATAATATGTAAGGTCCATGTCTCGGGCGATCGACATGGCGTTCTCTGCCCGCTCGGGCGTCATTGGCACGTAATCGATCAAAAGGTCGAACATCTTCCCCATCAATCCCTGGTTCTCGTATCTTCCTTGTCTGCTCAGTTTCCATACGGCATTCCCTATCTCGTAGAATATCAGACGAGGGCACAGCAGTTGCACGTCGTTCTCTCCCGCGTCAGCGAACAATACCATGGCTTCCAGGGACCCCTTCTCCTCCCTAAACAGCTTGAAGACCACTGACGAATCAAGGACCAGCTTCATCTCCTATCCCTGTCTTCCCTTATTAGTTCCGTGCCCGTCTTTTCCCCGGAGGGCAGCCTGTGCTCTTCAAGCCATTCCATGGCCTGCTTGGCCCTCTCCTTCCTCAACGTCTTTTCCAGCACTTTCTTTGTATATTCCCCGGGCTTGTAGCCCATGCTCTCTATATCCTTTATCAGGGCCTCGTCCACCCTTATCGAAATTATGGCGCTCATGTATATACCTTTGTTTACATATATGTTTGCAAATAGATAAACATTGCGGTGACAGAAAAGCACATATACGGGCCCGCAATACGAGTCCTGGCGGTGGTAGAGTGGGAAGAAGCAGGAATATACTATTGGCTTTGGTGTTGTTCGGATTTGTGTTGTCGGCTGTGCCTTTGGACAGTCATAATCCCGACCAAGGGGAGGCCATGGCCCGGCCATTTATCCCCGTGTCCGGGAACAGGGCCCCGGCGGATGTGTGCATCAACGAGATACTTGCAGCGCCGAAGAACGTGGACTGGGACGGTAACGGCACTGCCACCAATGAGGACGAGTGGATAGAGCTGTACAACCGGGGGGATACGGCGGCCGACTTATTTGCCTGGAACCTGAGCGACGACACCACAAGCTACGGCCTCACCGGCCTTTCCATACCTGCCGGGGGCTTCCTTGTGGTGTATCGGAACGAATCCGGTATAGCGTTGAGCAACAGCGGGGACAACGTTTACCTGGAGGACGGCGGCGGGCAGGTGGACCACTACTCCTTTGGCTCCTCGAGCTATGACCTAAGCTGGGGCAGAAGATGGGACGGCCAGGAGCCCTGGACCTATCTCAACCAGCCCAACCCGGGTCTGAGCAACGACCCTCCGAGGATAATGATAAACGAGTTCTGCCCCGACCCGGAGGACGGGGGCGAGTGGGTGGAGCTGTACAATGACGGTCCCAGGGACGTGGAGCTCTCCACCTGGTACCTCAGCGATCAGGACGGGGTGTTCGACTTTGCTTTTCCGTCCGGCAGCTGGCTCAATGTCAGCGACTACGCCGTGGTGGTTTTCGCCGAGTCTTTCGACCTTCCCGTGCCCCAGGGCACCAAGATATTCTATGGCCCGGACAGGAATTTGATGGACAACAGAGGGGACGACCTGGTGCTACTTGACAGGGGAGACGTGTGCGTGGATTACGTTGCCTACGGCAACTCCACCCTGGTGGACGGTCCTCCGCCCTACGCGGTGTGGGACGGCCTGTATTATGATACGGGGGATGATAAGTACGTGCACGGCCCCGTTGGCGTCAACGTGAACCAGACCGACAAGGGTGGGGTGGTTAGAAGGGTGCCTAACGGTAAAGACGGCAACAGCACCTTGGACCTGGAGACATCGCCCGCCTTGGCCGCGACACCGGGCCGCAGCAACGACTATATATTCTCCCTCGAGGTCAGCCTGGAGCAAGGCGATATATTGATGGAACCGGGTGAGGAAAGGGAGGTGGATATCGGGATAACCAACCTGGGGAACACGGAGGACTGGTATTCGTTGGAGGTGGAATATGCCGGGGGCCAGGGCTGGAGCCTTGATGTGGTGCAGACCTCCCCTGTGTTACAACCCTTGCAATCGATCGATCTTACAATGGCCGTTGGCGTGCCAAGCGATCACGGGGGCGACTATTTCCTGGACGCAGTGATCAGCGCTTCGTCCGCCTCCCTGCCTCTCATTCATCAGGATATTTCTTTCCATGCCTATCATCTTCCCGGGATAATGATCAACGAAGTGGTCTTCGATCCCCCTGGCGCTGACAGGGACTTCGGGGAATGGATTGAGATAGCTGCTGTAAGGGAGCGGAATGTGGATGGCTGGCACCTGGACGACGGTGAAAGCACCTTGGTTCCGCTCAACGGCACCCTGGGTAAAGGGGAAAGACTACTGGTGACAACCGCTCCGAGCATGGAAATAAACTATTCGAAATACGGCGTGAGGGTGGTGGAAGTGGAGGAGGACAGCTTCCTTACCAACACCGGGGACGACCTGACACTTTACGACGGCATGGGCTATCCCGTGGATTACGTTTGCTACGGCAACTCAACTTACGTGGACCCCATGCCGGAGATACTTGGGCCTGGGACCGAGGGGGCCTTTGAGGGCACCGGCGTGGTTGCCAGGATACCGGACGGCGGGGGCGGACCCGGAGAGGTTGCGGCCATCCCCTTCGAGAACGGAACACTGGGCTGGAGCAACGACCTGCCCAAGGCCCTGGCCATCGAGTTCGGGGACGTGACGGTGGGCCTGAACTCCACTCTCATTGCCAATATGAGCATCTCCAATCTCGGTTCCAAGATAAACGCAAGCGTGGAGGTGGAGACGGAGGATCAAAACTGGATTGTGGAGGTCAGGAACGGCAGCTTGGTCTTGGACCCCGGACAAAGCATCCAGGTGGGGATCGAGGTAAGCTCCCCCGATACGGTGGACAAGGAAATGGCCGCCACCCTTCACGTGGCGATAACGGACCTGGAGGTGCCCGCGGCATGGCGCAAGGAGGCCCGGGCGGTGGTACCCGTACCAGACCTTCGACTGGCGAGTTTCGACCTTTGTTACGCCTACAACGGCACGGTCCCCGACCTACCCGTCAATATCACCGAGGGGACCAGGATGGGCTTCGAGGCAAAGGTGGAGAACGTGGGATATGCGGATATCGACACCGGCTTCGGCTTTTCTATAGCATATATGCGGGGGGAGGGGAAGACCGAGGTATATAATGCGGATATCGAGGGGCTGGCCAAGGGTAGGACCAAGACCGTAAAGGGAGTGCTGGACACCAAGGACCTGGAGGGCCGTGGCAACTTCACCGCCCTGCTCGATCCTGGCGGCGAGATACTGGAATGCAGTGAGAACAATAATCTGGCCCGGATCGAGGCATGTATAGATGAGTACATCATGCCCGCCGGCAATATGGGCCTGAAGATCGCGGAAGTGTATCCCGGCGGTTATCTCAAGGGCGGGGGCGACGACTACGTAATGCTGGCGAATTCGGGCAACAAGGCCCTTGACATAGGGGGCTGGCACGTATCGGACGGGGAAGGTATTTTGAGGATACCCAACGGTGTGGTCTTGGAGGCAAATAACTCTGTAATTCTTGCCGAGGACCCGGCGTGGTTCGAGGATATCAGGCCCTATGAGGGGCTTGTGCTGGGCCTGTTCGACGACCTGATGGACCTGGAGGGAAGCTTTTCGCTTTCCATGAACGGAGAGACCGTGGCGGTCTACGACCGGTACTGGACGGAGATAGACGCGGTGGTCTACGGAGATAATGAAGTGGAGGAAGGGGTTATGGGTTGGACGGGCCAAGGATTGGAGAACTGCGATCCAATGCACGCCTACACCCGGGCATGTAGCGGGGGATGGGGGGACAGCAACTGCAGCGCGGATTTCTTGCCCCTTTACTACAGGCACATAGGGTACATGGACATCACCGGTGATCACGATTTTTCGAGAGGCAGTGTATTCGTGACCCCTGACGACAAGGGGGCCGCGGTAAGGGAAATGATCTCCGATGTCCGGACCAATCTTACCGTTTCATCGTATCTTATCACCTCCTGGGACATGGCGGGGGAGATTGAGGCCGTGCTTGACCGGGGGGTCGAGGTCAGAATATTCGTGGAGGGGGGCCCGGTGGGCGGTGTTGGCGAAGACGCCGCCGCGATACTGAACAGGCTCCATGCCAAGGGCGCCGAGACATACGTGTATGGCAAAGGGGAGGATACCAGCAGGAACGCTTTCCGGTACATGCACGCCAAGTTCATGCTGGCAGACGGAGACCGCGTGCTGGTGTGGACCGAGAACCTCGGCAGCAGCGCCACCAATGCCGGGGGAACCTGGGGCAACAGGGGCTACGGCGTAATATTGGACGGGGCTCCCGGGCTTTACAATGTACTGGCGCGGATATTGGAGCACGATATCCACATGCTTGCCGCTGTGCCGTTCAAAGACACGGAAATACACTCGACCAAGAGCTTCGAACCTGTGGAATACAAGGGAAGGGAGGGTGTGTACGAGTCGGGCTCGCTTGGCGGCCCCGTTTCCGCCGGGACGGCCGAGATCTGCCTTGCCCCGGACAACGCCCTTCAAACCGGCGGGTTAAGGGAGATCATTTCATCCGCCAAAGAGGAGGTGCTGATATCCGCTCTGACATGCGAGCCGGACTGGGACTGGGGCGCCAACCCTTACGTGGAGGCGGCCCTGGAGGCGGCGGTGAACGGCGCCGAGGTCAAGATAATGCTCGACTCCAGGTATTCGGAGTTCGGCTCGGGCCATAATATCGAGGCTGTCAAGGGGCTGCTGGAGCTGTGCCGACAAGACGGGATAGATCATCTGGAGGTGGGCTGGTTCGCCACGCCGGGCATAAACTGCAGCCACGCCAAGTTGGTGGTGGTGGACGGCAGGTACAGCTACGTAGGAAGCATGAACCTCAACCAGAACTCCCTGTATTGTAACCGGGAATTGGGTCTGGTGCTGGACTCGACGGATGCCGCGGCGCTGGTGTCCGATCCCTTTCACAGGGATTGGGGACAGGCGGTAAAGTACCGGGCGGTGGAGGAGGATTACATGCCGGAGCTGAAGATAGTGGAGTTGTACTACGACGGCTATTTGCCCTACGATCCGGACGAGTTCCTGGCCCTGGAGAACGAGGGAGACGAGGCCGTCAATCTCTCCGGCCTCCAGCTCACCGACGAGGATACCAGGTACACCGCTTACGATTCCACGATTATTTTCCCGGGGGGAAGTCGGGCCGCACCGGGGCAGAGGGTCTACGTGGCACGGGACCCCGATATATTCGAACAGATCATGGGCTTCGCACCCGATTACTACTACCTGCCCTCCAGCGTCAATTCAGAGATAAGGCGGATGCTGGTGCTTGATTCATATCACAAGGACGAGGACCGCGGGCCGAGGCTGGCAAACAAGGGGGACGAGCTGATCCTTGCGCCAAAGTATTACAGGCTGGGCACCAACCAAACCATCGACTGCGTGTACTATGG
>CAZUZU010000155.1:0-6958 GCA_964624865.1 uncultured archaeon
GTATTCTATAATGCAATCCATCGATTAATTAAATTTCCCCGAAGGGGTTTTCTTGATAGGTTAATGTTTATCTCCCTCGGAAGGGTTGTCTTTCAAGGCTATTTTCGCCAGCGCCTCATTGATGTTTTTCTTGAGGTTCATTGGGTTCGGATACGATCTCTCAGCTATCTTGTTCAGCGTGTCCTTATCGATTTTTGCACTATAGTGTTCAAGGATACGATATGCAATCTCCTTGAACTCCTTCTTGGGCATTGGGTTAATATCAATCACCACTCCGGAAAGGACCCGACTTATCAATCTCTCCGTATCCGGGGAGGAGACCTTTGTCAGGTCCTTTTCCGAGGCCAACATTACCGCCCCACCTTGAGCGTTCACCTGATCTATAACGCTCTCGATCGCTCTTGCCGTGGAAGGCAGCATCCTTGCAGGGATATGGTCCAGGCACACCAGGATGCCTTGATAAGACCTTTTCTTTTTGAGCTTCTCAGGTTCCTTTGTTACGTCTATGTAATATGCGTTCCTCCCCTCGGAACGGGATTGTCTGACCGCAGCTACGAGAAGATGTGTCTTGCCGCAGCCCCGGGGTCCTCTCAGATACATGGGGCTCATATCCATGTTTCCCGATATGGTGTCCATGATCAACTTGATCACTCCCTCGTTACCCCTTTTTATAAAGCTGTCGAAGTCCATGTTGGAATATCTCTTGGGAATATCGCTTTCCTTTCCTGACCTTGGTTTGAGGTTTGACATTATCTTGGCAAATCTGTCCTCTATTTCAACGATCTTTCTGGGGTCGTTCAGGACCTCCATGAGCTTCTGGACGTAGGGGTAGGCGTCCTCGTCTATCTTCGCATGCTTCAGGGCATCCTTGATGCGATCTATCTTCGTTATTGATGTCTTATAATTGGATATTTCTGTCTCCAGCGCATACAGGTCTCCCTTTTCCAGCAGGTCTGCAAGATAGGACGTGTCGTAGCCTCTTTCGGACCATTTACCAATGATACCCTGCATCTGCCTGAGCTTGTTTCTCTTGGCCAGTTCAACCTTGACGTCCAGCACCACCCTCTTGGCCCGGGTTATGCTTTGCCGGTCTCCCGTCTCGAGGTCCGATAGGGCCTGTTCCACTTTCCTCAACAGGTCCTGATCCTGTTCGTCCAATCTTCCCTTTAATACTATGAGGTCCCCTCTGATCGTATCGTCTGTCTGTGGTCCGGGGCTTCCGTATCCCATGTCCTGCTTTTTCTCCACCCGGTCTTCTTCTCCGGCACCCTCTCCCTGACATTTCCTCAATTCCCGCAGCAAGTACAGGCATAGTCCCTTGAGTTCCTCTATGTCCGTGATTGCCCTGATATCGTTCTCCGTAAGGTCTGAAATCGACTTCATGACACTAGCCCGAGGTTAGTTTCTGGAATGAATCATCCATTTGGTTCATGAGCTTCTTGTAGAAATCATCGAACTTTTCCTCTTTGACAAGCCGGGCCTTGGTTATGCTGTCTTTTGCACTCATCGAGGTAATATCATCCAGCTCCGCCCCGGATTCCAGTGCTTTCTGCGCCATGTGGTGAAAGGTCATGATCATTTTCAACATCTTGTGTTGTTTTTCCGCCGAGGCGTAGGTGTCTATATCGTGGAAAGCGTTCTGATAAAGGAAGTCCTCCCTTATGGCCTGGGAGGTCTGAAGAACCAGCCTGTCCTTTTCGCTCAATGCTTCCAGTCCAACCAATCTCACGATCTCCTCCAGCTCGTCTTCCTGCTGTAGAAGGGCCATGGCGTCCTGTCTGTTCTTCAGCCAATCCTTGCCCACATTCTTGTGCCACCACTGCTTGACATCCTCAAGGTATAGGGAATAGGAATTGAGCCAATTGATGGCTGGGAAATGACGGCTATATGCCAGCTTGGAATCAAGGGACCAGAACACCTTGACTATGCGAAGGGTTGCCTGGGAAACCGGCTCGCTCAGATCACCTCCGGGAGGGGACACCGCCCCCACTACGCTTAGTGAACCTTCCCTTTCCTCGGTCCCCACGGTCTTTACCCTCCCCGACCTTTCGTAGAACTCCGCCGCCCTGGATGCCAGGTAGGCGGGATAGCCCTCGTCTCCCGGCATCTCCTCCAGCCTGCCGGATATCTCCCTGAGTGCCTCAGCCCACCTTGATGTCGAATCCGCCATCAAAGCGACAGAGTAGCCCATGTCCCGGTAATATTCAGCAATTGTAATTCCCGTGTATATAGACGCCTCTCTGGCTGCGAAGGGCATGTTGCTGGTGTTGGCAATGAGCACCGTTCTTTCCATCAAGCTCTCTCCCGTATTGGGGTCGATGAGCTCGGGGAACTCTTCCAGCACGGATGTCATCTCGTTACCCCTTTCTCCGCACCCGATATAAACTATGATCTCGGCGTCGCACCACTTGGCAAGCTGATGCTGTACCACCGTTTTACCCGAGCCAAAAGGACCGGGGATTGCCGCAGTACCGCCCTTTGCCACGGGAAAGAAGGTATCAAGGACCCTCTGACCGGTTATCAGGGGCAGTTCGGGATGCATCTTCTCCTTGTAGGGTCGGCCGTCCCTTATACCCCAGTTCTGTATCAGGGGCAGTTCTTTTTTCCCCTCTTCGGTGTCCAGCATCCCTACGGGGTCGGCCACCGTGAGCTCTCCCTCCTTTATTTCGGCAATCGTACCTTCCATGTGCGGAGGAACCATTACCCTGTGCTCTATGACCTTGGACTCCTTGATATGGCCGAGGATATCCCCACCCTTTACCTTGTCTCCCTGCTTAACCCGGGGTTTGAAGTTCCATTTCTTGTTCCTGGGCAGCTTGTCGACTTTCAGGCCGCGAGTGATGAAGTCCCCCGCCTTGTCCTTGATGATCTCGAGAGGCCTTTGGATGCCGTCGTATATGGCACCGATGAGGCCGGGTCCCAGCTCCACGCTCAACGGGCGACCCGTGGTCTCGACCACTTCCCCGGGCCCCACACCCGATGTCTCTTCGTAGACCTGGATGGTAGCTATATCCTTGTTCAAGCGAATGACCTCGCCGATAAGTCCCTTTTCACCGGCTCTGACCATCTCGTACATCTTGGTGTGCTCAAGACCTTTGGCTACCACAACTGGGCCCGAGACCTTGATGATAGTGCCCTTTGCCATTGTCATCACTTTTGTTATAGGTCCTTCAGGACCTTTCCGGATTTAACCACGGCTTCCACCGCAGCCTTCGCTCTCTCGATCCTTTCTTCGGCTTGGAGCCTGGACATGCCCGGTCCGGTTATTCCCAGACCCACGGGTTTGGCAAACTCAACGCTTATGTCCATGACCTTACGCGTGGTGTTGCTCATTATTACCTCGTCATGCTCCGTATCCCCTTCGATGACCGCGCCCAGAACCACAGCCCCGTCCACGTCCATCCTCTCGAAAATCTCTCTGAGAACGGTGGGGATGTCGTACACACCAGGCACCTTCAGGACCTGATATACCTCCACGTCCAGAAAATCCGCGTGTTCCTTGGCAAGTTCCAACATCTGCATCGTGATATCATAGTTGAACTCGCTCACTATTATTGCTATCCTCATGCCAATCGCCTCTTTCCTTGGACCTAATGTTCTTCATAAATAATAATTTTTGCCTCTTCGGAGGAAGAAAGTGAGTGTTTTATTCGTGTATCTTCCAATCATTGATCCTGGTCTTGTCCCTTATATCTGCCTTTTTAGATACGATTCCCCCGTCTATCCTTACCCCGCGGCCCAGATTGGCCGAGGGGAATATTATGGCATTGGACAGATGACAGTCCTTTCCGACATAAGCCCCTTTGTACACTGATACGTTGGGGCCCAATGTGGTCCCGTTGCCTATATTGCATTTTTCCACGTATACGGGAGGCTTTACCTTGACGTCCCGGAAGAAATGGCTCAGCTTTGGTTTATACCGCTCCAATATGGCCCCCTGCGCTCTCAGCAAGTTCTCCGGCGTGCCCACGTCGAACCAGTATCCTTCCACCGGGAAAGAGGCTATTGATTTGCCTTTCTTTATCGCTTCGGGAAAAACGTCTCTTTCTATGGAGACCACGCCTTTGGGCGTCATGTCTATGACGTCCCTTTCCAATACGTATATGCCGGCATTGATCTTGTCGGAGAATCTGTTACCTTCCGGCGGTTTCTCCTTGAACTCTGTAATAAAGCCGTTCTCGTCCACCTTCAATGCCCCGAAAGGCCTGGAATCCTTTACAGGCCAGAGCGCAATGGTCCCTGCCGCCTCCTTGTCCTCATGTACGGAAAGCATCTTGTCCAGCCTGGCCGAGGTAATGATGTCGCCGTTCAAAACAACAACCTTTCCGTCGCATTCAGCCTTCCGATAGGCATATTTTATGGCCCCCCCGGTACCTTTGGGCCGCCTCTCTATGATCACCTCGGTGTCGATGCCATGTTCCTCGGCCATCCCCTTGAGATGGCCCACCAGCTCATCGGATTTGTAACCGCAGGCAAAGATTATCCTATCCCCCACTTCCTTCACATTGTCGATGATGTAATCAATAATTGGCCTGTCACCGAGAGGCAGAAGCGGTTTGGGTATGTCATAGGTCAGAGGCCTGAGCCTGGTTCCTTGACCACCCACCAGAATTATGACATCGGGCCTGCCCATTGTAACACCCTAGAGGGGCGAGATACTCACAACGTTGTTTCCGCGCAGTATCATTGTCCCCAGCTTGCGTGCGGTGTCCTGATAGTTCTCCTCAGCATCCTCGAGCACCATGTTCATGTAGTCGTCGTAGCCTATCAATTTTCCTTCGATGGTCCTGCCGTCCTTCAACAGCAGGCAGATCTTTCCGTCCAGTGCCTTTGACAGCACGTTCATTGGCATTACCATTGCCATTCCTCCTATTGGTCGGCCTGAGATATGGGCATAACGAATATAAATATATCGGTATATCTGGTGTCAGGTGTACAAAGAATGGATGTAATTTATGACATGGAGACCCGGGACGCGGACGATCTCTTCGCCCTTGGCTTCTTGATAAGCCACCCACAGGTGAGGCTAAGGGCCGTTACCATAAATCCCGGAACCCGGGAACAGGTAGGTATGGTAAGGCAGGTGCTGGATAGGACCGGGAAAGAAGAGGTGCCCATCGGGGCACTCCGACCCGGGACGGTTGCAAAGGCGGTATCCAAGTTTTACAAGGCCTTTTTCGGTGATGTCGATGCCGAACCTGATGGCCCGGGAAGCGAAATCATAAAGAAGACCTTGGAACGATGTCCCGATGCCGTGATGATAACCGGCGCTCCCCTGAACAACCAGGCGCACGCTTTTCGAAATTATCCGGACCTATCTTTAAAGAGATGGGTTGCCCAGGGCGGATTTGCCGGTGATAATGTCGTTGCCCCGGAACATCGATTGGAGAAGTTCGAAGGCATGACGAGATGCCGGACATACAATTTCGGCAGTGATCCCGAGGCGGCTTCATATCTCCTCCGCGAACCGAGGATCGGACAGTGCGATATGGTTTCCAAGAACGTGTGCCACGGCTTGGTATACGACAGGCTAATGCACGAGAGGATGAGGCCGCACAGGCACGAAACACCGGGCCTTTCGCTGATCTACGAGGGTATGGATCAATATCTCGAAAGGATGCCCCGGGGTAAAAAGTTCCATGACCCGCTGGCGGCGGTGGTCGCGGTAAGAAGGGAGGTGTGTAAGTTCAGGGAGGTGAAGCCGGATTACAGGGAGGGGAAATGGGGTTCCATACCGAGAGGGGGTACCAACCGCTACATCTCCGTATCCGTGGACAGTGAGCTCTTTTTCAGGACCCTGGTGGAGCATTGATCACGTTCCCGGCCCGAGGGCAAAGTTATATATTCCCTCGTGTACAATTATGGGACGGGTCGTCTATATGGTAGTGGATATCAAACTTGTAAAACCGGGCTCCGTTATGTTCGAATATAGAGAGGATTGCGAATCCCCTTTAAGGCGAATAAAAGGCAGGATGGGCCCCAGTGGGGGCTCGAACGTCGTGTTGATCAAAGGCGAGGAAAGCAATCTTCTGGTGGACACTGGCTTTGACGGGGGTCTTACCAAGAGGAACCTGGTTTTGAACCTGAAAAGGCTGGATTTCATGCTGGATGATAGAGCGGGGTTGCATCGAGGAGATGTAGAGAATGTGTTCATAACCCACTGGCACCTGGATCATTACGGGCTATTACCCTACTTTGAGAATGCCGATATCTATGTGTCCTCGATGTCAATGGATAGGTTCGGTCCCAATGCGTTAAAGGAACTGGCCGGTGAGGGGGAGGTGAAGGAGATCGGCCCCGGAGAGAAGATAATGGACGGGGTGGTGGTGGTTCGCACACCGGGCCACACGGCGGATCACTGCAGCCTGATGGCGGACTACGAAGGTGATAAGGTATTGATTGCCGGGGACGCCGTGGTTTCCCTGTCATGGTTCGATGCGGGGGAGACCTGGTCCTACAACAGCGATTTTCATTCCGGAAAAGATGCAAAAAAAACGATCCAGATGATAACGAGGACCGCTGATTTTATTATACCCGGTCACGGGGTTCCGTTTCAGAACTGGAAGAAAGGATAGCACTTCCGGTAGTACTCTATTCGTATCCCTTCTTGTCGTCCGCTTGGGTGTTCCAGTAATTATAACCCATGGAATGGGCTTGAGCACCGGAAACGTCGTACTTCATGGCATCCTTCACCGAGCCGTACCTTTCCTCGATCTGCTCCTCGATGGTCCTCGAGATATTCAGGGCGTTCTTTACATGCTGCCTTTCTATCAGATCGCCTTCTTCGTCACTGGCTATGTCGCCGGCCGCCCTTACCAGTCCTCCCAGGTCCCTTAATCTTAAGGTAAGGGACTCGGTCTCATTATCTATCTTATTTGCCCTCCTCTTCCCCTCCCTTATTATCTCATTGACCGCGTCAATGGAGGCATGGGGTATGTTGGAATCAATAAATATCTCC
>CAZUZU010000156.1:0-6936 GCA_964624865.1 uncultured archaeon
GCACGAACTGCTTAGACCAGGGGTCCTTGAGCAGGAATATCACCCCCGGCTTGGCGCAGAACTGGCCGGAGCCAAGCGTCACCGAGCCGGCCACGGTCTCCGCCAGGGGGTCACGACCCTCCCTTACGGCCCCGGGAAGGATGAAGACCGGGTTCAGGCTGCCCATCTCGGCGTACACGGCTACGGGCTTGGGCCTTTGCGCGGCGATATCGTGGATGGCCCGACCCGCCGCAAGAGAGCCTGTAAAGCCCACCGCCGCTATCCCCGGGTGTCGGACCAGAGAAGCGCCTACCTCCTTGCTTTGACCTTGGAGCAGTGAGAACCAGCCCTTTGGATATTCGCATTTTTCTATTGCTTTGTAGACGGCGTCGGCGAACATATCAGCGGTACCGGGGTGGGTGGGATGTGCCTTGGCGACCACCGGGCAGCCCGCAGCCCACGCGGACGTAGTGTCGCCCCCCACCGGACCGAAGGCAAATGGAAAGTTGCTTGCTCCGAACACGGCCACAGGCCCTATGGGCACCCGCATCCTCCTTATGTCAACGTCATCATGCTTGTCGATGATTACCTCCAAATGACAGCCCTTCTCAATGTGATCAGCGAACTTGCGGAGCTGGCCGCAGGTCCTGCCCCTCTCACCGTCCAGCCTGGGCCTGCCCAGACCGGTTTCCATGGAACAAAGGTCGAGAAGCCCGTCTCCCAGTGCTTCGACCTCATCCGCAACGGTCCTCAGATAGCGGGCGTGTCTCTCGCAGGGGTATTGCCCCGCGGCTCCGAAAGCTCTCAGGGCTTCCTCCACAGCTTTATCGATCTCATCTTGGACCGCGTCCGCGAACTCCGTATCCAAGTGTTTTCCGGTCGAGGGGTCCACGGCCCCAAACACGCGGTTTCCTTTTCTGCTATCCCTGCCGGCTATACGGTTGCTCGTCTTGTTCTTTCTCATATCCTCACCCGATATTTGAAAACAGATCGGTGTTATTATTATTTTCCGACCTCGTCGTTTCCTACTCCCCCAACATCTCCATGAACTTCTTCTCGTCAAGTATCTCTACGCCTAATCCCTTGGCGTCGTCGAGCTTGGAACCCGGGTCCTTGCCCACAACCACGTAATCCGTCTCCCCGCTCACGCTGTCGGTGGCCCTTCCGCCAAGCTCCCGGACCAGGGCGGTGGCCTCCTTACGGGTGTACTTGTCCAGGGCACCGGTGAACACGAACCTCTTTCCCTCCAGCACCCTTCTTTTCTTCTCCCCCTTCGCCTCGAAGGACACGCCGCTGTTCCTCAACTTTTCTATCAGTTCAAGATTGTCGTCGTTGTCAAAGAAGGACACTACGGATTCGGCTATCCTCGGACCCACCTCGTCGATCTTACTGAGTTCGTGCTCGGGGGCCCCGGCAAGCTCGTCCACGGATCCGTAGTGGTCGGCAAGTATGTAGGCCACGTGATCACCCACAAAACGGACGCCCAGGCCGTACAATGCCCTGGCCATGCCCTTCTCCTTGCTCTCCTCTATCTCCACCAGGAGGTTTTCAGCTGACTTTTGGCCCAGTCTTTCCAGTCCGGCCACCTCGTCCTTGTCCAGGCCGTAGAGGTCTGATATGTCCTCCACCAGCCCGTTCTCTATCAGCTTGTCCAGGACCTTTGGCCCCAGCCCGTCGATGTCCATGGCCCCCTTGCTCGCCCAGTGCTCTATCCTCTGCCTTACCTGTGCAGGGCATTGTGCATTGATGCACCGGCGCACCACCTCGCCCCCTATCCTCTTGGCCTCGCTGCCGCAGACCGGGCATTTCTCTGGCATCTCGAATTTCTTTTCGCTCCCGCTCCTTGCCTCCCTGCTCACCTTGACCACCTGGGGAATTATCTCCCCCGCCTTCTCCACCAGGACGGTGTCCCCGATCCTCACGTCCTTTCTCTCTATCTCGTCCTCGTTATGCAGGGAGGCCCTGGCCACGGTGGTGCCGGAAAGCTGCACGGGCTCCAGCACGGCCACCGGGGTCAGGGCGCCCGTCCTCCCCACATGGACCTCGATATCCTTGACCTCGGTGGTCTTCCGCACGGGCTCGAACTTGTAGGCTATGGCCCACCGGGGATGCTTGGAGGTGGCACCTAGCTTTTCCTGATACTCCAGGTCGTTGACCTTGACCACCATGCCGTCTATCTCGTAGCCCAGGTCGATGCGTTCCTCGTCCCACTTCCCGATGTGTTCCAACACCTCGTCCACCCCCCGGAGCTTGGCAATGTTCTCGTTGATCCTGAAGCCGGCCCTCCTCATCTCCTGCATGCACTCCCAATGTGTTTTGAATTCACCCTCCTCGTTGTAGCTCAGGGTGTAGACGAAAATATCCAGGGGCCTGCCCGCCGCCACCCTAGGATCCTTGTTCCTCACCGTGCCGGCCGCCGCGTTCCTGGGATTGGCAAAGGGCTCCTTGCCTTCCTTCTCCCTTTCTTCGTTCATCTGATCAAAGGGGGACCTGGGCATGTAGACCTCGCCCCTTACCTCAACGTTCTTTAGCTCTGTGTCGTCGGTGAGCTTCAAAGGAATGGAATGTATGGTCTTCAGGTTGGGGGTTATATCCTCGCCCCTCTTCCCGTCTCCCCTGGTTGCGCCCCTCGTGAATTTCTTATCCTCGTATAGAAGGGCAACCCCCAGCCCGTCTATCTTCAGCTCCACCACGTAGTCCACCTCGTCCTTGTCCAGCCTTTCCCTCATCCTTCGGTCGAAATCCCTGAGCTCGCCCGCGTTATACGTGTTGTCCAAGCTCAGCATCTTGGCCTTGTGATCCACCGACGCGAACTCCGATATCTCCTCCGAGCCCACCCTTTGGGTGGGAGAGTCGGGATTAACAAGGTCTGGATAGGCGTCCTCCAGGGCCTCAAGCTCCTTGACCAGCCGGTCGTACTCGTAATCGCTTATCTCCGGCTCGTTCTCCACGTAGTATTTACGGTCGTGATACCTTACCTCCTCCCTCAACTCTTTTATCCTCTTCTCCGCCTCCCCCTTGTCATCCGGTATCTCGATATCTCCGGTCATTTACTCCTCCCCTTCAGATATTTCATCAGCTCGTCGTACGACTTGGTATTGAGCATGTCCGCCGGCTCCAGCCAGGCCCTTCTTGCCACCCCCAGCCCGTACTTCATGTAACGGAGGTGGGTTAGGGCGTGGGCGTCCGTTCCCAGGGAGATCATAACCCCCTCCTCCTTGGCGGCCCTTGCCTTGGACGAGTCCAGGTCCAGCCGGTCCGGGAAAGAATTTATCTCCAGGGCCACCGAGTTGTCCTTGGCCGAGCCTATGATTTCGCCGATGTCCACGTCGTAGCTTTCCCTTTCCCCCATCCTCCTGCCCGTGGGGTGCCCGAATATGTCCACCAGCCCCGTTGAGAAGGCGTCCTTTATCCTCTTGGTCTGCGCCTTCTCGTCCAGCTTCAGGTAGGCGTGGACCGAGGCAAGGACCATGTCCAAGGCCTCCAGGGAGTCGTCGTCCATGTCAAGGGAACCGTCCTTGTTTATATCCACCTCTATAGAGTCGAGGATGTGGACCTCCGGGTCGTCACGGACCTCTTCGATCTCCTTTCTCCTCTCCTCCAGGTCCTCGCTGGTAAGGCCGTTGGCCACCGTAAGGCGCTGGGAATGGTCGGTAAGTGCCAGGTACTCGTAGCCCAGGTCCCGGGCCTCCCCGGCCATCTCCCTTATGGTGTTCTGGCCGTCGCTCCAGTTAGAATGGCTCTGGAGGTCGCCCCTGATGTCCTCCATTGTCACCAGCTCCGGGAGGTCGTTGTCCAACGCAGCATCTATCTCGCCGCTGTCCTCCCTTAGCTCGGGAGGGACCCACTGCATGCCCAGCTTGTCGTATATCTCCTCCTCGTCGGCCCCGGCGACCCGGTCATCGCTGTCCTTCTTGAACAGGCCGTACTCGCTGAGCTTGAAGCCCCGATCTATGGCGATCTGTCTCACCTCGATGTTGTGGTCCTTTGACCCTGTGAAATACTGGAGCGCGGAGCCGAAGCTGTCCTTGTCCACCACCCTCAGGTCGGCCTGGATACCGTCCTCGAAGCGAACGCTGGTCTTCGTTTCACCTTTGAGCAGGACGTCCTCCACACCGTCCATGCCCGCGAACTCGTCCATTAATTTCTCCGCGTCGCCGGCGGCAAGGATATCTATGTCGCCTATGTTCTCCTTCCACCTGCGGAGGCTGCCAGCTATCTCTATCCTTTCGGCGTGAGACGACAGGGTCTCCTTGATATCCCGGGCAAGGGGCAGGGCCTCGCTCAGCAGGTGCCTGCCTGAAATCCTCTCCAACATGCCTATACCCTTCAGTATGTTCTCCTCCGAGGTGGTTCCGAAGCCCTCGACCTCTTTTATCCTACCTTTCTCCGCCATCTCCTTCAGGGTATCGAGGTCCTCCACCCCCAGCTCGTCATAGAGTTTTTTGGCCTTCTTTGGCCCCAGGTCGGGCACGTCCATCACCTCCACCAGGCCTGCGGGGAGCTGCCCTCTGAGATGCTCCAGGTAGTCCAGCGAGCCGGTCTCGATGATCTCGGATATCTTCTCTTCCATGGAACTGCCCACCCCCTCGATCTCGTCCAGCCTGCCCTCCCCGTACAACTCCTTGATATCGCCCTTCATGTTGGATATGCGCCTTGCGGCCTTGCGGTAGGCCCTGGGCTTGAACCGCACCCCTTTCAGGTCCAAAAGGTCTGCTATCTCGTAGAATATACGGGCGATCTTCTTTTTCATGCCCTGGTTACCTCCTCGCCAATGGTTGCCGCATCCCTTTTCCTCACGTTCATCCGTCATTTATATCAACGGGCGGGTATTTGTATCTTACGGCAAGCTCTTGAAAGAGCGGGTTCTAGAATTGCCTAGAAATCCTTTTCACCCATTCCCTGAGAAAGGGATCCACAATTTCGCCCTCGTATAAGATTCCATCTCGCTCAAGGCTTTTTATTGCTCTTTCTACATGGGAACTTCCCTTCAATTCATATCTATCAATGGTCTTATGAGAATAGGGTCTTTCCCGATTCGCCAAGGCCACCAGGGTTCTTCTCTGGACCGCACTAGTAAGGCCATTCCAGGCCTCTTTGGTATATATATCATTCTCTATCATTAGGCCCAGCAACTGATCCAAGCTTCCCACTGGGTCGTCTATCTTATTTCTGTTCCAGAGTTCAAAACAAAGTTCCTTTGTCCTCATTGGATGACCCTTAGTGAAATCAAGGATATCGTCCACAACTGTTTTATCCGCCTTAACGCCGGTTTTCTCAAATCCATTCAATATATATTCTTTGAAATCCCTTGTAGGTATTAGGCCAAGCTTCATGATCTTTATAGATTTAAAAAAAGGCCGGTCTTCATTTTCAAACATCTCCTTGAGCATGTTAACTTGGGAGCCGCAAAAGATATAGGTAACCCTATCTTGCTCCTGAATAATAGACCGTAACAATCGTTCCAAGATGTCTCCATCAAGCGTACTGATCCTTTGAAACTCATCCATTGCTATAACAATCTCGGTATTTTTCTTTTCAGCGACTTTTTGTGGAAAGTCCAAAGCCCTTTCCAGGTCGTTATCCTTCTCTACCAATTTTAGAGAGATAGAAAACCCCCCGTCGTCCGCGGGGGTAAAAGTAGGCCTCAATGATAGGAGATTATCCTTCACAAAAGACAATCCCTTCTCAATCTTAGAATATGAACAGTTCACCGTTTCGCTCACCACACGACTGGCAAGTTCCGAGATACTGTTTATTTTATTGAAATCAATGTATACAGATGTAATGCCCCCCCTCATTCTTGAAAACGACTCCAAAATCAGGCTTGATTTACCATACCTTCTCGGCGAGTATAAAGTGATGTTCTGTCCACCACTAACGACCTGTTGAATGTTATGTATCTCCTTTTCCCTGTCTACAAAATCCTTACCTTTGGCAAGCAAGCGATATTCAAATGGATTCTTTGTCATTTTATACACAACAATGTATTATACAATTAAGTATAATACGGAACTGCATATATATTTTTCTATCATCCACATGTAAAATCCTATGATTAAGAGACGGCAATTCTCGGGTCCCGCACCGCCCCTTTTATCCCCTAATTCACGCAGCCCCGGGTTAATTTTATTAGCCGCGGTGCCCTTAAGAGCGTTGTTGATATCCATGACGCTGCCAGAGATATACGTGACGAGAAGGATACCCTCCAAGGGATTGGAGATGCTTGACGGCAAGGTCGAATACGAGGTATGGGAGGAGGAAGCGCCGCCGCCCCATCATGTCATCGTGGAAAAGGCGCGTGGAAAGGACGGTATCGTCACCCTTCTCTCCGACCCCGTGGACAGGGAGGTCATCGACGCGGGACTGCCCGAACTAAAGGTCATAGCGCAGTATGCGGTGGGAGTGGACAACATAGACGTGGCCTACGCCGCGGAAAAGGGCGTGGTCGTTACCAACACACCAGGTGTGCTGACAGACGCCACCGCGGACCTGGCATGGGCCCTGATCCTGTCGGCGGCCAGGCGTATCGTGGAATCGGACAGGTACTGCCGCTCCGACTCATGGTCGGGATGGGGGCCCAAGCTGATGCGAGGCACAGAGCTGCCGGGTAAGACCCTGGGCATCATAGGCCTGGGCGATATCGGCCAGGCGGTTGCCAGACGGGCCTCGGGCTTTGACATGAAGGTCCTTTATTTCTCCCGCACCCGAAGGCCGGAGCTGGAAAAAGAGCACGGTTGGGAATACGGCGAACCGGACCAGGTCATATCCCGCAGCGACGTGCTCAGCCTGCACACCCCCCTCACGCCGGAGACCGAGGGGATGATAGGGGCTCGCGAGCTGGACATGATGAAGGAGACCGCGATACTCGTCAACACCTCCAGGGGGGCGGTGGTGGACCAGGCGGCGCTCTTTCACACCCTTAAGGACGGGGGTATAAGAGCGGCTGGCCTGGAC
>CAZUZU010000157.1:0-6789 GCA_964624865.1 uncultured archaeon
GAAGGTGGGATTAGAGGATGTTATCTAAAAATATTTGATTATTCGGAGATACTGAGAGATACAAAAGTTATTTATAGTCTTTAGTGAATAGAAGTGCTGTAATATGGACTTGACTAGCGGAGATACGATAAAGCCGAGCAATAGTCATAGCCAGCCCGGGGTCGGTTACAAGAAGAAGCGCGTAAAGAAGGTGATTGCCCTCAGGAAGGAGAGGAAGGTTGTTAATGTGGAACAAGGCGGTAAGGGGGGAGAGGATAAGGAAGCATCTAAAGAGGGGGAGGAGAGGGTGGATACTGTGGGGAAGCCAGGCAAGGAGGGTCCGGGGAAGACGGACAAAGAGGGGAAGCCAGACAAGGAGGGTCCGGGGAAGACGGACAAAGAGGGGAATACTGAAAAAAATCCGTTCAGGCGATTGTTAAAGGTGGTTAGAAAACGTAGGAGGCTTGTCAAATACAGCGCTATCATCGTGTTCCTCTGCATGGTACTGCCCAGCCTCTACCTCCAGGTGGTGGTTGAGACCACCGAGATCGAGGTGCTGGGCATGAGGCTCACCGGCGCCGGCCCTGATTACCTGGACATGGAGATGACCCTCCGCATCCGCTCCACCGGCGCTGTGGACGGTTTGCACGACGGCTTCGACCTCACAGTGGAATACAACGGCTCCGAGCTGGGCAAGGCCCGGATAGACCCGGCCGGCATCTCTGCCGGCACCTCTGTTCTGGTCACGGGGAGCCGCTTCCGCCCCACCAACATGAAGACCTTCGATCACCTTAGCAAAGCCCTTTTCACACGGCCCGAGGTCAAGGTCCGTGTCAGCGGCCTCGTTTCAGCGGGCATGAAAGGTCCGATGTCCTGGGCCAAGGCCTATTCAGTCATGGACAAAGAGGTCTCCTTTTCAGGCATAGAGCCCATGAACGCCAAGGTCCACGAGCTGTACATCGACGAGGTCACCGACCACGGAATGAGGTTCCGCACCGACGTGGAGATCAACAACACTGCCCCCTTTTCAATGGCCTTGAATAGCCTGGACCTCAACGTTGTCCAAGGGGACGAGGTCATAGGCACGTTCTCCGGTAAAGACATAGACATAGGCAGGGGCGTAACCCGCATGAACGCCAGCATTAGCACCGCCCCCGGCTCGGAGGCCGCCAACAGCCGGATACTGGGCGCCCTGCTAAGCGGCGACGACGTGACCCTGAGCATGAGCGGCAGCAAGACCGGGAAGACCCTGGTGGAGCGTATTTTAAGGTACATGGTCTCCGAGGCCAAGGTCCCCTCCATGTCAAGGCTCAACATGACCTTGACGGAGATGCGGGTGACGGGCCGGGCCCAGGATTCAATGAACGTCCGATCAAAGATAAGGATAGACAATCCCGGCATGGTGGGCGGCGACCTTAGAAACCTTACCATGGCCCTACAGTATGATAACGAAACGGTTGGCGATTTCACCTTGGACCGCCTCAGGATCGAGCGCGGCGTCCACGAGTCGGTTGTGGACAGTACACTGACCCCCCGCTCCCCGGAGTCAATGGCACCCCTTCTGGAGTCAATGATCCAAGGCAACCAAGCTAGTTTCTCCCTCACCGGTATCAAGGATGCCAGATCGTTCTTCTCAAGAATAATGGTCGATTCCCACCTGGAAGTGAACATAGAGGGCGGCCAGGGCATCGTGATATTCATGGAGGATATCTCTACCGAAAAATACGACGATGAAAAGATAACCTTCGCTTCTCTGGGCCTGGTGAACAACTTCGGTCCCTTGAGGGGGGAGCTGGAGAACATCTCGCTGGAAGCCATCTACGAGGACGAGATTGTGGGCAGGCTGGACGCACCATGCTTCGAGCTGGGCCAAGGAGAGACCGAGGTCGAATCCGAGATGAACATCGATCTTACACGGGACGACGCCGAGGCCGCAAAGCGTTTCTTCGGCGATTACCTGGGCGGCGAGGTGGACCGCATCAAGGTCAGGGGCGCCCCAAACGGCGAGGATATCCTGGCCAAGTGCTTCCGGTACGTTGAGATACCCGTATCCCTGGGCCACGCGGACGGAATGTCAATAACCATGGACCTCATGTCGGTCACCTCCGTCAACGGCAATACAATAGAATCGGACGCTGTGATGAAGGTGGACAACCCCACCAGTTTCTCGGGAAAGATGGACCTGGTGCAACTGCGGGGCAGTTACAACGGCCAGAGCTTCGGCGTTATTTCCTCCCCTCTTGAACTGGAACCGGGGGAGAACAGGCTCGATACCCAAACCTCGTTAAGGGTGGAGGACCCCGGCGTATTGGGCCAGGTGGTCACTGACATGTTCTCAGGCCGTAGCGTGGAGCTCGAACTTTGCGGCTACGAGCAGGGTTCCGCCCTGGACCGACTCTTATCCGAGGCCTCGATCCCGCTGGTGATCACCAACCAGGGCCCTGCCGGCCTCAAGGTGGGGGCCATCAATGTCAGGGACACCTCCAAGAACTCCGCGACTTTAAGGGTGGTGAGCGAGATAGAGAACCCAACCAACATAACCATGGACCTTCCCGCCCTGGACCTTGAGTTTAGGTACAACGGCACCAAGCTGGGCACCTTTAGGTCCGAGCCGAGAACCCTGCTCCCGGGTAACGACGTCTGGGTGGACGACGTACCCGTAACAAACGACGAGCCGGACGTCGACACAGCCCTTTCAGACCTCACAGGCAAGCATCTGAACGGCCAGGAGGTCGAGCTTTTGATGACCGGGGCGGGCTACGAGTTCGGTACCAAGAGCTCCTCGCTTTTCCAGAAGATAATCGACAATTCCTCCATCCGGTGCAGGGTGCCCGGTGCAAAGAGCACTCCCGACCTCGTGGTCCATTCAATGGAGCTCTATGATTCCGTGGGCGCGGTGGACGCGCTCCAGATGTCTGTCCACATGAGCGTCGTGAACCCTTCAGTGGTTGGGGGTAAGCTTGACAATGCCTGGATGGAGGTAAGCTACGGCGACCTGGTGCTTGGCAATATGCACATGGAGACCCTGCCTTTGTCAAAGGGCAATTCAACGGTCACGGTGAACTCAATGCTGTATCCCAGGGACCCGCCTGTTTTCTCCGACATGATAGCCGCCATAAGCAGCGGCGACCATTCCGACATATCCTTCAGCGGCCTAAAGGAAAAGAACCTGGTGTCGAGTATTATCTCCAACGTGGACCTTTCGGCATCGATCCTGGAGAGCGAGGGGATAAGCGTGGACGTCAACCGCTTTTCGGTGGTGGACAACAACGAGCACAACCTGACTTTATGGGTAAACAGCACCATCCACAACCCCTCGGTGCTGAAGGCTAGGCTCTCCCTCCTTGACTTCGAGGTGATGTACCAAAATAAGCCGGTGGGCTACCTGGTCCCCGAAACCGAGTGGCTGCTGCCCGGCGACAACATCATGGAGGGGATGCTGGTTTTCGGCGGGGAGAACTTCGTCACCGCAAGCCAGCTCATAAGCGGCGTAATGGCCGGCGAACCGGTTGAGATAGAGCTCGCTGGCTCTTTCAAGGACGTGATGGAAGAACACCGCGTATTAAGGCTCAGCGTTCCAATGGAAACCAACGGCTCTTTCAGCATGGACACCCACCTAACTTACGTAACGGACGGGGCACCGGATACCCTGTTCTGCGAGATCACCTATTCGGTCTACAATCCAACCCCGTTCTATGGCACATTCGATACGTTGAGCCTGCTGGGAGAGTACGGCGGTTCTCCCTTCGGAGAGTTCGTGCCAAAGAACATGAGCATGGTCAAGGGCTGGAACAACGTTACCGTCGGCACTTTGATGCATCCCCTGGACATCGGGCTTTTCACAGACCTTACCACCGAGCAGCTTCACGGCAACGACGTGGTGACCCACGTCACGGGAAACCCGAAGGCCGGGGACACCTTTTCCCGGTTGGTGTGCGGCTGGAGGGACGAGATGGTGCTCAGGACCGATGGGGCTGTGGACATAGAGCTTTCCGATTTCCGATTCCTATCTTCCACCGATACCAGCATGGTGGTACAGCTAAAGGGCACCCTGCTAAACCCCTCCTACCTGGAGGCCGCCCCTCTCATGCTGAACGGCACCATATACTACAACGACACCCGGCTGGGCCACATAGAGACCGAAAAGATATCCCTGGACCGGGGCCAGAACATACTGGATACGGTGGCCCAGCTCACCGACGTGGACCCGGACCTGGGCGCGGAGATGGTCGCGTCATATCTTCACGGCAACGACATGAACCTTAGGATATACTCCGGCCTGAGCGAGGACGGGTCCTGCTTCCCCTTCTTCAACCTTGATCTGAGGGTGGAGTCGGACGGCAGGGAGATGGAGATAACCATGGACGGTATGGACATCCTGGCCTCGGGCAAGGACGATCTCGACGCCATGATATACGTGACCGTGGACAACCCGACCGTGATCTGGGGCACCTTCGGCGATCTGGCCTTCGACACCTACTACCAGGGGGTGCTCGCGGGAACTGTTTACACCGGAACCTTCGAGGTGGAGAAGGGCGTGCATTCTATATCGGTAGAGGGCCATGTGGACGTGATAAGCGCCGAGGCGTATTCCGAGGTGCTCGACGCCCTGTTCTCAGGAGAGAGCGCCATGATAGAGGTGGAGAGCAGCCCCGATTCGTCACTGATGCTGCAGGAGTTCATGAGGAACATGCACTGGAAGGTCTACCTGGAATCCTCCGGCGAGATTGAAATATCCATAGACGACATGTGGATAAAGAACGGCTTTGAGGACACCCTGGTCCTCGGCGTATCCGCGTCCATCCTCAACCCGTCAACAGTGGAAGCGGACCTGCAGGAGCTCTATTTCAACGCCTACTACAAGGGAGTTGACGTGGGGGACCTGGTGTTCGATCCCATGTACATGGTCCAGGGTATAAACCACGTTACCTCCACGGCCTACTTCTCGGGCCAGGAAACCCTGCTGCAGGAGATACTGTCCAATTACCTGGCGGGCAACGACACCCTCCTCACCGTCAAAGGTGATCCCACGGAGGACACCGGTATCATAGGCGAGGTTCTGAAGAACTTCTCCCAGGAGGTCGTTCTCTCCGGGGTCCAGGACCCCGTGGTGCTCGCCGCCTTCCTGGAGGAGGTCTACATCGACGTGTGGAACACTGGTTTCACCGCAAACTGCCGGTTGGCCATCCAGAACCCAACCAATTTCACCTTCAACGTCACCTATGCCATAGCGGACATATACTATGACGACAACGACCCTTCCACCCTGATGATGTCCACATATCCGCCGAAAGAGCACATATACTTGGACACCCTGGAGAAGGAGTTCGACCCCTACATGCACCTCACCCCGGGCCGCTTCGAGAACATCACCTCCGAGATATACAACGACGACTGGGAGAACACGGTGCGCCTGTACGACGAGTACGTGAACGACAAGGACCTCACCGTGGACATAGAAGGTACGCTGAACATAAACGTGGGCACGTTCTACATGGATATATTCTTCAACGCCCAGGACGTACATGTTTATTAGGTACAAGAATTATTATGGGACAAGTATCGAGCCCGGAGTGGAATCATGGCCAGGTTATATGCCGAAGCGTACGGTTGCGCCCAGAACCAGGGCGAGACAAGGAAGATGGCTGAGCTGATGTTCGGCCAAGGCCATCGACACACCTCGGACCCGGTACAGGCCGACGTTATACTTGTGGGAACCTGCGCGGTGATCGAGACCACGTCGAGGAAGATACTCAAGAGGCTCGGCCGGTTGAGGAAGGCGGCCCCGCATGCCAGGATACTGATATCCGGGTGCATGAGCCCGCTGATGAAGGACGAGATCAGGGCCGTTGTGCCAAAAGCGGAGTTCCTTCCCATAGATATCGAGGGACGGGGCCCGGAGGAATGCCTTGGCCTCGGAAAAGAGGAAAGGTCACCTCTGACCTTGGATGACCGCAACCCGGGACTCTTTGATCCCCACTATTACATAGTCCCGATTGCCCAGGGCTGCCTGGGAAACTGCACCTACTGCATAACCAAGCTGGCTAGGGGCGGGTTGAGGAGCTATCCCCTCTCAGATATCATTGGGGAGGTGAAGAAGGCCGTGGAACAGGGCTTCAGGGAGATCCGCATAACCTCTCAGGACACCATCACCTACGGGCTCGACTCCGGCGGTGTCGATCTCCCGGGCCTCATAAACCGGCTTAACCGGATAGAGGGCAAGTTCATGTTCAGGGTGGGGATGATGAACCCCGGCATGGCATGGAAGAGAGCCCAGGAGCTCCTCGATGCTTACGCCGGCGAAAAGGTATACAAGTTCCTGCACGTGCCGGTGCAGCACGGCAGCCCTGAGATGTTAAAGGACATGAGGAGGCCCCACACAGTGGACGACTATAAAAACCTGGTACGCGATTTCCGACATCGATACCCGACGGGCGTGATATCAACCGATATCATCGTGGGTTATCCCAGTGAGGCCAGGGAGGATTTCCAAGCGTCCATGGCCCTGGTGTCGGAGACCAGACCCGACATCCTCAACATCACCCGATTCTCACCCAGACCGGGGACCGAGGCATGTGAGCGGAGGAGCGAGATGGCACCCGGCGGAGTGATCAAGGACCGGTCAAGGGCCATGTCGGAACTGCACCGCAAGATCTCCCTGGAAAGAAACGCTTCCCTGGAGGGGGACACGGTAAGGGTAATGGTGACAGAAAGGGCCAAGAAGGGAGGGGTGATGGGCAGGGACAAGAATTATAGGCCCGTAGTGATTAACCGTTCTTTGACTCTAGGTTCGGATCAACGCGTGGTGAT
>CAZUZU010000158.1:0-6652 GCA_964624865.1 uncultured archaeon
AAGTTATAGTATCTATAAAAATCAAGTCTTACAAGAAAAAATTGATTCTATGGGTACATCCGCCCCCCCCTCGCTGCTAGTTTATTATGTGTGAGGTGCCTATTATATAAATCCGAAAGCAAATGCAACGCAGGTAAAACGAGAGGTAAATAAATGTGTCGAAACAACGTTTAAATGATTCGTTGTCGTTACATAAAATCCCGTTTAAGAGATGAAGGTATTGGTATGGAAAGCGAGGATGTAAGGAAGCGGTGGGAGGCGTTTTTCGCAAGCAGCGAGGAGGTGATGGACGCCCTGTACCGGACGGTCTCCCTGTACCCCGAGGAAAAGACAATCCCCATCAAGTACGAAGAGATCAACATGTTCGATCACGAGCTGGGGTCGAGTTTACTTGAGGATCCCACACTTACCCTGGACATAGGTAAGGGGGTGGTCTTGGCAACCGCAAGGGAGTTCGAGGCCGAGTTCAAGGGCGAGATCAATCTCAGACCTTACAAGCTGCCCCCCTACAGAAGGGTGATGGTCAAGGATCTGAGGGCGGAGCACATAGGAAAACTGGTAACGATCCACGGGCTGGTGAGGAAGGTCCAGAATGTCATGCCCAAGATCGTGATGGCCAAGTTCAGGTGCAGCAGATGCGGGTCAGTGTGGACCGTGCCCCAGGACGGGGTTCATATAACAACGCCCATAGAATGCAGCAAGGAGGAGGGTGGATGCGGGTCTTCAGCTGCAAAGGCGGGTTTCAACATCCTATGGCACGAGAGCAAGTATATCGACACCCAGGTGACCACCATCCAGGAGATCGCGGAGGAGCTCATAGGCGGGGAACAGCCCCAGCAGATCGATCTGGTGCTTGCGGACGACCTCACAGGCAAGATTATGCCAGGGGACAAGCTGAAGATCACCGGTATAATAAGGCCCAAACCCAGAAGGACCAGTCACGGCTTCATGTCCGTCCTCAGAACCTACATAGACGTGGTTCATGTAAAGATCGACAATGAGAACAAGTACGAGGATATTGAATTCAGCAGGGAAGAGATAAGGGCTTTCAAAGCGTTGGCAAAGGACCCCAAGGTCTACGACATCATCAAGGACTCCCTCGCCCCCGAGCTTATGGGGCTGGACGACATAAAGAAGACCATAATACTACAGCTTTTCGGCGGCATCAGGAAGAAGAGCACCGCCACCAAGATGGACCTAAGGGGAGACATACACGTCCTCCTGGTTGGGGATCCGGGCACGGGCAAGTCGCAGCTCTTGAAACAGGCCAGGGGCATAGCTCCCAGGGGCATATTCGCTTCGGGAAAGTCTTCAACGGGCGCCGGCCTTACTGCGGCCGCGGTAAAGGAATCAACACCCTTCGGCGAGGGGGTGTGGACCCTGGAGGCCGGGGCCCTTGTGCTCTCTGATATGGGGTTGGCCGCGGTGGACGAGCTGGACAAGATGGGCAAGGAGGACAGGAGCAGCATGCACGAAGCAATGGAGCAGCAATCGATAAGTATCGCAAAGGCGGGCATCACAGCCACCCTGCAGTCGCGCTGCGCCATCCTGGCTGCCGCCAACCCGAAGATAGGCATATACGACGACAACATGCGCATCGACGAGAACATCAACCTTCCCCCCACCCTTATATCACGATTTGACACCATATTCATCCTTCAGGACAAGCCGGACGAGGAAAAGGACGCCGCACTGGCCAAGCATATACTCGGAGTACACAGGGCCAGCGAGATATCCACCCACAGGGCAATGCTGGGGGAGGATAACGTTCAGTTCAGCAAGGAGGAGCAGGATGAGGCGGCAAAGGGACAAAAACCTCCCTTGGATGGGGAATTTCTTAGAAAATATATAGCCTATGCAAAGAAGAACTACTCCCCCGTGCTGACCGAGGAGGCAATGGCGACCATCAAATCTTTCTTCGTGGACGTGAGGACAAGGGCAAAGCATTCCGCGGCATCAGGAGCACCGATCACTGCCAGACAGCTCGAGGCGGTGATAAGGCTGGGGGAGGCCAGTGCAAAGGCCAGGTTGAGCAACAACGTGGAGCACCAAGATATCCATAACGGAATAGGAACGATCAAGAACTACTTGAACCGCCTGTTCGGCACGGAGGAGGAGTGGGATGCCATATCACTGGAAACCGCCATTACAAGCACGGAAAGGAACCTGATGAGCTTCCTCATAGAGACCATCAAAAAGGAGGATACGGGGGACAAGGCGGGCGTATCCTGGAAAACGATAGAGGATAAGGCCATTGCAGCCGGTTACACAGGCGATTCACTGCGCAAGGTAAAGAACGAGCTCAAAAGATTAAAAAAGATAAACTCCATATACAGTCCAAGGGATGGGCATTACAGGGTGGTGAGGCAGGAGTGAAAGAGTGATCCGTATGAGCCCCAAGATATACCTGAAGGTGCACAGCTGTCCGGAAGGGCAGGTGGTCGCGGCATGTGACGAGGAACTGATGGGCAGAGACCTCAAAGAGGGCAAATACCGGCTTGCCATTACGAAAGGATTCTATCAGGGCGAGTTGGTGGATGCGAAAATGGTGACAGAGGTCCTTTTCAGCTGCGTCACGGCCAATCTGGTGGGGAAAAGGGTGGTGGAAGCTGCCCTTGAGGCCGAGTTCATTAACAGTGACGGAGTGATATACATCGAGGGAGTGCCTCATGCCCAGCTCTTCCGAATGTAGCTTGGGCCTGTTTCCCTATCCCGGGCTGAGAAAGGGGCAGCAAACATTTATTTCGGATATCCAAAGGACATTGGATCAGGGAGGGGGAGCTATTCTCGAGGCCGGCACCGGCATGGGTAAGACCGTGTGTGCTCTCGCCCCCGCTCTGGACAAAGCATTAGAAAACAACAAGAGGATACTCTACCTTACCCGCACCAACTCTCAGCAGAGGCAGGTCATAGCCGAGTTCAAGGCCATGCCAGCAAATGCATGGCCCAAAGAAAAGATTGCCTGCCTGCCGCTGCAGGGCAGAAGGCACATGTGTCCCATGGCCTGGGAAGACAGGGAATTTTCGGATGCAAGCTCCGAGGAACTTGCCAAGATCTGCAGGAAATTAAGGGGAGAGACAGTAAAGGTGGTCAAGGGGGGAAAAGCAAAGGGGCCCATATGCGGGTACTTCAAGAAGACCTTGAAGGCGGGGGGGGAGGGACAGGAGGAATTCGAGGCCTACTTTCGGGAGAAGTTACCCACTGCGGAGGAGGCTGTGAACTACCTTCATCAACGGGGCGTGTGTCCGCACGAGGTGTTAAAAAAGCTGCTGCCCAAGGCCCTGACCATAACCGCACCCTACATCTATTTTTTTGATCCGGGTATCAGGCAGGCCCTGCTACACTGGGCCAATCTTAACCTCGAAAACACGATCCTGGTGGTTGACGAGGCCCATAATCTTCCCGACTTCGCTAGGGACCTGGGAAGCGCCGAGCTGGGCATGGTGTCCCTGGAGCGAGGGGAGAGCGAGGTGGACGAAGCGGGAGTGGACACCAGCCACGACCTTTCCATAAGGGGGGTATTCGAGACCATCGGGGAGATAATATTCGATATCAGGGACGAGTATCTGCTGGAGGAGGACGGATTCGTGCCCAGGGACTCCTTGTACGTGGAGCTCATGTCCGCCCTTGGTATCACCAGCAGAACACTGGATGACATGTTGACAGATCTGCTGAGGATAGGGGAGGAGATCAAGGAAAAGCGGTTGAAGGCCAACCGCCTCCCCAGGTCTTACATCCACTCCGCCGCCGGATTTTTAAAACTATGGACCATGGCAAGCGAGGGGACCCACGCCCTCCTGGTAAGGAGCCAGGGTAAGGCCGACACAAATCCTCACCTTGAGATATTCTGTATAGACCCCGGGCCAATTACAGGGGTGGTGAACGAGGTGGGTGCGTCGGTGCACATGTCCGGCACTCTTAGGCCCCTGGAAGAGTACAGGGACTCCGTGGGTATCGAAAAGGTGGTGGCGATGGAATCCCTCCCCTCCCCCTTCCCCGGGGAGAACAGGGAGGTGTTGTACAACGACGAGGTCACCACAAGGTACGAGGCCCTGCAGACAAGGGAAGAGGAGATGCTGGGGAAAATAAGGGACAAGCTCACCGAGGTAATGGACGCGGGCGGGGGGAGGAACACAATGGTTTTTTTCCCGTCCTACACCCTCTACCAAAAGGTTACGGAGGGACTGGACGAGGCATTGAGGGGTCGGGAAATATTCTCCGATGAAAGGGGGATGAGCCAGGCCAGGATCATGAACATGATCGGGGAGTTCGGCCGCTCGAACGGTGGAGTCGCCCTCTCCGTATTGGGCGGGAGGTTGAGCGAGGGCATGGACCTGCCCGGTAAGGCGCTGGAGCTGGTGGTGATAATAGGCATCCCCTACCCCAAGCCTACCGCAAGGCAGAGGGCCCTCGAAAATTACTACGACATCAAGTTCGGCAAGGGCTGGGACTACGGTGTCAAGGCCCCGGCCACCAGAAGGATGCTCCAGGCCATAGGCCGGCTGATAAGGGGGGAGCGGGACAGGGGCTGCGCGGTCATCCTGGATTCCAGGGCTGGGAACTTCGGCCAGGAGATCCAAGGGCTGAGATCGAGCAGTAACTTAGGGGCTGAGATAAGAAATTTTTTCTCAAAATAACGGCCGGGAAGGAAAAATAAATATGCTTCCGACCCATGATGTTAGACGATAGGAGAAGGACATAGATGATGGAGTTCGGACTGACCGGCGAGGAGAAAAAGAGCTACTACCGCAAGGAGAGGCCCGCTTTACAGATAATTGGCCTGAGACTGGTCTTTGCCGCCGTTCTGATCATGGTGGTGGCGGGCGTCTTCTGGGGGCTTGAAAAGGATCACATCAAGGACGAGAACGAGGACGGGGATTTCTCCTATTTCGATTCGCTTTACTTCACCGTGGTTACAGTCACAACAGTGGGATACGGGGACATAGTGCCCGTGACCGAGGAGGCCAGGATGTTCGACGCCCTCATCATCACGCCGGTAAGGATAATCGTGTGGGTGCTGTTCATAGGCACTGCATATCAGTTCGTTATAAGGAGATTCTGGGAGGAGAGCATAATGAAAAGACAGATGAAGAAGATGAAGAACCATGTTATAGTCGCAGGTTACGGGACCACCGGGGAGGCGACAGTGAGGGAGCTGCTTACCAACGGCTACGAGGAGAACAGCCTCGTGGTTGTGGACAGGGACGAGGACAGGGTAAAGGAAGCGGCGGAGGCCGGGGCAACGGGTGTGCTGGGCAACCCCACCTCGGAGGACGCGTTGTTGAAAGCGGGAATACACCAGGCCTCGGTACTGATAATAACCCTTCCCCGGGATGACACCGACGTGCTGATTACGCTTACCGCAAGGGACCTTAACCCGGACATCAGGGTAATATCGCAGGTAAGCCAGGAAGAGAACATCAAGCTGCTGAGGAGGGCCGGTGCTGATATTATCATATCACCCGCCCTTACCGGCGGTAATCTAATGGCCATGGCGGTGTGGAACCGCAGCAGCGCTGAACTGATGGGTGATCTGCTGACGAGCATAAGGGGTGTGAACGTGCACCAGCGCAAGGTCCAGGAGGGAGAGGTGGGAACCAAGGCCAAGTCAGTTCCGGGCATAGTGGTCATAGGCGTGGTAAGGAAGGGCAAAAACATCGAAGCTGGCGAACTGGACGGAATTGTGCTCAAGCCAGGCGACGAGATAATCTACCTGGGTTGAATTGATCATGGGCCATCTGTGTTCCGAGTGCGGGGCCAAACCATCATTTGATGAGGCTAGATGGAGATGCGATTGCGGCGGTGTCTTGGACTTCGAGGCCGAGGCTGTTTTTCCGCTTGACGAGATAGAACAAAGGTCCTTGAACATGTGGAGGTATAGAGAGGCCATACCGATCTTCGATGATTGCAATATCGTCTCCTTTTCCGAGGGATTCACCCCTTTGCTAACTGTGGACGAGGGCCGAGGCTTGAGATACAAACTCGAATTTCTCTTTCCCACCGGCTCATTCAAGGACAGAGGCGCGAGCGTGCTGGTCTCCAGGCTCAATGAGACCGGGGTAACGAGGGTGAAGGAGGACTCCTCGGGCAACGCGGGGGCTGCATTGGCAGCATACTGCGCTCGGGGAGGTATCGAGTGTACCATATTCGCACCTGAGTATACCAAGAAAAGCAAACTGGCCCAGATAGAGGCCTTTGGAGCGAAAGTGGAAAGGATACGGGGGCCCAGGCAGGCGGCCGCAGAAGCCGTGCTGGGGGCGGAGGAAGACCGCTACTACGCATCCCACGCCCTGGACCCGTTCTATCTCCAAGGCACAAAGACCTTTGCCTACGAGGTGTGCGAGCAGCTGGGATGGAGGGCGCCCGAGACCGTAATTTTTCCCCTCGGCGGGGGCAGCCTCCTGCTGGGCGCGTACATCGGCTTTTCTGACCTGAAAAGGGCGGGGATCATCAAAAGGATACCGAAACTCGTGGGAGTCCAGGCGGAGAACATTGCCCCGCTATACCACGCATTCGTGGAAGGGGGTGACGAACCCGCTGAGATAGAACCTAAGGCAACCATTGCCGAGGGCATAGCCATATCCAAGCCGGGAAGGGGCGGGCAGGTGCTGGAAGCGGTGCGAAAGACGAACGGGGCCGTGCTGGCGGTAAG
>CAZUZU010000159.1:0-6637 GCA_964624865.1 uncultured archaeon
GGAAAACGTTCTTACCCTATAATCGAGGGGTGACATATCTCCCAGGGTTACACATTATATCATATTATATCCATACACGAATATATTTATTTATGAGTTCCCTCATAAGGGTAAAGGCATCCACAAAACTGCAGGAGGCAAATAGATTGAAGCTCCCAAAGGGGAAATTAATAGATACGAAGCGTGGAGGTAAGGGCGTCCTCAAGACCATCATTGCCTCCCAGGCCAATGATAAATTCGATGGTTATATCAAGATATTACCTATAGCGGAGGCAAGAGAAATCGATGGGACCTTGATCATGAAGGAAGGGGAAATAAAAGCCATAATCTTCGAAGAGGACCATGAAAAGAAGTTCAAGAAGGACGGGCTCCCCGATATTGTCAAGGAATCCTGTAGAAACGACAACAATATCGAGATACACGGCCTGGACCCGAGCATTATTCTGGATTACTATCCCGAAGCCGAGATCGAAGGCCTGGACATCTCCGAGATCGACAAATTACAGTCACAGATAGCGCCGGCGCCCCAGGCAGAGGAGGTAGAGGAGGCAGGCACAGCCGGACCCGGTCCCGAGGGAATGGAAGGCGAATACAACAAATTATTCAAGGACAGCCTGAAGGTCCCTGGAAAGGAGGAGATGACCGAAGAAGGTGAAACAAAGCCTCCGGTTCCTGAAAAGCCGGAAGAGGGAGGGGGAAAAAAGGGCGCTGAAGAAGAAAAAGAAGAAAAGGAGGAGGAGGGGGAAGAGGCAGAGGCAGAGCCATCTCCGGAAGCAGTGTCAAGCACTGAAGAAGCGACGGAAGGGTCGGGGAAAACGGAGGGGGAAGCCGTACCACAGCCCAAGCCTGCACCGGTCCCGGTTGAGAAAGGGCCCGCCCCGACCCCAACGGCTCCGGAAGCCGGGGCAGAGGGTGGCCCCAGTGCCGGCAAAGACCAGGCGGAAGATGGATGGGGGCGGCTGATCGAAGAACTTGTTTTCGACACCTTCGTAGTGGGTGAGAACAACAGATTCACCCATGCGGCGGCCATGGCCGTTGCAGAGGGGCCAGCCAAGGCATACAATCCACTCTTCATATACGGCGGCGTGGGGTTGGGCAAGACCCACCTGTTGAACGCTATCGGAAACTACATAAAAGAGCAGAACCTCACCTCCAAGGTCATCTACATCAGTATCGAGAACTTTACCCACGAACTCATACAGGCTATAAGGTACGACAAGGTAAATGATTTCAGGCAAAGATACGCTAACGTTGACGTGCTTCTAATTGACGACATCCAGTTCATTGGAGGAAAGGATTCCACACAGGAAGAGTTCTTTTACACCTTCAACGAACTGTATAAGAAACACAAGCAGATATGTATCGCCTCCGACAGGCTACCCAAGGACATACCAAAACTCGAGGCGCGACTGCGCTCCAGGTTCGAAGGGGGATTAATAACCGACATAAAATCGCCAAATTTCGAGACAAGACTGGCCATCCTGAAAAGGAGGGCTGACCAGGAGAATGTCACTTTGGCCGACGACATCATGAACCTCATAGCGGAGAACATCACGGACAATATAAGAGAGCTCGAGGGGGCCCTTACCAAGGTGATTGCCTATTCCACGCTGACCCAAAGGGAGATCAACATCGATCTGGCCAAAGAGGCCCTCGGTGATGTTCTGGAAGAGGAGGAGGGACCGGAAGGGGAGAAGGAAGAGGAAGCTGAGGCAGAAGGAGAAGAGGAGAAAAAATCGCTGTCCTTGGAAATAATCAGGGAAGGGAACAGCTACCTCATAGAGGAGGACAGGCTGGACCTTTCCGTTGAGATCACCAGAATATACAAGGATAGGGGAAAGAACGTCCTGTCCATTGCTAGAACAAATCCCAGGTTACTACGCGACAACTTCGGAATGGGCAAAACCAATATCATGTGGCTCACTGACCGGGATACGGACAAGGAAGAGACAATCACTCCCTCCTTAGAAAGTATAGTATACTACGTTGAGGAATTCTATTCCGCCTCGGACGGAAAGGGCTTCGTATTCCTGGACGGTTTGGAATACCTAATTAGTCTTCACGAATTCTCTCCCGTGGCCAGGTTCATCCGACAGATGATCGACATAACGTTCGAGTACGATGCCATATTTATTGCCCCGATTGCCTCGGACGTTCTGAAGCCGGGGGAATTAAAGGCCTTGGAAAGGGAGATGGTTCCTCTCACCCAAGATATTCTCAAGGCTACTGGCAAGAGTAAATCTTTCGCTGAATCCGTTTCCAAGATGTCAAACGAGGATGAGGAATGACCCCAGGAAATAAAGAATACGACGTCGTTTGCATGGGAGGAACCTTCAATATACTTCATATCGGTCATAAAACTTTACTAAAGAGGGGTTTTGATCTGGGAAAGAAGGTGATCATCGGGATCACCAGCAACGACATGGCCGCAGAATCCCGAACCGTGGGGGTAAGGGATTACCAGGACCGTAAAAACGAGCTTGAGTCGTGGTTGAGGTCCATGGGTTATCATCATAGGTCGGATATCAGGGAGATCCATGACCCATACGGGCCCGCGGTGGAGGCATCTGAGTGCCAGGCTATCGTCGTTTCCACGGAAACCATGTTCACCGCAGAGAAGATCAACAAGATCAGAAAAGAGGAGGGGCTAAAGCCCCTTGCCATACACGTAATACCCATGGTAAAGAGCGAGGACGGTACAAGGCTGAAATCGACCAGGGTGGTTCTTGGAATTCATACACCTTACGGTTCCTTCGACCGCGAGCTGATTTTCTCTGTCGGAAGTTCCAACCGGGCAAAGATCAGGGGCGTGATAGAATCCATTAAAAGGGTCTTTCTCTCCACCAACAGGGCCAGCAAAGGAGCGCATGTAGTAGCAGGCCATGTGGAGCACAAGGGTGTTGCCCAACCCATTGGCATCGATACACTTCACGGAGCCGTCGAGAGGGCAACATTAGCCTTTAATTTCGAGTTTACTGGTGATGCGAAATGCTATTATCTCTCACCCCAAGGAAGACTTGAGGACGGCAAGATAATGGTGGACGACATAAATTTTATCGATTTTGCCATTGGCATCGAGGCCGGCATCCTTCCTATCAATAACGACTATATCGGCTCTCAATACACCGCCATCATCGACAAGGACGGGGTAATCGGTATCGGTCACAGCGGCGGATTCACTTTGCCGGAAGGGGTGATAAAAGAGATCAAGGAGAGCGGTACCGAATTAGAGAAGGCCATGTATAAGATATATCATGTGAGGGGTATCGGGGACACCGTGGGTGCAATAGGTATTCTCTCGGACGGGTTGATCACCAGGGACGAAGTAACGGAACAGTCAACATCCATGGCATTTATCAGATGGTGCCGTAACTATAACATCGGCGATGAATAGGTGACAAAAATGCCTGCGGAAATTACCAAAGGACTTCAGTCACTTGAGCCTATTTTAAGAAAAAAGACCGGGTGTGTGGTGCAATTCATAAAGTCTTATACACGGGTGGGCATCGAATTGTCGGCTGGTTGCGACAGTTCCTTATTGGCCGCTCTGGCACATCACATCCTTGGTAAAGACGCGGTTGCCTTTACATGTGTTTCCCCTATAATGCCCGGGGGTGAGGTTGAGAAGATCGAGAAATTTTGCAGTGATTTGGACATCGCCTTAATCAAGGTTAATGTCAATGAAATGGAGAAGGAGGGATTCCGCAGGAACCCGCGCGACAGATGCTTTTACTGTCGGAGACATAGAGAGGATTTGATACAAAAAGAAGGGGTAAAAAGTAAGGTTGATGTCTTAATGGACGGGGTAAACAAGAGCGATATGGATGAGTTCAGGCCGGGTATCAGGGCGGCAGACGAGGCCGGCATCCTTCATCCCTTTATCGAGTGCGATATATACAAACATGAGATAAGGAAAATATCCAAAGCCATTGGACTAGAGAATTGGAACCTACCTGCCAATGCATGCCTGGCTACCAGGGTCGCCCATGGGATAGAGATCACACCTCATATCTTGGAGGTGATCGATCAGGGGGAAAAGGCAATTCTGGACATGGAATTCTCGAACGTGAGGGTCAGGTACCACGTCACCGAAGGGAAACCATTGGCCAGGGTGGAATTGGAGCGGGACGAGATCCTTAATGGGTTCGATAATCAAGGGAAAATATCGAAGAAACTACACAGCATAGGGTTCACGTATGTAACGCTTGACCTTGACGGATATCGACCTGCGGGGTCCAGTACCTTGGATGAAACCGAGAGTGATTAGAAAAATCACACGAAAAGGCTGTAATTCCCGCACAATATGGACCTTATATCTGAAACTATATGTTCCCCTCGCCGTAATCCTTGGCCAATTTTTTTGACCACTCAAGCTCGCATTCCTCGCAGGATAAACTGCCTGGTCCCTTCCGCTTCAGAGATGACCCGCATTTCGGGCATTGAGACGATATCACCCCGAGATCATCTCCCACCGTAGCGATCTGTAGATGGGGTTCGACCTGGATCACTTCACCGCGCACTATATCTCCGATCCTCAGTTTGCCTGAGAAGTCATTTAGGAACTCGGCAGCTAATTTTGAAATATGGAGAGAGACCCGTTTCGGGCCCGTTATTGCTCGATCCGACCCTCTTACCGCAGCCACCTCAATGAAAACCAGTTTGTTTCGAATATCCTCCACCCTGCCCACGACTATGTCTCCTTTTTTTAATAACCTGGGTGCGTTTCGGGCACCTACCCTTGCTATCCTCTCTTTTTTATCAAATCCGGGACGGCCCACCACCGAGGCCCTAAGATTTCCTTGACTGTCATCGTAGGCCCCTTCGCCGGAGATGTATTCGTCAGCGCTTGCCACTATGTCTCCGGGCAATACCACTCTCTCTTCCAGAATCATGTCATTCTCATTCATATTTACACCGTTGATTCTACTTTTTCTCATCTTCCACTATTATATCTCATCCACTTCTTTTTTCTCTGCACGGATCAGAGCTACCTCGATTTCCACATAATCTTTCCTATGGAAATCGAACATATGCGGGATCGGGATATTATATTTTTCTTTCAACACCGGTTCCATGTCGTGCCTGTGGTATTCGTCCAATACAAATTGCAAGGTGTTAAGATTGTGAAGACTGTACACGCAGTCCGAGGTGGAAGAGGCCGCCTTGATGAAGGGGCGATCCGCACCCTTCTTCTGGGCCCCGAAGGGCGGGTTCATCAAGCAGGTGTCAAAACACTTTTTCAGAGGTAAATATTCCGCCAAGGCCCGGACTATGCTTACAGTGCTAGGGTCCGAACAGAAATCATGGGCGTTCTCTTTTGCCAATCTGGCCATGTTCCCGTCCCTCTCCACGCCCACAACCCCAGAAGCTCCGAGTATTTCCGCCCCTATTGAAAACACACCGTTGCCGCATCCCAGGTCCAGCACTCTCATATCTTCGAGACGGCGATGGACACAAGCCCTGAATAACATATCCGCCGCCACCCCTGCGGGAGTGGTGTACTGCTCCCAATCCGGCCTCCTTTCCAAGGGTTGGGCCAACTTGGTAAGAAGCATCTCCAACTTTCTGCGCTTAATTCCCATTATATCGGCCACAGATATAAAGTGATCATTATTCTCTCACCGGTACTGGCTATGCCAAGATACGTGGTGTAGGAGTACTTATCGCCGCTCCATCTGGAGTGATCGTATCCCATTGAAAACATCAGATCGTCCTGAAGAACGGGAGTGTTGTTGTCCTTGTTCAGGAGAGCGGCGAAAAGATGGTACTTGTACCATGTCTCGGTGACGTTGAACAACGTTCTATTTATCTTCTTCTCGATCCCGCCCCATAGACTGTCCACCTCTATATCCTGGGCCTTATGGTTCCTCAGATAGATGTCCTCCACAGTAAGCTCGTGTATGCTCTTGTCCAGAAGTTCTATCGTTTCACCGTCCGATGTGTTGTAATGGGCTTCGTCTATGGTAGCGAGCAGTAATGATTGTAGAGTGGATTTCGTGGCCTCTATGTGATAGTAATTCTTCTTTGCCAGATTTGATTGGATATTGGGTTGGTAGAATGCCATTAATGCGGAGATAACAACCATCATTATGGCAAAGAAGATGACGGCATCTATGACGCCGCTCTGTCCCCTCCTGTCCCTGCTCATTTCCATATGGCAACCTCCATTCTGGCTGCATGTATCTCCTCGTCGCTCACCCATATGGACACCCCTGTCGTAACAACGGCCCTGCCGACTTCCAGATAGTCGGTGGAATTGTATTGATCCGTCTGGATACTGCGGCTGCAGTTGAAGTGATAGCCGCTAACATCCAAAACCGCAATGCTGAAGTCATAGTTCTCCAGGTCGTAATTCGCCCACAGGTCCTTGGTAACGTTCTCCAGGCCGAGGTCCCTTACCTTGTGAGCGTCATAAAGACCTTCCACCCCGTTATGGGTCAGACCGGAGTAACCCCTTAACTGCACCATGAAATCCATGACCTCCTCCCCCAGTGAAGTGCTGGTTCGGTCCTTGAAAGAGGTTTGGACAATGTTGAAGGTAAGGGCAAAGAACATCACCACGGTCAGTATTACAAGTATCATGGTAGGTATGTCTTCGAAGAATCCCGTGGAACCCTCCTTCTTTCCGGCGATTATA
>CAZUZU010000160.1:0-6609 GCA_964624865.1 uncultured archaeon
GGATATTGACATCAAAGGTGGTATGGTGGGCAAATCATATACTTTGTATAACCATAAATAAATATAAATACCGCAATAAACAATATCCCGCAAGATGTCCAGAGGCATGAACCTGCGCGATCCCGTCGGTGCCGGGATTTCGAAAAGGGAGAAAGAACATTACTTTTCAAAGAACGGTTTTATTACAGAGCAGGGAAAAAGAAAACAAGGATATACCAATGGAAGGGGCATAACAAACGGATTCATATATGGCGGGGGGCCGAACACACCCTCCTCCAGTGGATTCATCAATGGATTCTGTTCGGCTTACACTCGAGGAAACGGACAGCCAAAGCAGTCTGACCCGAACAAAATAAAGATCATCAGACGAAGGGCAAGAAAAAGGACCGCATTGGGCATTACATTGCTCCTTATACTGCTTTTCGGACCGGTTCTTACCATACTTACATCCATACCAACTCCCCCGACAATCATCATCGACGGAAAATTCCGGGATTGGCAGGGAATACCGGAATACCGGGAGGACGAAAAAGGTCCTACTCCCTCTCTAACACTGGATTCCTGGTCCGTGACAAAGGAAAGGGACTTTGGATATATAAAGGTAAGAACCAAGGGCGAGATATTCAAAGGCGGTCAAAAGGGAGGAAAGCAATACCTGGACCGGCTCAGTATATTGATCGACGAGGACAAAGATAAGAACACGGGATATTTCGCAGGAAACCTTGGCGCCGACAGCATGATAAGGGTGGAAGGTAGGGAAGGAAAGATAAAGGAATCAACCATGTGGATGTTCTCTTCCCAAGATAAAACGGACGTGAACGGTTTTATACCGTTGGGCCCGGTAAAGGCGGAGAAATCCCAGAGCGGGGTTGAGATACAGTTCCCCCTCCAATCAAGAGAATTCAAGGCATCTATTTCCCTGAACGGGATTGGAGGGAAAGACGGGTCCTGCATCACGGCTTCCCCAGGGAAAACGGCCCTGATAGTAAGCGAAGAATCCATACCATCCACGATCCCCTGTGGCGGAATGGAGCCCGTCACCTCCGTTTCCCTGACGGCAAAGGGTTCCGAGGCGCTCATCACCGATTTGGAACTTGTTCCTACAGGCACGATCGGGGGTAGTGAGATAGACGAGGTGATGTTCATTGCGGTAGCCAAGGATCAACCATTTAGCATAAGGGTGGCACAAGATAACAAGGACGAATACCGGATCAACTTCGACCCTCCCGTAACGGCGATAAAGGATCTTCCCCTCAAGTTCTACGCAAGTGTCAAGATCGGTGCAAATGCCAGGCCTGGGAGGTCGGTGGGCCTTAGGGTAACAAGGGTCTTGTCCGATGCCGTGGTCACCCTCGACTCCGACATATCTGGGCCACCCGCGCCTGCAAGCTATGTTGAGTCTCCTGGGACCTGTGTAGTGATAGACGGGGCATTCGAGGACTGGAAAGATATATCAGAGGTGGCCGACGGCAGGGACCGATATCCTAACATTGACCTGACCTTATTAAAGACCCACTCAACAAATTCGTCGGTATACGCCTGTGCCGAGGTCAGGGGAAACATTCTGACAGGCACGACAATACCTGTACCGGAGGACAGCCTGATATTCCTAGAAACAAAGAACATCGAATCTGTCCCCTCCACATCGGGTGAATCTCTTCCTCCGGAGGCATTGATCGGGAAGGACGAGCTCCATGTATACATTGATGTGGACAGGGAAAAAAAGACGGGACATTCACCGCCATGGCTAGACCTGGGCGCGGAATACTTGGTGGCAGTGGAGGGGCGGTTCGGAAGGATTATTCGCTCGCAACTCTTCTGTTATGAACCCGGAAAATGGGACAAGCAATGGCCCTGGTCCAAGATCGAGGACGTAAGGGCTGCAAACAACAAGTCTGCCATTGAGATGGACATCCCGTGGGAAGAGATGGGAATAAACCCAAGAACTGTGGACTTAGTGTTTGCCGCCCGAAACTGGATGGGAAACGAGGACCTTTCCCCCCTTATACATGAGGACTACAATCCAACGAACACCAGGCAATATATAAGGCTCAAGGTGGGAACCTTTGACCCGCTTGAAGGCGAGCTGGAGCTTGACGAAGAACTGAAAACGGATGAAGGACAGGGATATTATCTTGTTCAATTCATTGGGCCGGTTGAGGACGAATGGAAAGATGAAATAACTACTATGGAGGGAGGCTTTTACGGATACATCCCAGATTTTACGTATATATTAAATATAGAAGATAATAAGGCCTCATTGATCCGCAATCTATCATTTGTCAGGTGGAGTGGCATATATCAACCAAGGTATAAGATAGATCCGAGATTGAAAAATGAATCACAAAGTAAAGACAGGAATAAAGAAATAAACATCACATTGACTGTCTTTAACAATGTAGGCCGAGTAGATTTCGAGATAGATAAACTTGGAGGAATTATAACCTCCAAAACCCCATCTATGATGGATGTGAAAATAAAATTTAATATGTTACCAGATATCGCAGGCATCCCCGAAGTGGAGTGGATACAGAAAAAGGCAATATATAAAATAACCAACGATATTGCCGATGATCCTGGCCGCATGAACGTAAGCCCCATATGGGAAGCACCATACAACCTTGACGGGACGGGGCAGATAGTCGCGGTGTGCGATACTGGGTTGGATACTGGTGTCAACGATGCCTCCATGCACGACGATTTCGAAGGAAATATCGTAGCAATATACAGTTGGCCTGACACTTCCGGCTACAGCCCGGAACCGGACAACGACGACGGGGCAAGTGACCTGGATTCGGGACACGGAACGCATGTTGCAGGCTCTGTGCTCGGCGACGGGACCATGTCCAGCGGTGATATCAAGGGTATGGCACCGGGTGCATCGTTAGTGTTTCAAGCAGTAGAACAATACCTGGGCTCACCTTACAATAACTATTATCTCACTGGAATTCCCAACGATCTAAACGCCCTATTTCAGCAAGCATACGATGACGGAGCCCGCGTCCATACCAACAGCTGGGGCTCGGATCTCGATGGGGAATACACGATGGACTCCCAGAACACCGATGAATTTGTGTGGAAAAACCGTGATATGGTAATTTTCTTTTCAGCAGGGAACGAGGCAGTGGATGGCAATAGCAATGGAATCGCTGACTATGATTCATTGAACTCCCCGGGTACTGCAAAAAACTGTATTACAATCGGCGCCACTGAGAACCTGCGGGGAACCGGAGGAATCGCTACCGATACATGGGGAACATATTGGGATACAGAGTTTCCAGTCGATCCTATCAACTCGGATCTAACATCTGATAATTCACAGGGCATGGCCCCCTTCAGTTCCCGGGGGCCTTGCGATGACGGAAGATTGAAACCCGATCTCGTTGCACCGGGCACGAATGTTTTATCAACAAAATCAAGTGTTGCTACAGGGGGACTATGGGGGGATTATAATGATTATTATTGGTATTCTGGGGGAACCAGCATGGCAACGCCTCTTTCTGCAGGCGCTGCCGCGCTTGTAAGACGGTTCTATGTGAGAGAGGAGTCTCACTCCCCCACTGCGGCCCTTGTCAAGGCCACCCTCATCAATGGCGCAACCGACATCGACGGGCAGTATTCCGACCCCTATAACGATGCCGGACCAATCCCCAATAACGACGAAGGCTGGGGTATGATAAATATCATGAACTCCCTGTATCCAACATCACCGCGGGAGGTGAAATACGAGGATATCACCTCTGGTTTTACTGCAAGCAGCCAAACTGACTCTTACATCTACAATCTAAAATCGGACGAACCACTTAAAATCACCCTTGTGTGGAACGATTACGAGGGTACCTTGAGCTCTGGAGGCCTGGTAAACGATCTCGACCTTAAAGTTACCACTCCTGGAGGCTCAACCTATTACTACGGCAACGATTTCGCGAACGGTTGGTCGGATACATCACATACGTATGATAGGACAAACAACGTCGAGTGCGTATATATCCAAACACCGGCGACAGGAAAGTACACGGTTGAGGTAAATTCATATAATATTGGAAATCTTGGAATGATGCCGGACCAGGAATACGCCCTTGTCGTATCTGGTCATTTCGGAGCGGACAATGACGTTGGCGTAGAACAACTTGACGTCAATTCGACCCAGGAGAACAACTCAAAGGCAAGGATAAAGGCGGCCATAAAGAACTACGGCAACAATGACCAGTCCTCTCCGTTCAATGTCCGGTGCAAGATAAACGACCCGGACAGTACAGAGGTGTATAATAACGTAAAACAGGTTTCCTCTCTTGCATCCCTAGCAACAACGGATTTGACATGGCATTACACACCGGTAAAGGTCGGCATGCACACGGTGATCGTTCAAACAGAGCTTACCGGGGATGATGAAACTAGCAACGATGCCGCTACAAGGTACATGATGGTCCCCCTTATCCTTGAGGAAGTTGCGACCATTACTGACGGCACCGGCAACGAACTGTTTGGCTATAACGTATCATCAGGGAAACTGAATAATGACGCATATTCCGATATTGTGGTGGGGGCGCCTGGGAATGACAAATGCTACGTGTTCTACGGCCCGGTATCAGGTGACATTTCAGCAAGCAGTGCCGATGTAACACTGTCTGGCGGAGGAAATACCGATTTTGGCTGGGACGTTGGTGTCGCCGATGTCACCGGGGACGGGTTGGACGACGTGCTGGTAGGTGCACCGGGATATAACTCCGACCAGGGCAGGGTATACATATATCATGCGAGCGGGACAAGGAGGGGGCTTGGTGACGCAACAGCAGATGTAACAATCACAGGTGCAAGCACAGGTGATCGTTTTGGATTCTCGGTATCGGGTGCCGGCGATGTCAATAACGCGGACAACGAAGACATCATAATTGGGGCTTATCTCAACGACAACAACGGCATGACAGACAATGGACAGGCCTACCTTTACTATGGGGACGGGTCGATATCGACAACGGCTGTAATGGCGGATGCTATTTTAAATGGCAGTTCCAATAACGGCTGGTTCGGATTCTCGGTATCATCTGCAGGGGATATGGACAATGATAACGTAGATGACGTGATAATTGGGGCTCCTGGGGCCGATAAGGCATACATCTACTACGGCGGAGACACTATTGGAACGAGTAAGATATTAACAATCCAGCCGGAAAACGATGGTACCGAGGCATGCGACAACGTCTTGGTATCAGGATCTCCAAATGCAAACTGCGGCACATTGACCGATTTATATGTAGGATACTATAACGAAAATACATGGAAAATCCAGCGCTCGATATTAAAATTCGATATATCCGGAGTTCCTACTGGCACTCGGGTTATAGATGCCTCACTTCAATTATACAAATATCATTGTTCCGACAATACAATTGATATCGACGCACACCGAATTACACAGAACTGGACGGAATCCAGTTCAACTTGGAATACCTATGATGGTACGAATCCATGGAGTTCGGCAGGCGGGGATTATGATTCAACAGTGATTGATACAACAACTGTGGATACTACGACTGGGGTCTGGGACGCCTGGAATATCACAACTTTGGCAAGGGATTGGAATGAAGGCATTTACTCTAATTACGGGGTGCTTTTGAAGAGTGTCGATGAGGAAGCACCATCAAACGATAAATGGTATCGCTCCTCGGATTATTCCACACACACGAGTCTAAGACCAAAACTTGTAATTTCATATTTAGGGCCAGACATAACATTAACAGGCGAGAACACCGGCAACTACTTTGGCTGGTCAGTGAACAGTAGCGGCAACGTCAACGGCGACAGCTATGATGACGTAATAGTAGGCGCCCCGGGCTACAGCAGCAATGCCGGAAGGAGCTATTTGTTTAACGGAGGCTCCTCGCTACCGACCGCAATTAATGCGGTAAATGCCGATTTGACCGTTTCAAGCGGCAAGCAGGGCGACAGGTTCGGCTCAAGCGTATCATCGGCCGGTGACGTGAACAGTGACGGTTATCACGACATTCTCGTCGGTGCACCGTACAACGATACCATTGACGGATCAAAGTCGGATGCAGGCGCGGTCTACATCTTTTATGGCGGTTCTTCACTACCCTCGAACGCTGCCGGTGCAGATGCCGCGAGATATGGGGAGACCGCGAACGACCATTTCGGCTGGTCCGTATCCCATGCAGGCGACACAGACTACGACAGTTATGACGACATAATCGTGGGAGCTCCCCACTTTGACACCGGTGCCCAGACGGACGCGGGCAAGGCCTACCTGCTCAGTGAGATACCCGAATTCAGCGATTACATACCGGTGTTCATGACCATCCCATTGCTCGCACTTATCCTCTGGAAAAGGAAGAAGCGGAAGAACTGATTTTTTTATCGCCTGGACCGGACGGGAGGAGGGCGCTTAAGTCAGGGAAAAACCTTAGGCATAACGCCCGACTTAGACCAGTGAGCGAAGCGAGGTGGTCGTAGTCCGGTCCACCGACCGATAACTAAATAGAAATAAAGGTGGACCGGACGGGATTTGAACCCGTGGCCTCCACCATGCCAAGGTGGCGATCTTCCAACTGATCTACCGGCCCATGATATTTCATTGCAAGTGATGGCAGA
>CAZUZU010000161.1:0-475 GCA_964624865.1 uncultured archaeon
TCCGGCGGTTCCGTGTATTCAGTCACCATACCGGCCCAGGTCAATGATACAATGGTATATTACTATTTCACCGCGGCGGACGATATAGGGGTGACCACCTCCTGCCCGGAGGATGCCAACCAGACCGTGTTGGATACTCTTTTCAGCTTCCGGGTCGGGACTGATGAAATTCCGCCCACCATTGTCCACATTCCCCTTAAGGACACCATGTATCCCGGGGACGGCTTCGACGTGGAAGCATATGTTTCGGATAATATCGGTGTGGACACTATGGGTGTCTGGATGGAGTGGTACACCGAGGAGAGAAGGAACCAACAGAACAACGGCACGGAGCCCAACACGACCTTTACCCGGATGTGGTGCCCGGAACCCGATCCCAACGGGGCGGGCCAATACCTGGCCCATATACCGTCCCAGGAGATGGGCACAGTCATCAATTACCGCATTCTGGCCAACGACACTTCGGTGTCGGTAA
>CAZUZU010000161.1:485-4323 GCA_964624865.1 uncultured archaeon
ACTGCCGCTGATCCGCAGCAGGGTTTTTATCAGTTTCGGATACTATCTCCATACGGGGAGATACTGATGGACTACGCACACGGCAACAATCAGAGCGGTTACGAGAACATCAGCGAGCACATTGATTTCGATAATTACGTCACGGACTGGCAGATGATGCCCATATCCGAATATACGCTAAGGGATTACGACCTGTTCATATCCATACGTCCATCCTCTGCCTTTACTACTGAAGAAGCGGCTCACCTGGAAAAATTCGTCAGAGGGGGAGGAGGAGTCGTTCTCATTGTTGGCAACAACCCGGATGTGGCGAACGGTGCTGTTAACTTCACCAGCATGCATACATCTAATATAGCTTATCAAGGCAACAGCGAGACCACAGCCAACGTCTATCCCACCCCCTTGAACAACGGTATTAATTACCTCTACATGAACTACGAGGTTACGGACAAGGTGGTGATCGACCACTCGGATGAGGCGGTGGTACATGCGGAAGACTCCGCAGGGGACCAATCCGTGATAGTCAGCGAGGTTCTGGGCAATGGCTACGGCGAGGTACTGGTAATCCCTCACGGTATTTTGAACTGGCCCGCCATAAGCCTTTACGACAATGAAAAGCTGGCCTCCAATTTTTTAGATTATATCATGTCCAATCTGGCACCGGAGGCGGTGTTGAACAACCTAAGCGAGAACTATCTGCCGGGAGATGTTGTAGAGCTGGATGCATACGAGAGCTGGGACCCGGACGGTTATATCGCCAACTATACCTGGATAATAGATAATGATATCGAGTACTACGGTCCCGTTCTCAGCCTTGTCTTCCAGGACCACGGGGAGCATTACCTGGAGCTCGTGGTAAAGGATAATGACGGCACCGAGAACACGACCACAGGTATGATATACATAACCGTGCCTCCCATTGTAAACATCGAGTCCGACCTGGCTCCGGGCGGCTCTGTGGCCACCTTCGTGGACATCACGTTCAGCGCCTCCATGGTCCAAGGGGACGGCGAGGTCCAAGAGCTGACCTGGCACATGGGGGACGGCACTAGGATCACCGATTCGAACACAGTCGTTCATTCATACGACGAACCCGGGACCTACATGGTAAATTTGACCTTGGTGGACCAGTACGGGCTCGTGGCCAGTGATGCAATAACAGTCACCATTAATGACAGGCCCCCCGATGCAGTGTTTTACTTTAACGTTTCCACCACATTGGACCCGGAGGGAGAAAGGTACAACACCTCCAAGGACGACTTCGGCAACTACAAGATATACGAGGATCAGCTCATAATGCTCGACGGCTCTCCCAGCACTGACATGGACACTCCAAGCTCCAAATTGAACTTCACCTGGGACTTTGGCGACGGCAATGTGGTCTATGGCGAGAAGGCGCAATATCACTACACGACAATCGGCAATTACAAGATATCCCTGGTGCTCAGGGACGATCACGGCCTACAAGACACCAAGAGCGTTACCTTCAACGTGATAAATCCCGCCCCGGAGGTAGAAGTGGCTTACGATAGGCCGAACGGCAGGGAGATATTCGTGAAAATAGTGCACATGACGGATACGCCAAGCGACAGGGACAATCTTTCCGTCAAGTGGGAACTGGGTGACGGGCATGTGGTGGAGAACAAGACGAAGGTCAGGCATACCTATGCAAGTGACGGGACCTATGAAGTGGTATTGACCGTTTCGGATGACGAGGGAGCGTACAATAGGACCACCCTGACAATAACCTTGGGTGAGCCCGTATTCCGGGATTACACGCCATATGTACAGGGCCTGCTCATCGTCGCCATCGCCGCAATAATATTGTCATGGTTCTACGAATACTATAAAAAGGGTAGGGAGGGGAAGGGAAAACAGGACGAGGAGGATGAAAGGGAAGGCGGGGGAGATAAATTAGATAGATCAGAGAGAAGAAAGAGGGGAGGAAAAGGTGGCAGGTCAGAAAAACATCCCGGGGGGAGGGGCGGTACAGCCAGGGACCAGATTACGAGAAGAGTTAAAAAGAAATATAATAAATGCCAAAAATAACTGAACTAATTAGGGTAAAAAACCTTAAAGATCTAGCTTATTTACAGGCGGTTTTTCACATATAGATCGAGGAAATAATTGGTTAAGAATCTTATGCACTCGACTATAAATGCTTGAATAGATGGTTGGAATATAAATTTGTATGATCAATTAATATGATATAGATGCGGTAAGACCTATCCTTCCGTGAACTCCGATCTATCGGTTGCCTGATTCGCAACGGCTGCTGATTCTTTGGCAATATCTATGGCCTTTTTGTAATCCTCGTTCCCAGCCACGCTTTCAGCTTCCTGTAATAGCCCCTCCGCCTCGGTAACGTCGGCCCCAGTGCTCTTGGCGAATTGTATCTTGGTCCTGGCCAGTTTTATCGCCGTTCTCAATTCGCGTTCCATGGGGCTCTTCTCCCGTTTAATCTTCTTAACCCTCTTTTTCTTTACCTTCTTTTCCTCTTCATCCTCGCCCTCTTCTTTCTCACCTGGGGGCTTTCCCCCTCTTTCCTCTTCCTTATCCTTGCTGACGTCCTCTTCTTCGATATCTTCTGTTTCCATCTGTGCTTCCTTTTCCTTGAGGAAGGAGGAGGCATACTTGATCTCCCTGTCCGAAAGATTTCTTGTGTTCCTTTCCAGAAGGGTAAGCTCCTTGGTGGTGTAGGTATCCGGGGTTATGGGCACGATGAATATGGAATCGCTGAGGACTATGCTCTCGTGCACGTCGTCGAGCCACCTCATTATCATGGGGAAATCATTGTTGCTCACCAAATATTCAAAACCGTCTAAGAGTATTATGGCTTTCTTGTTCTTTTTTGCGAATTCGGTGACTGTGAAGGCAAGCTTGCCTATGTTGGTGGGGGTCCTGCAGTATTCGCCGGGGGCTTTGGAGAGCCAGTATATCTTAACGTTCTCGGGTATGTTGAAGTTCTTTCTCGCCTTGTCCGGGTGTATCCGGGTGACCACTATGCCGTTTGCCCCGTTTTTGACCAGGGCAGTGAAGAATCTGTAGGCATTGGACGCCTTCAATTCCTTGGAAAGGAAGGTCACGCCCCATTCGGGCTCGAAATCCTCGGGAACGGTAGCCTCCTCCTCTTTTTCTTCCTTCTTTTCCACCTTCTTCTCTCCCGCCTCAATTGCAGCGGCCTCTCCCTTGGCCTTTGCCAACGCCGCCGCCTCCGCCTCCATGGCCTCATCCGGAAGTACATCTTTGAGCACTTCCTTGGCAAGGGCAAGGGTTACCTTTTTACCGGTGAGGGTGGAATAGGCAATTATCTTGTTCAGGCTGCCTTCAAGCTCTCGAATATTGTCCACCACGTAGGTGGCGACCAGGGACAAGATCTCGTAGGGCACGTCGATATGCTTGGTCTCCGCCTTTTTACGAAGTATGGCAAGCCGGGTTTCGAAATGGGGGTTCTGGATATCTACGACAAAGCCCCACTCGAACCTTGACCTCAGCCGGTCCTCCAAGGTGGGTATCTCTTTCGGAGGCCGGTCACTTGTCAGAACTATCTGCTTGTTGGCGTTGTAAAGTGAATTAAATGTATGAAAGAACTCCTCTTGCGTCCTTTCCTTTCCCGCGATGAAGTGAACGTCGTCTATGAACAGGATGTCGATGTTCCTGTATTTCATCCTGAAATCGTATATTTTGCCGCTCTGTGTGGCGTTCACCAGGTCGTTGATGAACCGTTCCGAGGTTACGTAAAGAAGTTTCTTTGTGGGGTCTTTCTTTTTAACCTCGTTCCCGATGGCGTGCATCAGATGGGTCTTCCCCAGGCCTGGACCGGAATATAAAAACAAGG
>CAZUZU010000161.1:4333-6598 GCA_964624865.1 uncultured archaeon
TTGTAGGACCGGGACGGGTTCTTGGCCACTGCCTGGGAGGCGGCGTGGGCGAGAGAGTTGCTCGGCCCCACTACAAAGGAATCGAAGTTGTACATATCGATTAGCCCTCCTTCCTGGTCCCATCCGGATACCTTGGAAGTCATCTCCTCTACATAGCCTGATTTATCCTTATCTTGGACACTGGTGGCCGACTCCACCGAACCCCCGGATTCTACGAACCTGCCCGTGGGTATCTCAGAGTCCTGTTCAGTCGGAGAGGACGGAGGTGTTGGAGAAGCTGGGGTTGGTTTTTCTACACTTTGACCGGGAGTGGTTCCGGCACTCACACTTTCCTGTGCGGCGGACGGCCTTTCTTTAACTGGCGCCGGTTCTTCTTTCTCCCCCCCCTTTGTCTTCCTCAACATGTCGTTGGCCAAAGCCAGACCATCCTTCAATTTTTCGTCGGCTGCCCTGAGATTAAAATTATCCAGCTCGTCCTTGGCTCCCTTTAGGGCGTTCTGGCATTTATTAACGTCAACGCCCAGTGCCTTGAGCTCTTTGACCATATCGCTGAGGCTGGCGAACTCTCCCATAATGACCGGATATAGGCGTGTGTCCAGGTTTAGATAGTCGAAGAGCTCCTTTGTCTTCCACCTTACATGCTCCGCAGAGTCCTGGAGACATTTGTACAAGTGGGGAAGTGCCCCGCGGACCATATTCTTGTCCTTTTTCGATATCTTCTCGAAGGCGGTCACTGCGGACCATCTGGTATTGCCTATGGGATCCCGAAGGGCCTCGATGAGATATGGTATCGCACTCTTCACATAGGCCGGAGACGCCTCGCCTATGTTCCCTACCGTTTCGATAGCTGCCTGCTTTACCTCCTTGTCCTTGCTGCCCATCAACTCTATTACCTTTGACATGATGTCCTTGACCAGGGTGGGGTCCTTGTGGCCGATCCGACCGGTCATCTGGATGCATATCTGCTTGATCGTCCTGTTCTTGCTGTCCAGGCCTTGGACCAGATGAGGGAGCACCACCTTGGGCTTGTTATCCGAATATCTTTGCAGGGTCAGAATAGCGTTCTTCCTTATCTTGTCGTCAGGGTCGGTAAGAGTGTTTATCACGGCGGGCACGGTGTACTTGGGCATGTTCAGGAACCGGTCCAAGGCCTTCTGGGCATTGGCCTGGACCTCTTTGTCACCCTCGCCAAGCGCTTTTATCATACCGGGAATTACATAGGCAGGGTTTGATGCTCCTACGGCGTGGATGGCCACTATGCTCCAAAATCTGATACCCTCCTTGGAATTCCCGTCCTTCTTCAGGATGCTGTACTTGTAAGAATCGATCAGGCATTTTATGACCCGGGGCATTGCATCCTTTATTAGAAGTGGCTTCTTGCGCGCTATGTTGGCAAGGGCCATTACAGCGGTGACGTACATCTTTTTCGCGGCTTCGTTAAAGGTCTCCGGACGATATATAGGCTGGGAGATCACCTTGGTGATATACGGTATTGCCCCCTTTACAGGTTCGGCGTTCTTCAGGCCCACGTTGCCAATGACTATCAAGGCGTCAGAACATGCGGGATACATATTCTGCCCCTGGGGCCCCTTTTGGATGGTCTTTCCAAGAATGTTCAGGGCGTAAGGGATCCCGTTTGCCACAAGGTCCGGTCTTTTGGTGGATATTACGGCGGCAAGTCTCAAGGCCTTAACAGAGATATCTTCCTCTTTGCTGGCCATGAGATACACTATCTGTGGAGCGGCAAAAATGATAGAATTGGGATTACTCTTTGCGTCCTCAAGCAACACGTCCAGTGCTTTAGACTGCTTTTTAGGGTTACCCCTTTCAAGATGCTCTACGACTTTAGACTCAGTGACCATCCAAATTCACCGTTTTTTTAACTGCGTCACACGCCTTGTTTTTAACTCTAGTGCTAAATATCAATTCATCATATTAAGGTTTCGGTTTAGAATGATGAGCTATAGGTTATATAAATTTGGGGCAGAAAATCCATTGAAAGATGTTTGTATGTTCATTCCCAAAATGGATTGTTTTGCTTAGGTGTGCTCAGCCGGTATTTTGGACCATTGATCGGAATATGTCTTGGAGATGGGGATCTTTGATCTTTTTCATAGCTTCCTTTTCGAACCTATCGAGGCTCCAATCCCCCCTTTCCATATATATGGCCGCCTGGATCGCCCTGTCCAGAACGTCGATCTCCCTGAGCTTCTTTGCCTCGAGGCTTTCCCTGGATATATATTCGACCACGAGCCCCCTTGTATC
>CAZUZU010000162.1:0-6570 GCA_964624865.1 uncultured archaeon
GATTCGGGTGAATATTCCATATTCGTGCCCACCACCGGCAAATACGATATCAGGGTCCTGGTCCAGGGCTATCTCCCCACAATCATTAACGAGGTGCAGTGCTTCCAGGGCTACGAGACCTATAACATCAACGTATCCCTGGGTGACGAGGACCTGGCAGGCACCTTGGAAGGATTCGTCACTTCGAACAAGCAGCCCGTAGCCAATGCCATGATCACTGCCATAGACGAGGATGACGCCGCCAACACGGTGATGACACTTACTGACAATGACGGGTACTTTGTGATCAGTAATCTGGACGAAGGTAATTATATGCTCTTCATAGAGAAGCAGGGGTACGTGAACACCTATTCAAGGGATATATCGGTAAGGAAAGGCTACACGACAAAGGATGTGGAGATAAACCTGTACCAGACACCCACCTGGGGCTCGATAAGCGGCTATGTGTATTCAAGGACCGGCGTGGTTAACAATGCGATTGTCAGTATCTTCCATAGCAGTAACGATTCCCTGGCCAAAAAGGTCTTCACCGGGTCCACCGGAAAATATGTGGCGGACAACCTGCTGGAGGATGAGTATTACGTTGACATAGAAATGAACGGTTACAACTCACATACCATCAACGGCATTGAGGTTACACCCGGCCAGATAAGTACGGGCATTGACGCAACACTGACCGAGATCACCAGGACAGGCACCCTTACGGGAACCGTGTTCCTTGGAGAAGAGCCTTTGGCAGATGCAATGGTGGGTATATACTATCCAAACAATGATACCCAGATCAAGGGCTCGAAAACGAACGAGAACGGAGAATACGAGATATCCGGACTTAACCCGGGGATATACTCGGTCCAGATCCAAACTTCGGACGGCAAGATCAGCAAGAGCTCGGTGATAGTCGTTGCCGGATTCGAGACCCCGCTGACAACGACCTTCCAGACCTCCGAGGACGTGGGCTCTGACGTGAGCGACATCGACGACCTGCCCATATCCAATCCGGTGGAAGGATTCGGCGTCCGTCCAAGGCTGAAAGGGGCCCACCTGGAATGGTATTCCGTGGACGGGGCCAGCTACTATTGGGTTTTTGTATCCTCCTCCCCGATAACGGAGTGGGACCTATTCGACATGAACTATACAAGCAACGTAACAGGGACAAGCTTTACTTTAGAGGAGCTGGAGGAAAGAGATTCCTACTACTTCGGGATAATCGCATTCGATTCGGAGGGAAATCCCTTGGCCTTTAAGACCATGCAGGTTTCCGGCAGCTTCGGTGCGTTGGAAGAGGAGGCAAAGGAAGAGGCAAAAGATGTTCTGCAACAGTATTGGACCTATGTAGAGGCTCTGGCTCTGTTGGGCTCCGTTATGGCCGCCCTGATAGGTTTCCTGATGGTTAGGAAGAAGAGGGGAAGGGCCAGGAAATTGGTGCATGAAGTGGAGGACATCATAAAAAGCGGTGAATCGGAGGAGGAGAAGGAAGGCAATCTCGAAAGATATAAAAATAAGATATTCAAGGAATACGAGAAAGGGCACCTGGAGGAAAGCCAGTTCATAATCGTGGACAAAAAGATAGACGAGTACATCAAGGAGCTGAGAGGCTCCATAATGCGGAAAAAGGTATCCTCCATCTCGGGTATGTCTGACCTTACCAAGGACAAGCTGGAAAAAGCGCTTGAAGACGGTACTGTCTCGGACAAGGAGCTGAAGGACCTTAAGAAGGAATTGGAAAAGGCAAAGGACGAAGATAAGGAAAAGGCGGAGGAGCTGGGGAAGGTCCTTACCACGTGGCACGACAGGGACAAGGCTGCAATGGCGGAAGGGCTCGAAGCGGTAGAGGTAAAGGAGAAAAAAACGAGAAAAAGGGAACTGAAATTGAAGGAGGAACCCGAGCCCGAGGAAGAGCTTTGTGAATGTCCTGCCTGCGGTCAGGAGATATCCTGCGCTGCCATGAAATGTCCGTACTGCGAAGCGGAGTTCGAGGACGAATACGAGTCAGAGGAAGAGCTGTGCGAGTGTCCCGAATGCGGGGAGGATATATCTTGTGAAGTAATGAAGTGTCCCCACTGCGGCACAGAGTTCGAAGAATAATCGAATGTGAATGGTCAGCCCATGTAGAACCCGCCGTTGACGTGTATCACCTGGCCGGTTATATGATCCGCCGCTTTTGACGCAAGGAAAACAACGGTGCCTGCCACATCACCCGGTTTCCCCACCCTGCCCAGCGGTATTTGTTCTTCTCGTTGTTTTCTCTTTTCCTGGCTGTCCCCTGCTATGATGTCTGTGTCTATCGCCCCGGGCGCCACCACGTTGGCGGTTATGTTGTGGGGGGCAAGCTCCCTGGCAAGGGACCGGGTAAAGCCGAGCAAAGCCGACTTTGACGCCGCGTAATCGGCTCCGGAAACGGAGCCTATGAAGGCCAGCTGCGACCCTATGTTTACTATTTTTCCCCTCTTGTTCTCCGTCATGTTGGGAACCGCGGCCTTTGTCATGTGGTAAACGCCGTACAAGTTGGTCTCCAGGGTCTTGGACCACATCTCCGGGGTAAGGTCTTGGAATGAGACCCTGTTATATATCCCGGCGTTGTTCACCAGCACGTCTATACTCTGGTGTGTAGAGATGATCTCGTCCACCGTGTCTTTGACCTCCCAGTGTTTGCTCACGTCGCATTTATAGGCCGATATCTCCCCGTCAAGCTGTCGGGCTTCTTGTAGCAGGGTTTTCATCTTCTCGTCGCTGCTCCTGTAGATGGCGGCGGCGTCGCAGCCTTTTTCCGCAAAGGCCAGGGCTATGGCCCTGCCGATACCTCTCGACGCTCCAGTGACTATAACTGTTCTCATTCCATCACTATCTCCTCGAAGCCCGTGTATTTTCGTAAGGCCTTTGGTATTTTTATTATCCCGCCCCCTTCCGTCTGATGATTCTCAATAATGGCGGATATGGTCCTGCCCGTGGCTATGCCAGTGCCGTTCACCATGTGCGGGGGATAGTTGTCCTCCTTGCCCCTTATCCTCGTGTTCAGGCGGCGGGCCTGGTAGTCCAGCGCGTTGGATACGGAAACCATCTCCCTGAACCTGCCCTGGACAGGCATCCAGACCTCCAGGTCGTACTTCTTTGAGGCCACCGTGCCAAGGTCCCCGGTGCAGATGTTGACTATCCTGTAGGGGAGCTCCAGGCCTTGGTACAGTTCCTCCGCGTTCTTGATTAGCTCCTCGTGGAAGTCCCAGCTCTCCTCCGGTTCACAGTACACGAACTGCTCCGTCTTGTTGAACTGGTGGACCCGGAATATGCCCTTGGTGTCCTTTCCGTGGGTGCCTGCCTCCTTTCTGAAGCACGGGCTCACGCCTGCGAACTTCTTCGGAAGTTCCCCCGGTTCTATGATCTCGTCCATGAACATCGAGGCCATGGGATGCTCGCTCGTTGCTATTAGGTAGAGGTCCTCTCCCTCAACCTTGTACAAGGTGTCCTCGAACGCGCCCAGGTCGGTTACCCCGAGGTAGGCCTTCCTGTTCAGCATGTAGGGGGGATTTACTATTCTGTAGCCCTTTGGCCGGAGGAAATCGAGGCTGTAACTCTGCAACGCCAGGTCCAAGACGACGAACTCGTCCATCAGGTAGTAGAACCTGGAGGCGGAGACCTTGGACGCCCTGAGGAAATCGGCTTTGCCCGCGTTTTCCAGGAGGTCGACGTGGCTCACCGGCCTTTCATCGATCGGGGTGTACTCCATCTTGCCCATAGACCCCTCCTTGAATATTTCCCGGTCTTCGGGATGGACCCCTGCTTTTCCCCAACCCCTCACCGGCTGATTACCGCTCTCGTCAGCGCCCTTGGGAACGGATTCGTGCACTATGTTGGGGAAGGCCATGAGCATCTTATCCCGTTTTGACTTGAGGTCCTCGACCTTATTCTCAAGGTCATTTATCTCGTCGTTGACTGATTTCATTTCCTGGACGATCGAGGCTATGTCCCCCCCTTCCTTCTTTATCTCCCTGATCTCCATGCTCTTGGTGTTTCGGACGTGGCGGAGGTCGTTGATCTTGTCAAGCGCTTTCCTCCAATCCCCGTCCGTCCTGGCGATCTCGTCCACCAAATTTGGGTCCTCGCCCCTGTGCTCCTGGGACTTCTTCAGCTTTTCCGGTTCTTTTCTAACCATATTGATGTCTATCATCAACCACACTTCCTAATGGGTCCTTGCAAAGTATGCAATGATCTCGGCCGGCGCACCGCAGTCGATGCAAGTACACTGGTTTATATCTATATCATTTTGCTCTACGAATATCTCGTGCATGTCAATGTCCCTGCCCGCGTCAAAGCCCTGGTAGGGCAAGCCGAGCATGTTCATGTCCAGCCGGTCCTCCACCGAATGAGAGCAGGCTTCCCTGCCGCACAGGGGCACGCAGTATATGCCCTCGGTGTCCGATGCATGGGGCAGGTCCGCGGTGCACAGGGTCATCTTTTCCAGGGCCTCGTCCACAGCCCTTTCCAGCATGCTTTTGTTTACGGTCTCGAGCTCTTGGTTTATCCTCTCCGCGAGCTCCTCCCTGGCCACGAAGTCCTTGCCCCCGGAGTCCCTTCTCACCACCACGGCGCCGCCCTTCTTTATGTCCCTGGGCCCTATCTCCACCCTTATCGGTATGCCCTTCAACTCCCAGTGATAGAACTTCTGGCCCGGCCTCACGTCCCTCGGGTCAACGTGCACCCTCAGGCCGCTGCCCCTCAGCTCGTCCCCGAGCTCCCCGGCGTGGTTTAAAACCTCCTCCATGGTGTCCTTCCTGAAGATGGGTACGATCACGACCTGCACGGGCGCTATGTCCGGGGGCATGATCAGGCCCCTGTTGTCCCCGTGGACGCTTATTATCGTGCCCACGAGCCTCTCGCTCATGCCGTAGGTGGTCTGGTACGCGTGCTTCTTGTTTGCCTCCGCGTCCTCGTAGATTATGTCGTAGGCCTTGGCAAAGTTCCGCATGTACTGGTGTATCCCGCCTATCTGCAGGGTGCGTCCCGTGGGCATTATGGTATCCACCCCGACGCTGTACTCCGCACCCGCGAACTTGTCCCAGTCCGGCCTCTTGAGCTTGAGATGGGGCAGGCACAGATGCCGTGAAATATTCTCCATGATCTCCAGGTCCTGGGCTATCTGGGCTTCGGCCTCCTCCCCGCTCGCGTGGGCGGTGTGCGCCTCGAAGAAGTGGATCTCCCTCACCCTGACGAAGGTCCTGGTCATCTTCGTTTCGTACCGGAAGACGTTCACCACCTGGTATATCTTCAACGGCAGGTCTGTGTGCGCCCGGATCCAGAGCGAGAACATGGAATACATCGCTGTCTCGGAGGTGGGGCGAAGTAGTAAAGGTATGTCCAGGTCGTTGTCGCCGCCCCTGGTCACCCAGTAGACCTCGGAGCCGAACCCCTTGATGTGGTCCGCCTCGCGCTGGAACTCCGCCTCCGGGATTAACAAGGGGAAGCAGACCTCGTCGTGCCCGGTGCGTTCCATCTCCCGGTGGGTCAGCTCGTCTATCGCCCGCATTATCTTCCAGCCGTAGGGCATCCAGATGTTCATGCCCTTGATGGGGTACCTCTTGTCGCTAAGGCCCGCGGCCTCGACCAGGGTGTTGTACCACTCGCTCCACTCGTCCTTGTCGAGCTTGACCTTCATGTCCTCTTCGTAGCTTTTGTCGCCCATTGATCACACCTCTTGCTAGACATGTGTGGTATCCGAATGTTGAATAAAAAAGTTATGCCGGTTTCGCGGGGCAGAGAGTAGGAAACGATAAATAGCATGGAAACCATATAGAGGATAGGAGGTGCAGAACAGGGAATGGCGGGAATGGCGTGCAGTGTTGCAACAAGCGATCAGGGAATTGACTGGCACCCCAGTATTTTAGGCGACGGCGTGGAGGTCGGCCTCTTCGGCTACGACGAGGACCCCGGAAGTAACACGGACCCGACGGACCCGGACACGGACGGAGACGGGCTGTGGGACGGGGATGAAGACTACAACACAAACGGCCAGAGAGACGACGGTGAAACGGACCCGACCAGCGCTGACACCGACGGCGACGGACTGTGGGACGGGGTGGAGCGGAGCGCGGGCAGCCATCCCCATCTCACTGACATCGACGGTGACACGGTGGTGGACTCGGAGGAAATATACGGAACCGACAGCATCGGAGCTACCTCTGAGAGCTGTCTTCGATATTATGGGTGGAGTTTAAATAAGGGATATCTTATTTACACAAAGGATCAGATGAACGACGCGGGATACTCCGACGTGAACGATCTGCCGGGCGAGACCAAGGGCACATTCACTTATTACACCGACCCGGCGAACGCGGATACGGACCACGACGGCAACCCCGACAACACCGACCCGATACCCCTTGATTACGACATGGACGGCGACGGACTGCCGAACCTGAGGTGGGGCTACTGGGCCAATACTTTGTATCCCGGCGGCAATTGGCCCGACACGAGCCAACTGCCCTTGTCGACAAATAATATATACACGAATCCCAGCGAGCCCATGCACATGTCCATCTCGGACAACAATGTTGACGGGGACCAATTATGGGACCAGGT
>CAZUZU010000163.1:0-6547 GCA_964624865.1 uncultured archaeon
GTAGACCCCCCTGTCGTCATACCCCGTCAGCTCACAATCGACCACCGTGACCAGGGCATCGTTCAGGAAAAGGGCTATATCCCCGCCGTTAACGGAACATTGCTCCAAATAAACAGTGGAATCGTATGCCGTAAGACCGTGATGCCTCGGCTCTATGTCACAACCCCGAATGATAACGTCCTGGCAGTTGGTCATATCCATGCCGTTGACCCCCACGTCGTACACGTCCGTCTCTTTCAGATGGATGCTGGCGGAGGCCGCCATCTCACCAAAGTTCATGAAATAGGAATGGTCGCTCGCGCTTGATATGATAGAGTGATTCACTACCAGGTTTCCCCCGCCCTCGACCAAAATACCTATGTCGGTGTTGCTGTCCGGGTTGAGCTCCAGGGTTACGTTCTCCAGGACCAGCCGTGCGCCGTCGGCCACTGAAATGCTGCCGTTCACCACAATCTGTTCATGACTTCTTTTCTCGTATCCGGATATTATCCAGGGACCGTCTATGTACTCGGCCCTGTTTCCCGGTAAGTTCTTCCCCTGACCTACCTCTCCCTTTGATCGGGTCAAGGAAACATCTGGGCCGGTGCCCGGGCCCAATGTCGCCATCAATAAAAGCGCACACACAGGCAATATCCACAATATCGACTTCATGTCTTTAATAAAAATCTCAATGTATTTAACCATATTGGAGGCATAAAGTTACAATTCTACACGAAGTCGTCCAGGCTCGACTGTACCTTATACCTTTCGATCAGCGCGGAGCGAGCGGCCCAGGGCTTTGCCCTCACATTTTTGGTTATGTATTCCAATGCCTGGTCAAGGGTCTCGAATCCTATGCCCTCTTGTTCCAATGCGGACCTCGCGGTCTCTCTGATGACCCACACTCCCAGGGGTGCCAGGTACCTTTCGGTGATCTCACGATAAACCACGGCGGTTGCCTGTTTCCCCTTTTTTAGCATGTGCTCCAGCACCGCCAGGCGGGCCGCATAATAGGCGCCTGTGATATTTCCGGCATATTCCTTCCTACCCCTGTAATCCTCCCAGTCGCTCATGATCCGGGTGGCCGAGGCCCAGAACGCCCCCTTCATCCAGGTCTCCACCATCTCGAAGCTCCAGATCCTGGGAAGCATTAAAATAAAGATGTTGTTGCCGATGTAATCCGCGTGATATACCCTGGGTTTGTCCACCGTGGGGAGGTCCGTTACCGTAGGTATCAAATGCTTTCCGATGGTGTCGTCTGCCGCGGTTATGGACCACCTGGTGGGCACCATCCTCCGCCTGTGTTCCTGGCCCAGCAGCCCTACGCTCAGCAGCCTCGTGATGTGTTCGAGAGAGATACCCGTGTGGAATAATTCCTCCAGTGCCGTGGAGGCCGGGGCATCCCCGTCCCCCACCAGGGCGTCCACCCTTCTGGGCACCAAGGGATTGTCCACCACGTCCACACGTCTTGGCTCCACCGCCGGGCCCATGGGCTGCGCGAAGGCGTCCAGCTTCACCGACTGGGACGAGGTTATAGCCCTCTTTAATCCCACTTCCACGTCCAGCGGCCTTGCAGAAAGGGCAAGGCTCCGTGCAGCTTCAAGCATTTTTTCCTCTCCACCTATCCCGCCGACCCCGCCGACTCCGCCTGGCTTTACGTTGTGCCTGGTCCTTACCCGGTACAATTGGCTTCGCAAGGCTATGATCTCTTCCAGGTCCTTACCGTACCAGTCAGAGGGGGCGTCGAGGCCCCTGGCCTCCCCCTCTTCCAGGTGTCGGAAAGGTAGAAGCGGGGAAAGGTTGACCTTGGGGTAGCCGTAACGACCTACGAACACGCTCGGGGGCGAGGTGCCGGAAAAATCCTTTCCTTTGACCTCTAACTTGGGGAAGCTGGACTCGATCTTTGCCAGAAGTGGACAGAAATCGAGGCCGCACAGGTTCCTGGCGCTTTTGCACCTCAAGCACAATCTCGGATCTATATCTTGTTGCATCAAGGGGACATAATGGGTTTGCGGTAATAAATAGATGTTGATTCTATTGTTCATATTCCAACGGGTCTTCCGCCCCCGCTTCCTTGAATCCCTTCAGTCTCAATCGGCAGGAGTCGCATCTTCCACAGGCACGGTCCCCTCCCAGGTAGCAGCTCCATGTTAATTCATAGGGAACCCCGAGCTCCAGCCCCCTTCTTACGATCTCCCTCTTGCTCATATCTATAATGGGAGTAGATATCCGGATTCGACCCCCCTGCGCCCCGGTCTTGGTCCCGAGATTTACAGCCTCTTCCATGGCCTTAATGAATTCCGGCCTGCAATCCGGGTAACCGCTGTAATCCACAGCATTGGCACCGATGAATATCCGCCCCGCCTCCATCACTTCGGCATAGGCCGCAGCAATCGATAGGAATATAGTATTCCTTGCAGGGACATAGGTCGCTGGGATGTTCCCCTCCTTTTCCCTGTCCAATGGTACTTCCTCATCTTGATCGAGAAGCGCGCTTCCGCCTATTGCTTTGAGGTCCAGGTCCATGACCTTTTGCCTTTCATCAAGGCCGTAATGGCTGCACAGCCTCCTGGCACAGTCCACCTCTTTTTCCGATCTTTGGCCGTATCTTAGGGTCAGGGGATATATGTCACAGCCCTTTTCCAGGGCAACGGCCAAGGTGGTGGCAGAGTCCAGTCCGCCGCTGAGAAGTATCACCGCCCTTTTCATTACCTCCACCTAATGCATTTTACTTGAAAACCTCGTTCATTATGTCCTGAAGCTCGTCGTCGATCTCTTCCTCGGGCTTCCTTGTACCTTTTCTCTTCTTGTCGGATTTGTTTCCCTTCCTCCCCCTGCCCCTTGTCTTTCCCTTTGGTTTTTTATCTGTCCTCTTTTCCTTATGTGCTTCTATCTCTGGTATGGTAAAAGGTTCGGAAGATGGGTTTTCGTCTCCTTCTCCGCCCTCCATCATCAAGGAGCTCCAATCAATGTCCTCTTCCGCCTCGATCTCCTCGGGCTTTCCCCTCTTCCCCCTAAATATAACTGCGACCACCGCAATAATAACAATCGCCAGTATCAATAGCAATACCAACGGTTCCCGGAGATAATCCTTCATCTTATCCAATGTCCCCGGTTCCTTTGTGTTCTTTTTACCATTGTCCCCGTTTACCGTATCTTTTCCCTCTGTCACTGTTATGGTCTCCGTGTAGTTGGAGGCACCTGGAACAGAGACCCTTACTTCCATTTCGCCAACCACGGTGGGCATGAAGCTCAGGTTCAGCGTTGTTGTGGTGTTGGCCGGCAGGAGGTCGATGGTCGAATCGAGGGTTTTTCCCTGGCCCGGGAAGCTGACGTTCACTACAACGTCTTTTGCCTCTCCGCTGCCACTGTTCAGCACGTCCACCAGGAGATACGTGGTCCGGTTAACTTCCAGTTCGAATCCGGGATAACGGATGTCCTTGATGATCAGGTCCGGTTCCAAGATGTGTTCCCTTACCGTAAAGTTGACATGATCGGTGGTCGTCCTGCCCTCGCCATCGGTAACCTCCAGTGTAATATGGTATTGTCCGGGTTCCAGGTAAGCGTGGAAGGATTCGCCGTTCCCAAGGCTGTTCGTTCCGTTGGTCCAGGAGATGGTCGTTTCCCCCTCCGCCCCCGTTATCGAAGCCTTGAAATATATCTGCTCGCTCGATTTGAAATCCCCTCCCTCGGACGGTGATGATATGGTGGCAGTCAAGGGGTCAAGGGGCTTTTCATGGGAAAGATAGAAGGGGCCCGAGGTATCGTTCCGATACTGTTGGTCATGTCCAGTATCCCATACCTCCACCCTCACGTTATAATGCCCTTCCGAAAAGGAGGAGATGGGCAGGTCCCAATCGTTCCACATGTACTCGTTTATCCCCACTATGGCGTCGTTCTCCTCTATATCCTGAGCTATGTAAGTCCAGTCCAAGGTGGTGGAATTGGCAATCGCGACATCGAAGATTATTGGCTTGGCCTCCCCTTTGATAAGGTCCCACCTTATGCTCAGGGACAGATGGACCGTCTCCCCCCCCTCCGGTGATTTAACCTCCAGAATCCACGCCCCTCTCTCCCCATTGGAAGGCTCGGTGGCAAGGGTCAGAGACAGTATCAACAGTATCAATATCGTTTGAGTGACGTAATTCGGTCTCAGTGTTCTCACCTTCTCCTTCTAATCAATACGAATTGTTTCCAGTTCCCTTTCGAACATGCTGAGCTCTTGCTTTGATATTGCCATGGGATTTATTGGAACGATGAATATGGTGTTGGAAAGGGAATTGACGTCCACCAGCTCCCTTAAAAATTTCAACACGGGATCGAACCTGCTGAGACTGATCAGGTACTCCACGCCGTCCAGGGCAAGTATCGCCTTTTCCTCTTCTTCCATGAAATTTTCCAAAGTGGTAATCATCCTTTCCAATGAAGGCCGTACGGTCTCGGCCCCCTCCACCTTTCGATCGGTAAGCCAGTAGAGGTTGGCCCCTTCCAACCCGTATTTTTGCTGTAGCTGTTTGGGATTAGTCCGGGTAACTATCATGCCCTTACATCCCTCTTTCAGCTTGGAGTTCAGCACTTCGAACACGTACTTTGGCCTTTCTTCCTCTATCAGGTAGCTGTGCCCCCCCTCGAATTCCAGAGGCTGCATCTCGATGACCTCTTCCTCCTCTTCCTCTTCCGTGGGAGCCAGCCTGTCCTTGGGCTTCTTTACCTTGCTCCCCTCCTCCTCTCCCATGCTCTTGAGCACTTCCTTGGCCACGTCTATGTTAATGCCCCTATCTGTCAGGGTGCTGAATGCAAGTGTCTGTTTCAGTGCGCCCTTGAGGCTCCTGATATTGGTCTTGATCTGCTTGGATATGTATGCGATGACATCCTCCGGAACACTAGCGTGCTCCTCGGCGGCCATCTTCTTGAGTATTACCATTCTCATTTCCAGGTCCGGTTCGCTTATGTCGGTTATGAGCCCTGCCTCGAAACGGGTCAATATTCGTTTTTCAAGCTTAGCTATATCGGTGGGAGGTCTGTCACTTGTCAGCACTATCTGCCTCTTGGAACCGTAGAGTGTGTTGAAGGTGTTGTAAAACTCCTCCTGGGTGGATTCCTGGCCGGATAGGAACTGCACGTCGTCCACCAGAAGCACGTCCACTTCTCGGTATTTCTTCCGGAAAACGCTCATCGCACCCGCTTCCATGGCCTCCATGAGGTCGTGGGTGAACTTTTCCGTTGTGACGTATAGGATCTTGAGATGGGACATCTTGTCCCTGATATAGTTGCCTATGGCCTGGAGTAGATGGGTCTTGCCCAGGCCCACCCCGGAATAGATGAATAACGGATTGTAGGTCTGTGCCGGCTTTTCAGCCACCGCCACCGCGGCGGCATGGGCGAATCGGTTGGAGTTGCCCACAACGAACCTATCGAAGGCGAAGTCCTGGTCCAGGTTCTGTGTCTGGGCAAATGATTTACTGAGGCCGCTCTGTGCAACGGCCGAGGACTCCACCCTCGGGCTTCCCTTCCTCACCGAGGATTTCGCCATCTCGGCAAGGTCCATTGCCTGCTTAGCGTAGTTCATGGCCGCCTCGTAGTATTCTCCGTCGAAGGAGTTCTTTGCTTTTTTAAGCATGGTTACCGCCTTGTTGGTATCTCCTCCGATGTTCTTGGCCCATTCGACCGCTGTCTCCGCCGAGGATATCAGGCTCTCAACCTCCTTAACGTATATGCCCTCTTTGCTCTTCTGAGCCAGCTCCTCGATCTTTTCCGTATATTTTTCCACCGCCTCGTAATCCCCGTCCTCGTATGCTTCCCTGGCCTTTTCCAACAGCATCTCCGCCATCTTGTCGAAGGCCCCCTCGCTGATATCGCCCTTCTCCGACATATCCATTTCCTCTTCCAGCTCTTCCTCCTCTTCACTCTCCGAGGTTTCTTCCTCCGCCTCCAACTCTGTCTCCGTATCTTGGGCCACCGGCGCAGGCTCTGGCTCGGCTGTTAATTCTGGCTCTTCTTGGACATCGGTCTCTACCACCGCCTCGACCTCCGATAAAATTTCCTCCAATTCCTCGTAGTTACCTTTCTGAAGGGCCCGGGATATCTTCTTAGCATTCTTACCGTCCTCGTCCCATGAGCTCCGGACAGCCGAGGATAATTGGGGCGTTGATCCCCCTATGGGACTGTCCCCGTAAGTCGCCTCCACCAGGCGTATCAGTTTGTCCCTCAGCCCCGGTTGATCCGGGGGTTTCCTGATGATCTTGGCCACAACACGGTATAATATTCCCGGCTTGGTACCGCTTATGGCGGTTAGGGCGTCCAGGGCCGCTTCCGCTTCACCTTCCTCCCCCTCCATAACGATCTTGGCCATCTGGGGTACCGCGAACTTCACGATGCCTGGATCCTGTCCCCCCAGGTCACCCAGCATATTCAGGGTCGCGATTTTAACATCTGTCTCCGACTTCTTTAGGAGCTCGATAAGTGAAGGAATGGCCGGCTTGACCGCCTTGGGATCTCCGGCCCCGATCTCTTCCAGCTTCTGAATGGCTGCGATATTGACATCCGGTTTTGAAGACTTGAGTTTGAT
>CAZUZU010000164.1:0-6445 GCA_964624865.1 uncultured archaeon
TCACCCGCCCGTTTGATCACATAGCCCTTATATTGTCCCGGGCCATGTCATTCTCCGATTTGCAGAAACCCCTACCGTCGCTCCTGCCAAGGAACTGAGCGAACTTGGCCATCATGTCTATGACAAGCAGCTTTATCCTCATGGTATCCCCGGCCGGGATCTCATGTTCGGTGTCCACTGTGAACTTGGGAAAATACTCGGGTCTTAAATAACCTATGCTGGGAAACAGGAACTTCAAAACCTCCCTGGCCGGGATGTAACTGCCGTGCTTGAGGAAGTGCTTTTGCTGGAAGCCCAGGGCGATCCTGTAATTCTTGGAGATTATCCTGGAAAAAGAGTCGCGGACCGGGTGGCAGACCTTGGCCTCGGGGCAGTATTCCAAAGGAAAAACGGCACTAGCCCTGTTACCGAACTCGCTGTCCCCTCCCGATATCAGGCCTTCGTTAAAGGTGCCGATTCTATCGAACACTTCCCGGGCAACAAGCAGGTTCGCGGTTGCGGCAAATCCCTTTTCCCTTACGAAAAGCTCCTGATTGAGATGGTTCAAGCGGTCGTAGATGGCGTAAGGGTTGCTCTCGTCCTCCATTATCAATTTTACCGGGCCCGCCAACAGAAAGGGGCCGGATATCCTTTTCTCCATCTCCTTCGCACATTCATGGTAACCGGCCAGCCAATGCTTTGTGGGTATACAGTCAATGTCCGTGAAAACCATATATTTTCCTTTGGCCAGGTCAAGACCGCGGTTCCTTGCGGCATAGGAGGATTTCTTTTCTTCGAAAGCGTACCGGAGCCATGGATACTTCCCCTCGTTTGTTTTTATTATCTCCGCCGAATTATCATCCGAGTCGTTGTTCACCACTATGACCTCGTAGCTTGTTTTTGGTACTCCGTCCTGTTCCGCCAACGCCTCAAGGCAGCGCTCCAGAACCTCTTCGCCGTTGTAGACGGGGATAATCACGGACAATAATCTATCCATACGGCCGATACAAACACTATCCTTATAAAAGTTTTTTATATCAAAGACGATCCAGTAGCGGATTTCTAGGCTACTTGGCTATCCAGTATCTCCTCTGCATGACTAAGCCAATTGACGGCATGGCCCCCCACCAGGGCTTTCAGTTTCCTTAGCTGGGGTAAATACTTCTTTGCCAGATAGTACTCGATCTCAGGCGGGATATCATAGGATCGGGAAACGTTAACCTTTCTCCTTAGATTATCTTCGTCTTTATATTCCGGGATTTCAAGGCCGAGAAACCCGTAGATATCGCTTATCAATTCCCGCGGTCTCGCCGCCACGTCATCGTAGAATCCGATAAAGAACTGATGTGGAGGGAAACAAGAGGACCACCGATCTATAATATCCGCGTAATCGCCCCTCATGGATTGAGCGGGAGAATCGATATACCGTTTTACCGCCTCCGGGTCCTCGATGTTCTCCAGGCCTCGATTTTTCCAACCGAAGCGGACAAAGGACCATGCCCTTTCCACGGGGTCCCTCAAAAACAAGACTACCTTTAGGTGCGGAAAAAGGTCCTTGATACGGCGGATATCCTCTGGCTCCAGCAGTGAATACGAAGGGGTTATCTCCCCCTTGAATTTACCCCTGCCCTTCTCGAACAGGGAGAGATACCATTCCTCGTTCACCCGGCCGAGATAGTAACCCAGGGTCCAATCCATAACTTCCCGGTCCCCTGTCTTCAAGGCGTCCCATATACCGCCTACGAACCTGACCTTGAATTCCCTATTGGGAGAGCTAAGCCCGAACATGCGGATGAATGGATTGCCGCATGCAAGGTAGCTCGGAGAGGGATATCGGGGCGAGCGGTCGAAATAATGCAGCTCTTTTTTGGGAGGCGTCCATATATTCGGGTGCCGGTTCAGGTTCCGGTACAACCATGTGGTTGCGGCCCTCTGGGCCCCGATCCCCAGGAAATCAATCTTCGCTGTCATTTGTATAGACCTTTTTCTTCGTTTTATACTTGATAATCCCATATCATTTTAAGCTTTTTATACCCATATACGTGCCGGGAGAGGGGCGACATCCAAATGCGAAATTTTATTACTTGTCGATGGCTCCACGCAACTATGAACATAGGGATGCTGTCCATGGACTACCCGCCGAGGGCCGCAGGGGGAACCACTGTCCACACCTATCAGATGGCCAAGACGTTCTCCGAAACGGGGCACAGACCCTACGTGGTGGCGGCCTCTCATCCCGACGCACCCAAGGAGGAGCACGGCAAGGTCGAGGTCAGGCGAGTGGGGCGGCCTTACACCTTGTTCTCAGCGCTGAAAGCAGGCAGGTTAAGGTCGAATTTAGACGTGGTCCACGGGCACGGCACATGCGCCTACGGGTTCATGCATTTGTACAAATTCCCCACCGTTATCAAGATGCATTCCACCTGGGCCGAGGAGTACAAGCGGTACAAGGAGATGAACAGACCTACCGGCCTAATGAAATGGTACGTTCGCATGGATCGCTACTGCGCAACCCATGCACAAGAGGTTATAGCTATAAGCGAGGTAATAAAGAGGGAGACCATGAGATACGGGGTGCCGGAGGAAAAGATCACCGTAATACACAACGGGATAGACGCAAAGCCATTCCTCGGGGCCAGCCCGGGGAAAGAGGAGCTCGGCCTTAACAACGGGCTCGTAATAGGCTACATCGGACGATTGGCGCCGCACAAGGGTGTGATACCCCTTGCCAAGGCCTTCCGCGAGCTGGCCCAAGACCATGAAGACATATCCCTTTTGGTTGTGGGGGACGGGCCGGAGAGGAGTAGGATGGAGGACATCATTTCGCCGCTAGGAAATGCAGTTTTCACCGGCTATGTGCCTCATGAGCAGGTTCCCGCCTATTATGCGACCTCGGATATCATCGTTTTCCCCACCAGATACGAGCCACTTGGAAACGTGGTTTTGGAAAGCATGGCGGCGGGAAAGCCCCTGATCGCGTCCGGGACCGGGGGGATTCCGGAGATATTCAACGGAAAAGCGGGGATTATGATCGAACCGCCCACCGAACAAGATTACAAGGAACTGAAAAATGGCCTGGAAAAGCTCATTGGCTCCGCATCACTCCGCAGCTCGATGTCCAAGGTTGGAAGGAAAGAGGTAAAGAAATATTCGTGGGAAAAGGTGTGTACCAAGACCGCCGAGGTATTGGAAAGTGCATTAAGGGCCTAAGCCCGGGCTTATTTGCACCATGTTTCCCTGGAAAGGTCCCACAAATCCAGTGAACGGGCGATACAACCCCTCATTTTATCCATGTCCTCTGTGATAGGCCCTATGAACTCGTCGTAGACCTTCTCACTGAACCATACGTCCTTGAAGGGTGATTTGTTGTGCTTCTTGAACTCCCTTTTCGACCTTCGACCCGTAACCCCCAGGAATTCATACATCCCAGACAATGTTTTATCAGGATGACGGATGAAATCCTCGAATATTATTACCTTTATCTGCTCCCGATCAAAGTATTTGAAGTAATTTGATAGTTGGTAATGATACAGGCTTACCCTGAGATAGTGCCGATTGTTGAGCATCTCCTCCGAGTTCAGGTTGTGTTCCACGGCGGCCCCGACATTGCTGAGATATTGGCCCAGAATCTCCTTGGCCTTGGGATTGAAATCCAGTTTGGAAAGGTATTTCCTTCTTAGATTATGCAGGTACTGGCTTAATATCCTTTCCAGAGGGTTCCGAATTATGTACACTATCTTCATATTCGGTCTTGCTTTTTTTATGTTTTCAGGTGCCTCGGAACCTATGTTCGGTCTCTTTGTATAATGCGTGGAGGACTCCCCCACCACCCTTTCCCCATCGTATCCTTGGAACATCTTGTCCAGCAATTCACTGTTCGACCGTATTGCTCTTACATGACTGTCCCTGTTAAGGAATAGCCCGGGCTCCTTTATATCGCTCATGAAGATATCGGGGTGCCCAGAGAGGTACCTGTGCATACTGGTGGTGCCGGACTTCATAGCGCCAATTATTACGAAATCTATCCTGTCCGGTCCGATATTTTTCTCATCATTACTCATGATGCCCCCTAATCGCCTTAAGGAATAAAAAAGATTTTGCTTGTTGGCCAATATTCTACCTGGTTAATTTTTTGTAAACCTTGGCTGTGCTCTGCGCGGATTTTTCCCACCTGAACATGGAGGCCCTCTTCTTTCCCCTTGTCCGAAGGGTGGAAGCCGCCTTTGGCTCAAGGACCTTATGGATAGCTTCAGCCATTTGATCCACGTTGAGAGGATCGAACTGTATCGCGGCCTTTCCCACCACCTCCTTAAGTGAGGAGATGTTTGAGGTGGCCACAGGGGTTCCGCAGGCCATGGCCTCTATCAGGGACAGGCCGAACCCCTCGCACAGGCTGGGGCAGATAAAGGCATCGGCACCGGCATATATGGCGGCAAGCTCGTGATAGTTCAAATAGCCTACAAGCTTGATCCTCCCCTTGTGCTCGGAATGCCTCCAGGTGTCCATGATCCCGGAGGTTTTCCATTCCCTCATACCCACAACAATCAAGGAGATATCATCTATTTCCTTTGCCACTTTGTCGAAGGCCTTGATCAGGCGCTCGATGTTCTTTCTCGGGTTCAGGGTCCCAACCGAGAGGATGTATTTCCCCACCACGCCGTTCTTCGCTTTGGCCGATGATATTTCACCGGTATCAAATTCCCATGTTCCCTCCAATATTTCCACCAAAAGAGGGTCCAGGCCGTAATATACGACATCAATCTTGTCGCTGTCCACCTTGTAATTCTTTAAAAGTTCCGCCTTGGTGGCTTTACTGGCAGCTATTATACCCTCGGCGCTTTCCAGCACCTTGGGCAGCCTTTCGTTATAATATTTTATCTCGCTTTTGGGGTAGAAGTCCGGGTAAAGCTTAGGCCCGATGTCGTGAACGGATTCAACTCCGAGAAGCCCCCCTCTCCTCAAGGGCAGGTGATAGTTACCGGTGTCGTGGATGATATCCAAGTGCCCTTTCTCATTAAGGTCCTTGAAGAACGTGTTCTCCTTGGACTTGAGTATCTTATCCAAAAAGCTCTTCCTTGATTTGGGTGCCACGATGGCCTCGCGATTCCCTCCGCTGGAACGAAGGAACACCCTAACGGGCTCAAGGCCGTCCACCTCTTTCAAGGCATTGTACAAATCCAGTATATAACGACCTATACCCGCATGCTTGCTTAGCGCGTCATCGAATGTCAGTCCAACCTTCAACTTTGTTCCTCCTATTCCAGTTGTTAGCTCATTATTGAGGGGAGATTTCCCTATCTCCAGAGGCATATATAAAGGTTACTGTAATTCCCTGACAAACGATGTCACCAAAAATATTATATCGTTATTATCATTGTTTTGAAAAAGGTGATAACTTGAGATACGTAGTCTTGACGGCCTTTCTCGTAGCTGTGTTCTTTATCACGCAACCGCTTCCGGTTAAATCGTCATCCGATGCTTCCTGGGATGTAGATATAAAAGAAAAATGTCCTCGGGAAAAAACGGGGGCCCCGTCATGGGACCGAAACATGAATTCCATAGCTGATACGCTCGAAGACACTCTTGCCAATTCACGTTCCTCTCATGCTGTCTTGATATTCGACAGGGACATCGGATTCAAAGACGAATTAACACTCGAAAAAAACGGATTTACCATATGCCAGAGCTTGACCAACCTGGACATGATAGAGGTAGCAGAAGTAACGGACTCGAATGTTAAAAAGCTGCCCCGGATAGAGGGAGTATCGTCCGTTTGGCCTCCCGGCAACATGGAATGGTACGGCGATGTCCAGACCCCGAACATCAAAGCAAGGGAGAGCGAGGAATATTCACCGAACACGGCCTGGGAACTCGGCTACAAGGGCAGAGGCATAGCACTCTGTATAATGGACACGGGCATCGACAACAACCACCCTTCCCTCGCTGGCAAGTGGCTTGGCGGGGCAGATATGTCCAAACCGGAGACCTTCTTTACCCCCAGGGACGGCAGTTTTGACGCAGACGATACGAACCAGCACGGAACCACCTGCGCTGGCATTGCCACCGGTACAGGGGCACCCGAAGGTAAGTACATGGGGGCGGCACCGGAGGCCCGGCTGGTGGACCTCAGGATCGGTACTGTTGTGGGGGCTGCCCCTGGCGAAGGCATACCCACCATTGTCATGCCCTACGATGCATCCCTTGCAGGAGCGGAATGGGCCCTGGCCCACAAGGGAGACAAGTGGGGTGGGGCCGGAGATGAATACCAGGGCATAGACGTTTTATCATTGTCCTGGGGCATCAACGTGGGTGAACCTTCCGACGGGTCGGACCCGTACTCCACCTCACTCAACAGGTTGGTAGAGGGGGGTGTCCACGTGGTGGTGGCTGCAGGTAACGCCGGACCTGACAACGATGGGTTCTCGGGCATGGGCGCCGCGGACCTGGTGATCACAGTGGGGGCGAC
>CAZUZU010000165.1:0-740 GCA_964624865.1 uncultured archaeon
ATGGGAGGATTGGGGTTGAGAAGGGGTCCGAGATGAGGGGGGAGGGTACGGGGGGGATTGAGGGGAAGACTGGGTAGGAGAGGGGGAACGGGAACCCGCACGAGAGGGAGGTCTTGGAGGAGGGGGCGACCGGCGGTGGCCTCTAGATCTTTTGGCCCGCATCTTGGCCCTGTCCCTGGCCGTTATCCTCTTGTGGCATACCGGGCAGTAGCTCCACTCCGGTATTATCGGGTTGCCGCAACCCTTGCACCTGATATCGAGTTGAGTGCCGCACGTGCCGCAGAATTTCCAATCTTCTTCGATATATCCCATGCAAATCGGGCAGTGGAGTGCGTCGTGTTTCTCCTTCTTCTTTTTCTTGGCCGGTGAATAAGCAACGTACAGGACAGCGAACAAGAGAATGAAAACAATGAAAGCGCCCGCGTAGAATATCTCCCTTCCCCCTGCCAGGAACTTGGTGGTCTCGGTCTCCTTCTTACCCTCTTCCACCGCCACCTTCCACTCCCGGGTTACCGTGAACACCCCGTCGGATATAGTCACTTTGACATTATGGACGCCAAGGCCTTCTTTTTCCGCGTCGAAAGTGAATTCTTGTCCCATGTATTTCGGTATATCATTGACATACCAGGTGATGTCCAGTTGATCGTCGGTCTCTATGTCGTCCTCGTCCTTTGCCTCCACTCTGAAGGTCTCTTTGCTTTTCCCGATGCCGGGATCTTCATCAAGGAACAGAATAACGT
>CAZUZU010000165.1:750-6411 GCA_964624865.1 uncultured archaeon
ATTTCAGGGGGCTTGTTCAGGAACTTGGTGATGTGTACGCTCCAATTGGCCCACGCATGGTAGCCCAATTTATTCCTCACCTTTACCGATATCGTATGGTTGCCGGCCTCTTCCGGCGCCTCGAATCGATAGGAGCTTCCCTTTTCGGTCATTATTTCCTGGTCATCGTAATACCAGGTATAGGTCTCGGAAACGTCGCCTTGAAGCGCCTTGAACGTTTTTATCTCGCCAGCGTTCACCACCACTTCCTCGTCTGTCTCAGGCCTGGGCTTAATATCCGGGTAAAGGCTTTCCACAACGGTGAGATTCCATTGATAGGACCAGTCATCGCCAAAATCCGGTACCACCATAACCGAGATAAGGTAATCCGCGGGATTCAATGACGATGTGTTCAGTACCGCATGGTCCTGATCCTCATATCTATCCTGACGCACCCAGTCTATGAACCAGGTGATATCGTAATCGTAAGAGAAATTCAAAATGTCAAAAGAGAACTCTATCTCGCGACCTGACTCCTCGATGATATTGGGATCCGGCTCTACATTACGGACCACCAGTTTGATCTCTTCCATGGATTGGACCGTGACCTGCCACTCCTGGATCACTTCCTGTTCCTTATCATCAAAGACCCTTGCCTCTACAACATGATTCCCCACCATGCTTGGGCTTAGGTAAAGGGTGTAGGTGTCATTGGCCTCTGCCGTTGAGGGGGAGGTGCGCTGCAGTGTCCCGTCCAAGTACCACTCGATGGTGAGGCTTGCCTCTTCAGGATCGAGAGCGTGTAACACAAAGTCGATGGTCTCTTTCTCCACCTCTTCTACCTTTGACATAACGGGAAAGGTATAGAGGATTTGCGGGGCCCGATTGGAGCCCGGAGGAAGTATCCGGATCTTCCAGGTAACTTTAACCATATTCTTTAGGTCGGCTATCCTTGCCTCTACAGTGTAGTTCTCCACCGCCATACCGTGAGAATCGAACTCGAAGTTGGCGCCGGTTGTGTTCTCCACTCCATCCACGTACCAGGTAATGGTGAAGGGATCGTCGTCCGGGTCGCTAACGCTCAATGAAAAATCAATGGTCTCGTTCAAGATGATCTCGATGTGATCGCCGGCTGGTTTCTGTGACTTTATCACCGGTGGCAGGTTCTCAAGGACCTTGGTGGTCACTGATACGACCTTGTACTTGCTGGAGTCGCCTTGGGAAGTGAATTTAACCTGATCCGCGTAACTGCCCGGTGTCGCTTCATCGGGAATGGCCACGGTAAGGGTAAGCTCCGTGCCCTGCCCCATGGTCAAAAGAATGGAGGTCTGGCTCAGGCTGGCCCATCCGCTGCCCCCGTCGAGTAGCTCTGCCTCGATGGTGTCGTCATAGCCGCCTACATTGGTTAACGAAAGGGTGAATTCCAGATTTTCCCCCGGCCTGGCGCTTTTTTCAGTGTTCTTTGCATAGGCGGTCAGCCCGTACTCGGGAGGGGGAGTATAGGTATAGCTGTAATCGGCAAGTTCCATGTGCCCGGAATTTATACGAAACCCGAAATCGTAAACATCAGTCATCTCAATGTATACGGCATTCCCTGCCTTTTTTGAAAGGAATTTTTTTACAGTCCCGGTATCGCTCTGCCCGTCACTCCTTGACCAGCTATCCGTGCCCACCACCTCGATGCTTGAAAATGTTCCTGCGGACACCGATTTATCGGCAGGTGATTTGGATTCGATATTGGTGTAATCGTGGGTGACGGTGATATCTTTAACGGTATGCTCGTCGTCGGGATAGAAGCCCCCGTCCGGCGTATAATCGGTATAGGAGTCCACATGCCTTTTCTCCGCGCTGTAGGTTGTCCATGAGTCGTTAGGATCCACGGGAAAGGAATAAAAATCTCCCAGAGTGGTAACTTCCATCGTAGTGGTGTCCGTGATGTGCATTGATATCGAATGGCCGTCCTCCCAACCGGAGCCGCTGGTGTCCGAAGATATATCAGACTTGACAAGCTCCAGTGTCTCTTTACAGTACCACTCGGTCCCCGTGGCGGTCCCGCTCATGGAAAAGCCTCCCCTTGTATCGCCAGCTGCATTATACGGCCTGTGATAACTTACTTTATAGGTCTCGATGGATTCGCCCGCAATGGTCAAAGTCTCTTCCCCTGTTACAGTATAGGTGATAGTCCCAGATGCGTCAACGGAGCTTATACCAGAGCCGGAGCCGGAGATCTCAAAGCTGTATATCCATTTATCTCCGGACTTCCATGTTGGTACGAGAATCGAGTCGCCGTCTCTGTTTCTATTCTTTTCAATATCCTTTTCAACCGTTATAGAGTTTTTTATGATGATATCTTGCGATGGAATATAACTACAAACATTGAAAAAAAGGACCATAACGATTACGATGGATAACAAGGTTAAAGTGGCTTTCCACATATAATAAAATATATTGTTCAATATTATATAAATATATCCATACAAAGACAAAAATGAATGACATGTAATTGACCTATGGTATGATATCGAATATAATAGACTAAGTAATATTTAAATATCAATCCCCGACCCCCTTGTTTCTACTGTTACTTTATAAATTATTTTTCTTGTTTTTTCTTTATTTTATTATATATAAATATTTTGTAACTAAGTATATATATAATATATAACATATAATTCTATTCTAGTAGAGCATTAAGAAACATAAAAATAGAAGCAGAAGGAAGGATAAAATGGAGTTAAACACAATATCCGAGACATTGGCATTGTTAGGTTTGGGAAACTACGAGGTTAAGGCATATCTGACCCTTCTAGAGCTATACAGTAAATCTACAACGTCTTTCTTAAACCAAAAGTTACCAGATAAAGAATCCCCATTTTTTAACGAACAGGAAAAAATTACTGCCAAGGCGATTTCCAATGCTGCAAACATTCCCAGGACCAGGATTTATGATGTCCTAAATACACTGGAAACAAAGGGGTGGGCCTCCACCCTCGGAGGTAAGCCAAGGACCTATCTTCCTATTCTCCCCGATATAGTCTTGGATAGTAAGTACAGAGAGATCAGAAAGCATATCGAAAGACTCAAGGATGATTTGGGTAAGATATACACAGGAAAAGTAAATAAATTCGTATTAATAAACAATGCGGACCAGATTCTTTCTCGGATAGTCAATCTGATATCCAACAGTGATAAACACCTCTTTATTCACATCCCTTTCGTCCTGGACAACGAGATTAAATTCATTAATAAATATTTAGATCACAGATATCATATAAAAAAGGATACGATAATCTCAGTAGACCCCGAGATTCTATCAGATGATAAGCTTCTGTCGTCTCTTAGCAAGTACACCGACGAACTGAAATTACTTAGTGATTTGCCTAAACTCTATGTCAGTGGGAAAGAGATGCTTGCAATCCAGCAGGGGTGTGGCCCACCTTTGGCATTCGATTATCAGAGCTACGGGATGGCAAACGCCCTTTTTTCTGGATTAATGGCAAACGCCAAAAACATATGATTTTCCTCCCTCTTTTGGGTTTATTTTTTATCTACCCCTTTCCTCCCCCCAGATCATTTTGTGTACCTGGGGTATGAACCTCACGTCCAGAGAATCCTTAAGAATCCATTCTACGATATCCTTCATATTTGAGCCCCAGACCGGCTGCATGACGATCTGGCTTCTTATTTCGTGGCTTTCGATTATTGTTTTTGCCGTTTCGTAATCTTCACGATTCATAATTGGGAATTTTAGCTGGTCGACAGGCCCAAGGTAATCAACGTTCCTCTCTATCATACTGGCTTGCATGCCTGACGAGGGCAGCTTGTAGTCCATGCTTATCATCAGGTTATCTTCTATGGGGGTATCCTCTATATCTATCGATCCGTTTGTTTCTAACACGACGATCCAGACCGTGGCCACCAGCATGTCAATGAGCTCATACACTCGCTCTTTTTGCGTCAGCGGCTCGCCCCCTGTTATGCAGACATAAGAGGTGTTGAAACCGTCGATCCTTTTGAGAATATCTCCCAGTTCAATCTCCTTTTTTCCCCCGTCCTTCCTTGCATACCTTGTATCACACCAAGTGCAGTCCAGATTGCATCCCCATGTCCTCACGAACGTAGTCGGGGTTCCCACCAACAACCCCTCCCCTTGAATGGACCGGAATATCTCACATATTTTCATTTATCCAACCCCCGTCATTTGTCTCTTGACTGCATTGATCCGTGATATGTAACGATACCGGGACTTTCCCCCGCACTTAAACCTTCAAATTTCATTCTTTGCCCCCTTTTGAACAGATCACTCGCCTTATGAAATCTGCGCCTAACATAGCGGTCTCCATGCCCTCTTTGATCCCAAGTCCCTCCACAATATCTACGGCCACCAATTTCGGTCCCAACTCCTCTATGGCTTTTTTACAGTGTCCGGGATGTATTCCATAGGGCTCAGGTGTGCCCACCTGGGGCGCGTAACCCGGATCGAAAGCATCCATGTCGACACTTAGATAGAGCTGCTTGTAATCCTTTGCAAAGGATCTGATCGATGCATGCCCTTCACCCCCTCTTATTTTGGCCGGGGAAATAAACCTAAGCCCGTCATTCTTCGCGTCCCTTGCCTCCTCTTTACATGCGGAGCGGGCCCCAACCACCAGGACGCTCTCCGGACCGATAATTTCGCTTATCCGCCTTGTTACACAGGCGTGACTGTGTTTTTCTCCCAGGTACTCGTCCCTGTAATCCAGATGCGCGTCGAAGATGATTATTCCGATCTCTTTGTCCCGGATTTGTTCTACCGCCGCGGGGGATATTGAGTGCTCTCCTCCCATAAGTATAGGCATTCCACCTCGTTCCCTGATATTATCCAAGGAAATTTTCAGATCCCTTTCCATCTCCGAGAAAATGGAGACCATTTCCAGGTTCCCCATATCATGGACCCTTTCCGGTTCGATTGCCTTTTCCAAGTCCAAAATATAGTCTTCCAGGTTCCAGGAGGCCATCCTAATCGCGTCGGGAAAGAACCTTGATCCGGGGATAAAGCTTGCTCCCGCGTCGTATGGTACTCCTAGAATAAAGAAATCGGAGGTCGAGGGCTCGCCCCTTGAAAAGGCAAGCCGGTTGAAGTTCCCTGAAAAAATCGCCCACCACCCCCTTTATTGGCGAGATCAGACCCGGGTAATGAGTCTTCGCCCAAGGGTTTCCAGGTACTGTACTTCCTTGCCAGGTTCAAGTTTGCCCTGGAATTCCTCCGGTATATTGATGTCGAAGGTCTCGTAGGTTTCCATGTCCATAAGCTGGGCTTGATCTTCACCTGTGAGCGCAATGACCTGGCCTGTCCGTTTGTCTATTAGGGGGACCTTTACCTTGTGCCTTACCGGGTGGACGATTGAGCGCTTTTGGTCGTCGAACAAACCTACGGCCTCTATCCTGGCCTTGGCTTCCCCGTGTTTTCCCGGTTTGGAGGTGTTGATACTCAGTATCTTGCAGGGTTCGTCATCAATGATCACATAGCGGTTGGGCCTTAATTCCCTAACTTCGGCAATGGTCTTTGACATGCAACATCACGGACCTTGTAAAGAAACGATAATTAATATATTTTACTACGGGGTTGACCCTTAAGTTCGGTTCTCTATTTGATTGCGGCCCGACAACTATGACCCTCCATATTCCTCATCCCCTTCTTTT
>CAZUZU010000166.1:0-6370 GCA_964624865.1 uncultured archaeon
AAGGGGAGAAACGGGCCACCGGCAGCAATATGGAGAGGATTACGGCCAGGGAAACAGAAAAGGAACAGAAAGGCAGCAATATGGTGGGGAGGGGCACGGCCAGGAACATAGCGGGGTGGGACAGACAGCGTATCGGCATCAATACGGGGGTGGGGATTACGGGCAGGCATATGGTGGGGAGGAGGATCAGCCCCAAGACAAGGTGGACGACGACACCATGGACTACCTGTTCGAAGACCTATAATGTTCATTCATGACGATATTAGGCCGCTGTTAAAAGAATATACGAACAAATATCGTCTTTAGATTTCTTTTTATTCGCATCCGTATTAAAACATACAAAAGATTTTTTAAATACCTGGCATTAGGGCCGTCAAGGTGAGATAATGGTCCAACTCCACGAGCAAATATTCAGAGACGCCCACCAATCTATTTTGGCTACGAGAATGAGAACGGAGGATATGCTCCCCATAGCGGAGCAAATAGACCAGATAGGTTTCTTCTCCTTCGAGGTCTGGGGAGGTGCCACCTTTGACGTTCCTATCCGGTATCTTAACGAGGACCCCTGGGCCCGGCTCAGGACATTGAAAAAGGCAATGCCCAACACGCCCATGCAGATGCTGGAGAGGGCCATGAACATAGTGGCCTACTGGAACTTCCCTGACGACATAGTCAAGAAATTCATTTCCCTGGCAAAGAAGAACGGATGCGACTACTTCCGAATATTCGACGCCTTGAACGACATCCGGAACATGGAGGTGCCCATCAAGGCGGTGCTGGATAACGGAGGCCATGCACAGGGATGCGTGTCCTATACCATCTCCCCTGTCCACACCGTTGAAAAGTACGTGGAGGACCTCAGGGCCCTGGAAAAGATGGGATGCCAGACTGTCTGCATCAAGGACATGGCTGGCATGATATCCCCCCAGCGGGCATACGATATCATCAAGGGCTACAAGGACGCGGGGGGCAAGGCCCCCCTGGACCTGCACAGCCACTGCACAAGCGGCATGACGGGAATGGCTTTTTGGGCAGCGTGTGAGGCGGGAGTTGACATCCTGGACACGTCCATGTCGCCAATAAGCGGGGGAACCGGGGGAATGCCCACCGAATCGGTGGTGGCCGCGCTCAAGGGCACGGAATACGACACGGGATACGACCTGGAGGAGCTTATCGACATTCGCAAGTACTTCATCAAGATATGGAAGAAATACAGGCATCTTCACCGCCAGGAGGCCATGAAGGTGGACCCTGCTGTCACTGTTCACCAGATACCCGGCGGTATGCTTTCCAATCTCGTGTCCCAATTGGAGGCGCAGGGCGCAGCGGACAAGTACTTCCAGGTGCTGGACGAGACCGCAAGGGTCAGGGAGGACCTGGGGTATCCGCCCCTCGTCACACCGACCTCCCAGGTGGTGGGGGTGCAGGCGGTGATGAACGTTCTCTTCGGCAGGTACAAGAAGATCCCCAAGGAAACGGTGGACTACTGCAAGGGCTGGTACGGACACCCTCCGGGAGAGATAAAACCGGAGGTCATGGAAAAGGTGCTGGGCAAGGACTGGAAGGACCGGGTGATAGACTGCAGGCCCGCCGATCTCAAGGAGCCCATGTGGGAGAAGAGAAAGTCCGAGCTCAAGGAGCTGGCTCCCAGCGTGAAGCTCAGCGACGAGAACGTGATGATCTACGCCATATATCCCCAGGTAGGACTAAAGTTCCTGAAGGGAGAGGCGGTGGAGGAGTTCACCAGCGACCAGCTGCCCTTGGACAAGGACCACCCCATGACCAGGGCAATGGTGGGCTCTCTGTTCCCCGAGCTGGATCAAGTTTACATATATGATAAACCGGCGGAGGAGATTGGCGGGGGCGGGGGAGGTGTGCCCACAGAGTTCGACGTTGAGGTGGACGGCGAGCCCTTCGAGGTCAAGGTCACGCCCACCGGTGGTTTCGTGGTGGCTTCGGGCGACGGGGCTGCGGCGGCAGGCGGAGGCGCGCAGCAGTGCGACCCGGCGGAGGCGCAGAAGACCGGGATGCAGGGCACCATACTGAAGGTACTTGTGGGGGAGGGCGACGAGGTTAAGAAGGGGCAGGGGCTGGCGGTAATAGAGGCCATGAAGATGGAGAGCGAGGTCCAATCGGACCTGGAAGGCGTTGTTAAGAACATCTTCATCAAGGTGGGGGATACGGTATCCTCCGGCGACGTGATCATGCAGATATGCAAGGAGTGAATAACATGCTGAACAAGGTACTCATTGCCAACAGGGGCGAGATCGCGATCAGGATCATGAGAGCCTGCAAGGAGCTGGGCATACCCACGGTTGCCGTCTACAGCGAGGCGGACAAGACGGCGCTGTTCGTTCGATACGCGGACGAGAAGGTATGCGTCGGGCCCGGGCCGGCGAGCCAGAGCTATCTCAACATGGAGGCGATCATCGACGCCGCGGAGAAGACCGGCGCGGAGGGGATACACCCTGGTTACGGCTTCATGGCGGAGAACGCGGATTTCGCCGAGATGTGCAAAAAGAACGGTATAGAGTTCATCGGGCCCCCGGTAAGCGCCATGCGCCTCATGTGCTCAAAGATCGATTCCAAGGAATCCATGATGGGGGCCGGCGTCCACGTTGTACCCGGGGTAACCGAGGCCATCCCGGACCACGAGAGGGCGAAGGACATCGCCCATGAGATAGGATACCCTGTGATGCTCAAGGCTTCCGCCGGTGGAGGAGGTATAGGCATCCAGATGGTGGAAGGCGAGAAGGGAATGGAAAAGGCCTTGGAATCCATTAGAAGGCTGGCCAAGAACAGCTTTGGCAACGATGCGGTGTTCATCGAGAAGTTCATCGAGGACCCGCACCATATAGAGTTCCAGGTCATAGGCGACAAGCACGGCAACATGATACACGTCAACGAGAGGGAGTGCTCGGTGCAGAGGCGGCATCAGAAATTGATAGAAGAAACGCCGAGCTGTGCACTTACACCGGAGCTTAGGGAGGATATGGGACAGCAGGCGGTACTGGCCGCGAACACGGCCGGGTACTACAACGCAGGGACCTGCGAGTTCATGTTCAAGGACGGGAAGTATTACTTTCTGGAGATGAACACCAGGCTGCAGGTGGAACACCCGATTACCGAGGCCATAACCGGCATCGACCTGGCCAGGGAGCAACTCAGGGTCGCCTCGGGCCTGGAGCTTGAGTACGGGCAGGAGGACGTGCAGGCCAGGGGCCATGCCATAGAATGCAGGATAAACGCGGAGGACCCTATGAACAACTTCATGCCCGCCCCGGGCAGGATAGTTAAGTACGCCGAGCCCAGCGGCCCCGGTATTAGGATAGACAGCGGCGTGTATGCGGGTTTCACCATCCCGCCGTTCTACGACTCCATGATAGCCAAGCTCATCGTTTGGGCCGAGGACAGGGAACGCTGTATCGCCCGCACCAAGAGGGGCCTGTGGGAGTTCCAGATATCGGGTGTGAGGAACAACATACCGTTCCACGAGGTGGTCATGGACAATCCCCAGTGGATAAAGGGAGATTACGACACCAGCTTCATACCCAGGTACGATATCATGGACCAGGTGGTGGACTACATAGAGACCGAGAAGGGGAAGGGGCGCGAGAAGAAGGTGGCGGCCGCCATGGCCGCGGTCGGAGCGGTGATCAGCGGCACGAAGGGCCAATAGAAACCGTTAATAGCGCGTAAGTCGTTACCTATTCGTACCTTGTATCGGATCAGAGGGAAGTGATACAACATGACTAAGACAATGCTGATGAAGAAAGGTGAATTTCTCAAAGAGAGAAGAACGGCGGGAAAGCTGTTCCAGAACGTAATAAAGACGAAAGAAGTGGAGGCTAACGTAACTTACCTGCTACCAGGCACCCAGTCCCAGTTCTTCAAACACAAGGGGTGTGAGATCCACATAATGATAAGGGGAGAGGTGGAATTCCATATCGGGGAGGAGAAGTTCATACTCCAGGAAGGGGATATGCTCTATCATAAATCCAATCTGCCCCACCGACCCATAAACCTGGGTTCGGAACCGGCTATGTACGTCACGGTCTCCACTCCTCCGACGTTCATGTAACCGTATCTGGAGCCTAGTCATATTCCTTCCAGGGCTTTACCTTCAGATCATCCTCGGACAGCCTGTTAGCCGCCTCGGCGAATCTCTTTGCTATCTGGAGGTTGGTGATCAGCGGCACGTTGAAGTCCACCGCCTTTCTTCTGATAAGGTAATCGTTGTCAAGCTCCGTCTTCTCGATGTTCTTCGGTATGTTTACAACGAGGTCCACCTTTCCCTCCCCTATGTATGTCAGGGTGTTTGGCTCCTTTTTCTCGTGAGGCCAGTACAGGACCTTGCTCTCTATTCCGTTGGACTTCAGGAAATCGGCCGTGCCCCGGGTCGCGTAGAGCTCCAAGCCCATCTCCCCGAGCTTTGCCGCGCCTTCCAGAAAATCGACCTTGCTCTCTATGGGGCCCGTGGACAAGAGGACTGCCTTATTCGGAATCCTGAATCCAACCGAGATCAGGCTCTTAAGATAGGCCTCGTTGAAATCGTCGCCCAGGCAGGCAACCTCCCCGGTGGAGACCATCTCCACCCCGAGAACGGGATCAGAGCCCTTCAACCGGGTAAAGGAGAACTGGGGTGCCTTGACGCCCACGTAATCGAGGTCGAAGGGAGAGCGCTCCAGCGGCTCTATATCCTCCCCTATCATAGCTCTTATGGAGATGTCCACAAGGTTCGTCTTTGCCACCTTGGAAACAAAGGGAAAGCTGCGTGACGCCCTGAGGTTACACTCTATGACCTTTATCTCGTTGTCCTTTGCAATGAACTGGATGTTGAACGGACCGGTGATGTTGAGGGAGCGCGCAAGCTTCCTGGCAACGACCTTGATGCGCCTCATGGTCTCGAGATAGGTCCTTTGGGGAGGGAGGACAAGGGTGGCGTCCCCGGAATGCACTCCGGCGTTCTCCACGTGCTCCGAGATAGCGTAGCAGCACAGCTCCCCGTCCTTTGACACGGCGTCTATATCTATCTCCTTTCCTCCGGTTATGAACTTGCTTATAACAACCGGATGCTCCTTATTGACTGCGGAGGCCTTTTTCAGGTATTGAGACAGTTCGTCGTGATCCAGGGCAATGCTCATCGCAGCACCGCTGAGCACGTAGCTCGGTCTTATTAATACCGGATATCCCACCGATTCAGCAAACTCCCTTGCCCCCTCTATGCTAGTGAGCTCCCGCCATCGCGGTTGATCGATTCCCAGCTCGTCAAGGAGGGTTGAGAACTTGTGCCTGTCCTCCGCCCGGTCTATGTCATCGGGAGAGGTGCCCATGACCCTTACCCCGTTTTTATCGAGAGGGAGAGCCAGGGTGTTGGGTATCTGGCCTCCCATGGACACGATGACACCAAGAGGGTTCTCCTTGTCGCAGATGTCGAGTGTCCTTTCAAGGGTCAGCTCGTCGAAATACAGCTTGTCGCAGATATCGTAGTCCGTGCTCACGGTCTCGGGATTATAATTTATCATGATAGTTTCTTGCCCCGCCTTTCTCATGGACATCACCGAGTTCACGCAGCACCAGTCGAACTCCACGGAAGAGCCTATCCTGTAGGGGCCTCCGCCCAGCACTATCACCGGGCCGCGATCCCCGAATTCCAGGTCGTCAACGGTCCCGTTATAGGTCAGGTAGAGATAGTTGGTCTTGGCCGGGTATTCAGCGGCAAGTGTGTCGATCTGCTTCACGCAGGGCACCACGTCCAGAGCCTTTCTTCTTTCCCTCACCGCCATTTCATCACAGCCGCACAGGGTCCCGATCTGCCGGTCCGAGAAGCCCAATCTCTTGGATTCCCGGAGGAGGGAGGCGTCAACGGCGTTCAATTCCCTGTCTTCCAGTTTCCTTTCCATGTCAACTATGTTCTTTATCTTGTGCAGGTACCAAGGGTCCACCTTCGTCATCTGTTGTATCTTGTGGACCGAATATCCCTGTTTAAACCCCTGGGCTATGGCAAACAATCTCTTGTCGGTAGGCCGGGTTAGTTCCAAGTCAAGATCGTCAAAACCCAGGGCGGAGCAGGTAAGCCCGTCCACACCTATATCCAGCATACGAATGGCCTTCTGCAGCCCTTCCTCGAAACCCCTGGCAATAGACATGACCTCGCCCACCGATTTCATCTCAGAGCCTATGTTCAGGCTGACCTTCCTGAACTTCTCCAGGTCCCATCTGGGATGCTTGACCACCACGTAATCCAGGGCGGGTTCGAAGCATGCCGAGGTATCCTTGGTCACCCTGTTCTTTACCTCGGCCAGCGACTGGCCGAGGGCAAGCTTCGCCGCGATGAATGCCAAGGGGTAACCGGTTGCCTTGGAGGCCA
>CAZUZU010000167.1:0-4631 GCA_964624865.1 uncultured archaeon
AAATACCAGCAAATATCGCCCTTATTCTAAAAATGAAGTTTTTCTAAATCCTCATTATTTTAATCTATATGGAAAAATCTATTTAGCTCGTCTTCTATGTGACATATATGGAAAAGGTAATCTCTTGGAAGATAAGAGGTCGTCCCGCTGTTTTGAGAGTTTTGGTTTTTTCCTTCCTGGTATGCATTCTCCTCCTGTTAGGCAGTTTTTCCCATTTTGAGGGCGATGAATCATATCGGCGGCCCGCGACCCGCCACAAGGAGGTAACGAATTCGCCTGTGCGGGACAGGGCCCCGCAAGCTGGCAAGCACGTGTGGCATGATCCGGAGGGGGATGTACTTAACATGACGTCCAACCTTCTATTGAACGGCACCTCCTGCGATATATCTTCCATGGAGGTCAGGGAGACGGCCGGGGGTCTTAACATCACCCTTACCGGTCACCGGCCAGTTGCGGACAAGTACGTGTATCTAATAAGACTGGACCGTAACAACGATCGTTCCTTCGATTACAGCGTTCAAAAGGCATATATCAAAGACCTGCCCGCCGGCCAGACGCATTTCTACGACATATTGTATACTGCACGGACGGACAGTTTGAACGGTGAAATAGAGCAGGAACTTGTTCACGATTACAAACCCTCCCTGCGTATGTACTTCGAGATACCCGAATCGGTCATGGGGAGGACCCGGCAGATCGCGGTATACGGCTACATCGTCCATTTGTCAGAGATAAGCGATCACCCCGATATGCTGGAGTTCGACGTGGTTCCCAATGACAACGCGCCTGTGGTTGAATTGTCCCGTAAATTCGACCCTCACCCCTCCCTTTCTTTCGACATCGCTTCTTTGGAGGACCTAAACGACACCGGGGTCTCGGACGATATTATCATGTCCGTGGCCGGTGCCCCCCCGTCCCAGGCAAGCATCTTCGCCGGGGTAAGACCAGAGCCGGAGGAGTACGATATATTCAACGGCGGACTTTCTGAGACAACCGTCATCAAGAAAGGCGAGGCGGTGGGGGATGATGTGGCATTGTATGACATGCCTAAGAAAGAGGTTGTCATGGGCATGTATTACAATGGAGACCTGGTGGAGATGAAAGATTTAAGCCCTTGCACTGTCAAGTTAGCGGTAATCGACCCGAGGGACGGGGCAAGGATCATCGGCCCCAAGATCGTATTGGAGGATGAACCGCAGCAAATGGGCTCCTCCTCGCTCAGCGAAGAGAACGGGATCACGGAGAGCAGTATGTGGCCGGGGTATTATGAGGTGAATGTGGGCGCACCCGGCTTTGCCCAAAAAACGTTTGGTTTCGATGTTTTTCTGGAGAAAGAAAGACATATTGTTATCGAGATGACCCCTGAAACCGATCTTACGGTCTCCCTTTTCGGTTACCTTTGGACAGATTCCCTCCGAGACGATCCGCGGGTTCTGGGTTCACAGGTCTTCGTATCATTCGGAGAGGAGGAGAAGAGGGTGGAAAAGGTCTACAACACCAGCGGCAGCAACATGTACCAGTTCCGGGTTTCATCGGGCTTTGTCAGCCTATGGGCTGAGAATGCAGGATATTATGACAAATTCCCCACCACCGTGGACGTGTCTTATGCCGGTACGGTCAGGCACGACATCACCATGAGCCAAATGCCTAAGGAAAGTTACAACCTGATGGGCCGCATCAACGACAGCCGGGGCACACCGGTGGGCCCGACCTTCATCTATCTCATCGACCTTCAATATTCTATCCTGGAATCCGGTTTGATCAAGGGGGAGATGTTCTACTCGAATTTTACTGGTCAATACAGCATCGATAGTTACCCTGGAAGGTTCAAGCTGGTGACCTTTGCTCAGTTTGGTAACGACAGGTTCCTTGACAACCGGATAAACGTGGACCTGAACAAGGGTGAGGTCGTTCAGGATATCGTAATGGAGTACAAGCCGGAAGGTCATAACCAGTCCGTCAACGGGACGGTCATTGACGGGGACGGGAATCCGGTACCCGGGGCTATTGTTGCACTTTTTGACAGGGACAGGAACATTCTGTATAACAGCGAGGAATACTTCGATAATTATATGAATATTACCAACATGACGGGGTATTTCGAGATCAATGACATCTACCAGGGTAATTTTTCACTGGTCACCTACTACAATCCGAACGAGGTCCGCTCCAACGGTTACCTGGAAAATTTAGAGGCCGCCGAAGTGGCCAATTACGACGGATCAGGTACCAGTAACATGTTAAATCGGGGCGGAGGGCCCCGCGGCCATCCCCGGCTATTGGAAGAAAAGGCTTCCCTGCACTGGGATATGCCTGTCAGTGTGGCCCCTGCGGGTTTAAGGACCTTGGCTAGGTCTTCGGACAGAACCAGATCGTTCCCAGGGAGGAATGATGGCACCGAGGCAGATGGGGTTAGTGGAGGGAATGATGGTACAGGGACGGATGATGGTGGCGAAAATGATGATGGCGCCGCCGGTGGATGGAGGGGCGAGCTTAAGGATATCCGCGACTCGCTGAAGGACGACCTTTTCCTGGGGTCCAGCCTGATCAATTTCACCGCCGACGGAAACTCATCGCTCGGATTAGACCTGTCTCTTGCCGAGTTAGGTAACTCCACCACGGAATATCGCTTCGATCTATCGGACTGGAACAACGGCACCCTTAATGTGACCAGGGAGTGGACACATGCGGACTTCTCGGACACCCAGCTAGTGAAGTTGATGATAGACTCTTGGATAGGGAACGGCAACTTTCTCGTCGAGGGCTGGGAGCTGAATATCCTGATGGACCAGAGAAGGGCCGACTTCGAGAACGAGATCGCCGTGCCCACGGACACTGACAAGTTCATCCACATCAACGGGATATCGTTCGATCTTTTTGATTCTATGGAATATCATATCTCCGCCCTGGGCCCGGTCCGTAACGACCAGGCTATTTCCGAAGGGCTTCGGGTGGATGCAGCATCCAAGAACGAGATACCGCTACGGTCGAACTATGACGTCCATATCATGATGGACTCTAATTTCTTGTTCAACGAGAATCAATTGCTGCTCGAAATCCCTCCCGGCTTTACCTTCAAACAGAAGATGTCAAAGGACCGGGGAGAGCTGCTGACGAACGACACTCTTTTGAAAGCCACCATACCTTACAGAGAGACCTTTGATGTGACATTAGGGGTAGAGGACGGGGAATTACCGAAGGCATTCATCTCCGGTCCGGAGGAGTGGAACGAGGACGAGGAGGTCATATTCAATGCGAAGAAGAGCACTGATAACGTTGAGATCAGTGAATATATCTGGGTGATAGAGTCCGTAGGCTTGATAGTGCAGGGCCCGAGCAGGGACGAGGTCAACGTGACCTTTCACCGGCCCGGTATTCATGCCGTCTCCCTGACTGTTATCGACGCAGTCGGTAACCAGGACGAGCAGACTTTCGAGATCGAGATACTAGACGTAACATATCCTGTTGCTGAGATTGATGTGCCAGAGGGATGGGACGAGGATTCCGAGTTCGAATACGATGCCGCCGGGTCCCATGACAACGTGGGCATAGTTGAATGGAATTTTTCCCTAAGCGACGGTAGATACTGGAATGAGCCCGCCGCGTCAATCACAATCAATGAACCGGGAGAATATGATTACGCCCTGGTAGTAAAGGACGGGGCGGGTTGGACCACGGAGATTTCGGGGACGATCTACGTGTTGGACGTCACTCCTCCCGTTCCAGAGATAGCCGCGAACGAGAACGTTAAAGCCGGGGACCTCATGACCTTCAACGCCCAGGGCAGCTTTGACAACGTAGACCTGGCCCAGGATCTGAACTATACCTGGGACCTGGGTGACGGGAACACGACCCAAGGAATATACGTGGAGCATGTCTATTCCAAGCCTGGGAATTATACAGTGGTTCTCACGGTCAGAGACCGTTCAGGGAACGGTAATGAGACCCGATTTACTGTGAACGTGGAAGAACGAGAAGAGATCGCCGCCGGCACTAACGATATTGATCCATGCGGGTTGTTGATCGTTCTTGCCATCGCCGTTGCCCTTGGGGTTCTGTTCTCCTACACCCACCGAAGATTGAAACTGGGCGGCTATTCCGTGGAATTAATCCTGCTGATATACAAGGACGGCACCCTGCTTTCCCAGGTAAAACCGGAGCGCAGGAAATGGCTCAGGAAGGAGGTCGAGACCTCCCTTGACGAGGAGATGGACACCGATATACTCTCCGGTATGCTCACCGCTGTTAAGAACTTTGTAAAGGACTCGTTCAAGGGGGAGGAGGGCGAGCTTTCCAAGCTGGAGTACGGGGACCACATGATCATTATGGACAAGGGTAACTTCGTGACCGTGGCGGTGGTGATAAAAGGACATGATTGGGAAGGTCTGCATAAACAGATATCCAAGGTCGTGTCGAAGATCGAGCAGGATTACGGGGAAGCTCTTGAAGGCTGGAAGGGCGATCTTGATGATTTCGACGGCGTTGAAGAATATCTGAGAAAGATCAAATGAAGGTCTATTTCTTGACCAGGTCTACGGCCAGGTAGCCCTCCTGGTCAACCTTTGCCAATGAGACCAGAAGCCCGCTCTTATGATCGAATTCAAGCTCGAAATAGAAACCTGGGGGCATGA
>CAZUZU010000167.1:4641-6300 GCA_964624865.1 uncultured archaeon
GCTGGTTTTGTTGAGTGACAGGGCGATGGTCTTGTCTCCCAGGGGATTCGGCTCGTCCCTGACCTCAGCGGAGAACCTGCCCGCCAATCCCTGGATGGCTAGGTTGTCCGTGTCCCCCTCCTTTTCCGACCCGGAAGGAATGAAACCCCACATGTAATGCAGGTATTCGTTCCCCGGGGCCTCAAGTTTCTGGTCCTTGACATGGAACTCCTTGATCCAAGCGTCCCCGGCCTTTTCCACCCCTTCGACGTTGTAGGTCTCGGTATATCTGGTCCTCAACATGCATTTATCCTTGGTGCATTCGATCCCAAGGAAATAATCCATGTGACGTTCCCCCTCCTCTTTCCCCCTCTTTACCACGTTATAATGTATCTCCTCCAAGTCAGCAAGGGTCTCCATCTTCTCCTCGCCTGCATTCGAAAGCTTTTCCCAGTCAGCTGCCATGTATGTCAAATCTTCCATTAGTCCTCACCTTTGTTCATTAAGGCCTCGGCCATGCCCTTTATACTACTCGTCAATCTCTCGCTGTCCATGTACAGGCATGTGGATAACTTTTCATCGATAAAAAGGGTCCGCTCTTTTCCCAAGGTCACCGTAATGTCCACGAGTCCATCCGTGTAAGATGTGTTCGCTCCTCGAGGGGTTCTCTGACCCGGCCTGGTGATCATATTGATGTTCCCCGGCTCAATACCCGATTGCGTTAGTATTTCCCTTATCCCTCTGGTCTTCGCAGCGATTATGAATATGTCGCCCCCCTCACCGGACAGGTCCTCGCCCAGCTTGGCGGCAATCTTATCCTTGCCCACCATGGAGAACACGAGCCTGGGGTTACCCTTGTCCGACAGGTTTTCCTGCATCTGCTCGAGAAGGTCGAAGGTTTCCTCGATCTCGTTCCCGATATCCCTTTTGGTTTCCAGGATGTCGGTGGGCTCGTAGATTATTGGTCTTCCAGGGTTGGATTTGATGAAACCCTTGTCTATTAACGAATTGATCGTTCTATAGCTGGACGTTCTTGGTATGCCCGCCGCCACCGCCAGTTCCTCGGCTGTGCCGTAGCCCTGGATCACCGCGGCGGAATATATCCTTGCCTCGTAGTCACTGAGCCCCAATCTTTTTAGCCTGTCCACGATCAGGCCCAGCTCCTCCCCGAACTGGAATATCTCATCCAGTATAAGATCCTCTCCGTATACCATGTATAACACCCTATATGACGGTTGCCTTGAAGATGACCCTGCCCTTGTAGAACACCCTGATTACGTTCGATGCGGAAACGGTGACGGCAATGGCGTCGGTCATCTTGCTGATGGAGGCTGCCGCCAGGTGCCTACCGCCCAGTCCCCCTTGGAGGTAGATGTCCCAGTTTATCCCCACGTACCTGCCCGCGGCCCTTGCTATGCCTTCGTCGTTAATCACTATGGCCCCGTCCAGCTGGGCGAATTCCTTGAAGGTCTCCCAGTGCTCCCTGTTCAGAACGTTCCTTGATTCCTTGGGGTGACCCTTGAACGGGTTGATGATCACCTGCCTTGAATATTTAAGCACCTCGTCGGAGTCGCCGACCACGAAGAGAGCCCCGATCTGCCGCCCCTCCCTGCCCTCCCTCGCTATCTCCAGGGACAGGGAAAGAACGTTTGTGCCTGAACGTTCCGCTAAAACCAAAAT
>CAZUZU010000168.1:0-6292 GCA_964624865.1 uncultured archaeon
ACCGCCCACCCCCGGCCCCGGCAAGTGGATATTGACCCTTGGGTGGTTGTTGGCCATGCGCACCGCCTCCCACACGTTTCCCCCCGCCTCTTCAGCGATCCGGGCCAGCTCGTTCGCCAGGGCTATGTTCACCGTCCTGTAGGTGTTCTCCATGAGCTTGGCAAGCTCCGCGCTCCGCGCGTCGGTGCGGTGCAGCTCGCCCTTGACGAACATTGAATATAGATCGCAGGCCAGCTCCGTGGATTGCTCGTCCACTCCTCCGATGATACGGTCGTTGTGCACCAGCTCGTACATCAGCTGGCCGGGCAGCACCCTCTCCGGGCAGAAGGCCAGGTGGTATCCCACACCAGCCTTGTCCAGCAAGGGCCTCACCACGTTCTCCGTGGTCCCCGGGACCACGGTGGACTCCACTATCACCAGATCCCCGTCCTTCAGCACGGAGGACACGTCGTCCACGGCCGCCTTCAGCGGCTCCAGTATTATCTTCTTGGTCTCCGGGTCCGGCGACGTGGAGACCGCGACCAAAAAGCAGTCCGCCGGCCTGATCTCGGTGCCCACCTCGAGCCTGCCGTTGTCTATAACCTGGGCAAGGGCGTCGTGCAGCCCGTACTCGTTGATGGGTACGTCCTTCCCCCGAACACGGTCCACCAGCTCCGCATCGATATCGTAGCCGTAGACCCGGTAGCCCGCAGCGGCCAGGGTCACCGCCGTGGGGGTCCCTATGTATCCCAAACCTACCACGCATATGTTCATAGCAAACACACAAAGTAATACGGCTAATAATAATTTACGCAAGCAGGGAAAAAAAGACCTTTCTGCGAGCACTTTCGACTATATTAGGGTGCATGGTATGATGGCGAAAGAACCGGAAGAAGAGCATCGATAAGACACTTGAAAAACAGGCCAGGCCGAACCAAAGATACCAGGGCCCCGGCTCTTAAAAATATTTAAAAATCCTCAAAGTATATTAAATATCATGAAACATGAAATAATGGAAAGGCTTCTTAAATGCCCCCGTTCGGAGGGTCTGAAGTTCGTTTACCTCTACGGTTCATACCCAAGGGGGGAGATTACCGAAAGGTCGGATGTGGATATATGTGTGTATTATGACATCGATGATAAAAAAGAGCTTTACCATACGCTCTACAATATAATCGCTTCTTTCCCGGACGGATAAGATGTTCAGATGTTCCAGTTGCTGCCTCTCTACGTAAAGAAGGAGGTTTTTAAGGGTGAGCTTTTATACACCGACGACAAGGATTTTGTTTACGATCTCGCTCGTAAGACAATAAATGAATACAATGATTTCGAGCCCAGGTACAAATATATCCTGTATGGTAAATCGGGTGTGGGTGGTCCGATATTATGAACGAGAGGATATTGGCCAAGTTATCGGAGGCTAAAGATTGCGTGAAATTAGCGGAAGATCACCTGCCTGATGGCTCGGAAGGATTTTTCTCGCATATTTGAAGAAATAAAGAGGGTTATTTCTTAACTATAGACTTCTTGCTTGGGTTTCCTGATAGGGAATCCACCATCACCACACCTAGGCCAATATCGCGGAGAGGCATTCCTCGGCCGCCTCTTGGTCCTCCATCACCGCCCCAAGCTTCTCGATGTACCTCCGCCGCCTCACCTCGCCGATCGTCCAGGAAAAGTTCAGGTCATAGACCCAGCTCATCTGGAGCACCTTCATCTCGTCCACGTTCCTCACCCCTTCCAAAAGCACCATCTTGCCCGAGCGGACCTCATCCACCACCTCCGGCCTGACCGGTAGAACCAAGAGCTTTACGATATATCCCCTGACATATCGGGAATACCTGAGGTTCAAGGATCAAAAACCCAAGAGAAACACATTTCCGTAATATATGCGAACAGGTGGCTTTCCCCGAGTGGTGCAAACCGGAGACAAAGACCTGGTAAAGGAATATTTCGAGAGGATAATCTACCATGATATCCTAAGAAAAAATGATCTGCAATATCCCGAGGCACTGAGAACCATGGCATTGTATCTCCTGTCCAGCATTGGCAAGGAGTTTTCTTATAATTCTCTTAAATCAATAGGTAAGATACGGCATGAGAACACAATAAAGAAATATACAGGGGCGTTAAGGGATGCTTACTTGCTGGATGTGCTGACCAAATATTCCCCTTCTGTAAAGACGCAGGAGACCTACAATAAAAAGATATACTCCGTGGATCCTTTGTTTTCCGGCCTTGGGGGGAGGACGGACGATGACAAGGGCAGGATACTGGAAAACATAGTGTTTCTTCATTTGAAAAGGGTAGATGATCTGTATTTTGTCAAGAACCGGAAAGAAGCTGATTTCTTATTATGCAATGGCTTGAAGCCCAGTAAGTTGGTGAACGTAACTTTTGAAGCGGAGGACAAGAAAACATTAGAAAGAGAGACAGCCTCGTTAGAATATTTCGGAAGAAAATTCCGGGTTCCCGTGGAGGTTCCGGACGATGTAAAGTCCAGGCTAGCTCATCGCTATCTATCGGAAGCCCCATAATCAATAGCGTCCTCACTTTCCCAGGCCCCGGGCCATGCCTGCGCACACCACGGCCTCCGACACGAGCAGGGCCAGAGGTATCCCTATGTAGCCCATCCCCTCTACTAAGACGAGACCAAGGGCCATCAGAACCCCCAGGCCCAGGCCGTAGACCGCGGTTACCCGCCTTTGCCTGTCCACGCTCCACAGGTAGTTCTTCAGCAGGTGGTTGGCAAAGAAGAAGGGGAACATCACCGAAAATATCCGGAGCATGGGCACGGCGTAAGAGTACTTGGGGCCGAATAGAAGCTCAATGCCCCATCCGGCCAGAAAATACAGTCCCGCACCTATCAAAACGGAGACCGGTAAGGTGTAGGCCAGAGCCTTCCTGAGGTAGCCCATGGTGCCTTTTTTGAGGTAGAGCCTGGAAAGGGCCGGGAACATAGCCGAGCCCAGGGCGGCGGGTATTACCGCGAGGAAGGCCACGATGCGGTAGCTCACCGAAAAGGACGCCACCAACAGGCTCCCCAACAAACCGAGGACCAGCACCGGAACGGCTCCGTAGGCGATGTGTATGAGCTCGTAGCCAAGGAAAGGTAACCCTCGCCCAGTCATCTCTCTCATCCCCTGTAAATCGAACTCCATTAACCGCCCTCCGGTCTTACTGTGATAGACGGCCAACAGCATTCCCGTCTCGATGACCATGGCAATGAGGTAGAATATGGTGATCACGAAGAGCCCCGCCCCCGATAAATATGCCAGGACGGTAAGGGAGAGCATCAGAACCCGGTAGGCCACGCTCACCAGGGCCTCCCACTCCATGACCTCGTGGGCCCTGACGACAGCGAAGAAGGCGGAATTCAGGCGCATGACGACGTAGGTCAGGAACACCATCATGGTCGGGCCAAGATACGCCGCGTCAAGGTCGTAGTGGATGAACAACAATACAAGCAGGGGAAAGGCGGGCAGCGCCAACAGGCATCTCAGGACAAGGGTGTTGCCCAGGTACCTCCCCGCCCTGCTCCGGTCCCTTGCCACGTCCCTTATTATCACGTAGTCAAGGCCCCAGTAACCGAACAGCATGGCAAAGTCGCACAGGCTCAACAACAGCTGGTAGGTTCCGAACACCCCCTCGCTCAAGTACCATGCAAGTAAAAAGAAGTATCCGGCGGCGGTTACCTTGCCGGTGACCGTGCCGGCCATGAGGTACAGGGAGTTCCTAACTATCCTCTTCCGCTCCCTCATTATCATCTCTCCGTTTGTCATATAGATACAGCACAGCGTACCAGAATAACAACAGATACAGGGTAAAGAGGATATTCCCCAGCCAGTGATGTGCGGTCTCTATGTGCTCGGGCGAGTACACGGCCACCATTATAATAAGAAATACGCGGAGAAGGTTCATTGCGAACTCGCCGTAGACCCCCAAGATAACGACAATGACCTTGGTGGACAACTTTAGATCAAGGTGTATCAATATGGCGGCGGACATGATACCGTACAATACTATGCCGTTTATGCCGGTGCAGCCCCCGCTTATCTCTATCCACCTGTCGTTAACTATGATCACGTTGTTCAGGCTCGTCACGTCGTAGCCCATACCTCGAGCCCAACCGGCCTCCCACGAGGCTATGGTGGGTCCCAGGACCTCCTCCACCCAGTCCGACAGTACAAGGGAAACGGCAAAGTTCATCAGTGCCATGAACAGTATCAAGGCAACGGGCTTCCAAAGGACAGAGATACTTGTACGGTTGAATTTAAAGAAAACGAAGGTAAGGCCCACCAGGAAAAGGGCGAAGTTGACGACCCCGAACACGCTTGTCCCCGGCACCAAGGCCCATTTAACGGGGGTAACCAAAAAACTTGCCGCGATCAAGGCGGCGCACCACCCGTATTCCCTCCATTCCCCGGGCCCCTCCATCCACTCGTACCTGTCCCTCCCCACGTAGAACACGAACAGGTAGGTCAGTGCGTAGGGGAAATAGGCAAGCAGCCCGTTGAAAGCAAGCCCGAGGACCACCGCAGCAATAATGATCGACACCAAGAACCAATCGTACCTGTCGATATCGCCCATAACCAAAGGATAAACCTTGGCAATATATAATATCAACGATAGAACTCGTCTATGGCCCGGAGTATCTTCTCGCTCGCTCTACCGTCCCCGTAGGCCCGCCTCTGCTCCCCGCTGGGCCCGAAGTCACGTATTGCGCCCAATATCCGGTCCTTGCGCGCCCCCACAAGCATGTTCCAGCCGTCCTCCACCGTCTCGATCCACTCGGTGTTCTCCCTGAGTGTGACGCAGGGCACCTTGAGGATGTATGCCTCCTTCTGGATACCACCGGAGTCGGTGAGTATCTTGGCCGCGTTCTTCTCCAGCCAGATGAAGTCCAGGTAACCCACCGGATCAATGACCTTGACATTATCCTCTATCCTGTCCTCGAGCTTGTGCTCGGCGATGAACTTCCTGGTCCTGGGGTGTACAGGGAATATTATTTCCTCCCCGCTCTCGGAGAACGCCTCCAGTATCATGGCAAGGTTGCCTGTGTCGTCAGTGTTGGACGGGCGGTGGCAGGTCGCCAGCATGTATTCGCCGGGCCCCAGTCCCTCCCTCTCAAGTATATCGGAGCCTTTTGCGATTTCCAGGTTGTATATGAGGGAGTCGTACATCACGTCGCCGCACAGGTAAGCCTTGTCCTCCAGTCCCTCCCTCTTCAGGTTGTTCATGCCTGCCGAGGTGGGAACGAACAGGAGTTGGGATATGTGATCCACCACCACGCGGTTTATCTCCTCGGGCATTTCCCTGTCAAAGCTTCTTAAACCGGCCTCCACGTGGCCCACCGGCACTCCCATCTTGGCCCCTGCCAGTGCGGCTGCAAGGGTGGAGTTGGTGTCCCCGTGCACCATTAAAAGGTCCGGCTGCTCCTCAGTGATCACGTCCTCCAGCTTGGCCAGCATCCGGCCTGTCTGCTGCCCGTGGGTCGCCGCCCTGATGCCCAGGTTGTGGTCCGGTTCCGGTATCTTTAATTGATTGAAGAAAAGCTCGGACATCTCGTAATCGTAGTGCTGGCCAGTGTGTATCACCGTCTCCGAATGCTCTTCTCTCAGCACCCTGGATAACGGGGCCATCTTGATGAACTGGGGCCTAGCCCCCACCACGGTTACGATCTTCATACCTGGGGTTAATCTATGACCCGATATAAATATAACGAATAAATAAAAGAAATATAAAAAAAATAGAGTATTAATGTCTAGTGGAACTCGTCTTTACCCAGCACCAGGAAGATCAGGGCCAAGAGGCCGAATATGAACCAGCTTCCCAGGAGTACAAGGATGGAAGCAACCAGACAGAGTGCCCACTTCTCTCTCTTGAACGAGAAGACCGCGCCCAGTATACCGAATATACCGCCAAGGAGCGGCAGTATTGCGCAAAGGTATAGCCATGCGCCGCCCATCGCGAACATCATTCCACCTGTCACGGCGTTTGCGGCTGTCACTATGTAGAGCATGTAAGCTCCGTATGCTAAACCAACTATAGCGCCGATCAACATCATTATTCCTGCGATCATGCCCCACTTACCGTCGGATTGTTGCTGGGGCGGCTGCCCGTATCCCGGTGGCGGCGGCTGCTGGTAGCCCTGCTGCGGTGGTGGTGGTTGTTGATAGCCCTGCTGCTGTTGCTGCGGTGGCGGCGGTGGCGGTGGTTGTTGTTGTCCATATGCCATGTTTTTTTCACCTCCTTTTCATTTTAGAGTATTTCGAAAAACCCCCTTGAACAATTTACATAAACTCACTGAGCT
>CAZUZU010000169.1:0-1791 GCA_964624865.1 uncultured archaeon
TGTTGTTGCCCTCGTCAAGCTCTATCACGCTCTCCGCGGAGTCCGCCACGGCCACCACCGTACGGAGACCGGAGGTGTTGAAGATCAATTCAAATTCCACGTCGTGCTGGGCCTGGGAATAGAGGGTCATGGGGTTGGACGAGGCCAGCTTGTTGCCCTGGGCAAAGGTGGGGGAATACAGGCCGACAACGAAATTTTCGGCATTGCCCTGCCCGGTGTTCTTGACGGTGACGTTGACGTTCACCGGGGCCCCCAGCACGCCCTGTGAGGGGAGCTGGAAATCCACGATCGAGAGGTCGGGAGGGGCCTCGCCAACGCTCAACTCGGTCTCCAGGGGGAGTATATTGGGGCCGGTTACGGTGACATTGATTTCATCCAAAGTATCAAGGTCCAGCTCAGTTTCAACCTTGCCGTCGGGCCCGGTCTCCAGCACCAGCTCGCAGCCCTGCCCGGTGATGTATATCATTGCGTCCTCGACGTCCGAGCCGTTGCCGTCCCTGACATGGAAGGTGTAATCGTGGAGCCCGGTGAAAAGACCCTGGGGCGAGACCAGCTCGGGCTCCTCGGGCTCGTCTGTCCACACGTGCATTGCCGGGTCCCCCATGAAGGTGTAGGTATAGATGTTGGACACTATCAGGTCCTGTGGAACGGGCAAGGTAGGGGAGGAATATACCTGCTCGCAGTACTCCCGCTTCATATCCCTGAAACATTCCCCGGCCACGGTATTATCGTCGAACATGTTCCAGAACCTGCGGTTCAGCCACCAGTTGCCGTAGGAGCCTGTGGCCGTTTCGCCCCTGTAGGTGAGCTGTGTGCCGGCTATCAGGCCTATGGCGCCTCCGGGGGAGGCGGTGAGAAGCAGCTCCAGGTCGGTGTCGTCGGTCTCGGTGAAATTACCTGAGTTGCACGAGGAAACGTAAACGAAGGGAAGCCTGTTGCCGTTGGTGACGTCCAGGCAGTCGGTGTAGTAGAACAGGTGATTGAAGGTCATGTCTAGGCCCGTGCCCGCATAGTCCCCCAGCCCGTTGCCGTTGGTGTATCCCTGGGACACCATGTTGGCCACCGAAGCGCCTGTGTTGTATTCAGCGATCAGGTCGTCGTGGTTCAAATTGTCCCGGGAGCCAGGCAGGCCCTCGGGTATGTAATCCCCTCCGGAATCCGACGGGTGGTCGTAATATTCCTTCACAGTTGAAAAGAGGCCCTGCATCACCGGCAGGACGTCCTGTTGCACCTTGTAGGCGTTGTCGCTCTCAGGATCGTAATTCTCGTGATTGGGCGGCGCCATAAGGCCGCCGACCAATACGGCCTTTGAGGTCCAGTCGCCCGAGGGGGGGTACTTGAGGTAGCCCAGGATGCGGTTCACCGCCCTGGTGGCCTCGCTGCCAGTGGATACGGGCCAGCGGCCCAGGCAGATGTCGGGAGTGAGATCGAACTCCCCGTCCTCGCCGAACTCCCCGTCCATGTCCCCGTCCCAGTCCGATTCCAGGCCCGCGTAGTAATGGTCGCTGGGCACGAAGTCGTAGATGCCGTGCTCCGCGGCCCCAGCGTACAGCATCCTTGCGGGTATGTACTCGCTGTCCCCGAACAGGAGCACGTAGTCCAGCTCGGGATTGTTGTCCCACTTGTTCACCAGGAAGTTATGTATCCTCTCGGCAAGGTCCCTGCCGTAGGTCGATGACTGGATGGACTCAGTGGTGCAGACCTCGGCGGGCATGCCGATCTTCGTCCTCCAGTCGGCGATCTGCTGCGCCTGCGATTCCCATGCCTCGGGCGTGATAATGACGTAGCGGG
>CAZUZU010000169.1:1801-6279 GCA_964624865.1 uncultured archaeon
CGCGACGATCCCCGGCCCTCATGTTCAGCGGTATCCCCGGCCCCCTCCCTTTTAATCGAGTTGGTTAAAGTCTCCTTATTGTCACCTATCTTCTCCGTATCCCCGGCCCCCGGAGTATTAACTGTAAAGCTTTGATCTCCCCCAATGAAGATATCATTCCCGTTGGACATATAGCCTCCCTTGGAAACATCCTCCCCTGCCGATCCATAGTAATCTCCGTCCAACCCTCCTACCGTATCCTCCTCCCCTGACAAACCACAGATATCCCCGTCCGTATTCGCATTAATGTCCGCATGGGATTCACTTGAAAATACAGTCATGGAGAATAGGGGGACGGCAAACAGCAGAACGATGCCCAGGGCCAACGCCTTTCCGGAGTCCGACAGCATAATCACGCACCTTATATAATTATGATAATAAATAGGTATAATAATGTTTTTGTTTTTCTACCTGTGGCCTTCTAGTTAGTTTAAAGAGGTATATTATATGGGAATCATATCGTCGGGTGGGGAAGAACGACAGAAATAATGGGCAGGGTGGGGGAAGACCGACAGAAATAATGGGCAGGGTGGGGAAGACCGACAGAAAAACAGCACAATAAATATATACGAGTTGTCACATTGACTTAAGAACTACGGTGATATAAAATGGCTCTCTGGCAAGGTAAGAGCAGGAGAAAGAAGAGCGGCGGACTGCGGTTCTACAACCGCAAGAAGCGCAGGTTCGAGATCGGCAGGGAGATAGAGCCCCTGGAGCTTGGCCCCACCAGCAAGAAGACTGTAAGGACCAGGGCCGCGCACAGTAAGACTATCCTAACGGGTGAGAACTGGCTTAACGCCTACGACCCCAGCAACGGCAAGACCAAGAGGCTCAAGGTCCTGACAGTGACCGCAAACCCCGCGAACCCGCATTACGTTAGAAGGAACATCATAACCAAGGGCGCCATCGTGGAGACCGACGAGGGCAAGGCCAGGATCACCTCGAGGCCGGGCCAGCACGGGATCCTCAACGGCGTTCTGTTCAAGTCCAAGTGATCAAGAGGGTTCAGATGGTCTCTCGAGGCGATCACATAGTTGTTCTCTGGCCCCAGTACTACGACGCCGGCCTATCCAGGAACGAGGGGAGGAAAGTGGCCAAGAAGTACGCCATGTCCGGTATCAAGCTGGAGCACCTTCTTGAAGCGGCCCGGGACCTGAAGCTCCAGGTCGTGGTGGAAAGGAGAGCCCGCTACCCTGGCACGCCGTGGAAGGAATGCGGAAGGCTCCTGGTCCGAAAGACCGGCAAGAAGGGCAAGATACTCAAGATGGTGGGCGCCCGTCTTAATTATATCTACAAGAAAGAGGGAAAAGGTGGAGATGGGAGGGAAGGGGGCGGCGAGAAAAAGGATGAAAAGGGGGCCAAGGTCAAGAAAAAGGGGAAAAAAAGCGGGAAGAGCCGGGCAAAGGGCCGATCAAAACCGGACAAGGTGAAGGCTATAGGCAAGAAGGCCTCAGGTAAAGGCAAGAACGGTGCCAAGAAAAAGGGGAAAAAAGGTTCTAAGATGGTAAGGAAAAAGGGAAAAAACGAAACAGGGTGAGGTCCAAACATGGTAAAGGTGGTGGTGATCGGCTTTAACCGTATCGGCGAGAATTTGACAAGGGACCTTGCCAACAGGGGAAAGAACGTTCTGGTGGTGGACAGGGCCGAGGAAAAGGTGGCGGAGGCAAGGGAACTCGTGGAAGCGGTACAGGCCGACGCCGAGTCCCTGGACAAGGTAAAGGAAAACCTCCGGAACGCCGATATTTTCGTCATTTTGATCTCCGATTTCGACGCCGGCCTTTGCGCTGTGGATTTCATCAGACAGGAGTGGGCCGACAAGACTATTTTCATCAGATGCCCGAACCGGCAGAAAGCCAGGGAGGCGGAGGAAAGGGGTGCGGACAGGGCCCTGGTCCTGGGCGACCTGCTGGACAGCAGCGTAATGGAGCTGGTCCAGAAGCTGGAGCAGAAGCACAAGCTGCGCTCTTTCAGCGCCCTGATCCAGGGTGTTGACACAAACGAGAAAAGACACATCGGCATCTTCATACACAACACACCGGACCCGGACGCCATAGCCTCGGCAATGGCCGCGGGCTTCATCTGCCAGAACATGGACAAGGCCTACCGCATATACTACGGGGGCAGGATAGACCACCAGGAGAACAGGTCCCTGGTCAACATGCTGGACGTTGAGATGGAGGCCGTAGAGGATGGTAAGATGACAAAGGCCCTGGAAGACTCCGCCATGAAGATGTTCCTGGACATGTCCTTACCAGGGTCGAACAACAACCTGCCGGAGGACACGGTACCCGACATCATCATCGACCACCACCCTTCCGGAGAAGAAAGGCCAAAGGCCAGGTACATAGACATAAGGAAGGACACCGGGGCCACCTCCACAATACTCAGCGAGTACCTGGAGATACTGGGTCTGGAGCTGGACACAAAGCTGGCCTCCGCCCTGATCTACGGCATAAGAACGGACACCAACCGCTTCCTCAGGAACTTCAACATGCCCGACGTGATGGCTGTGACCCGGCTGATGGAATACGCCGACCCGGAGCTCATCCAGACCTTCGAGTACTCCCCTATGACAGCTGCAACCATGGAGGTGCTGGGCAAGGCCATCATGAACAAGGAGATCAGGGCCCCCTACCTGATCTCGTGCGTCGATATAATACCGGAGAGGGACTCGCTTCCCCAGGCAGCCGACTACCTGTTACAACTGGAAGGCATATCCACCACCCTGATCTACGGCATAGTCGGGGACACCATCCACGCCAGCGCCAGGAGCAAGGACTCAAGGGTCAATATCGGTCAGGTGATGAGGGAGGCCTTCGGGGAGGGAAACGCGGGCGGCCATTCCAATGCCGGTGCTGCCCAGATATCACTGGGCATATTCGGAGAGGTGGACGACAAGAACACCCTGATCAAGCTTGCCAAGAACGCCATCACCAAGAATTTCTTCAAGGCCATGGGAATCGACACGGAGGAAGAAGAGGAGGGGGAGGGAAAAACGGAGAAAGAGGGGGAGGAGGAAGAGCACGATGAGGAATAGCGTGCCCGTCCAAACCAATTATCACTCGAATTATATCGTGGAAGCTAAAGAGGGGGCTGTATATTTATGAAGGTCGTGAGGGTGCCCAAGGAGCGCGTGGCGGTGCTCATAGGAAAGAAGGGGAATGTGAAGAAGAGGATCGAGAATTCCACCGGCGCCAAGCTATACATCGATTCCGAATCCGGGGATATCGAGATCGACGATACCCAACTCGTTGACCCCCTGTACAACCTGAAGCTGCCCGACCTGATAAAGGCGGTTGGCCGCGGTTTCTCACCCAACAAGGCCCTTCGGCTGCTGGACGAGGGCGTTTTCCTTACCATCATAGATATCAAGGATTACAGCACCAGGCCGTCCAGGATCAGGGAGCTGAAGGGCAGACTGATCGGGCGGAAGGGAAAGACCAGGGAGCTCATCGAGACCCTGACCACCGCGAATCTATCCATATACGGACATACCGTTGCCATAATAGGTACGGGGCCGGAGCTGGAAATAGCAGGGGAGGCGGTAAGGCTTATCCTCCAGGGCAGCAAGCACGGCAGCGTTTACACCATGCTGGAGCGCAGGTCCAAGGAGCTGCGCATGATGCACAAGCTGGACTACATCGAGAGCATATGAGCTGTTACGGCCTGTCTTTTCTAATTATTATTCCCTTTGTACCTCCAAAACGATTAATTAGCAAGGTGACTATCTTCCCTCTATGACCAGCGGTGCCCGATGCCCCGAGGTTTCCAAGGTTCCCAAGGTTCCGAAGTGCTCCAAGTGCTCCAACGACGCTGTCCTCTACATCAGGTACAGCGGCCTCCACCTGTGTGCTAAGCACCTTGAGGATTTCATTTTAAAGAGGGTAAAGAGGGAGATTAGAAAGACGGGGCACATCCCGAGGAGGAGGGGAAAGGTGGCTGTTGCCCTGAGCGGCGGCAAGGACTCCCTGGCCCTGCTGAAGATCCTGCACCAGATATTCGAGGAGTGGCGGGACACCAGGCTTCACGCCATCACCGTAGACGAGGGAATAGATGGTTACAGGCCAACCAGTGTTGAGATAGCCAAGGGCGTATGCAAGGATCTCGGCGTTGACCACACAATCATCAGCTTCGAACACGAGTTCGGGTCCACACTTGACGGCATAGTGGCCCTGGAGGACTCCACGGCGGGGGAGCTGGCGCCCTGCACCTACTGCGGGGTGCTCCGGAGTAACTGCCTGAACAGGGTAGCCAGGTCGATAGGGGCCGACCTGGTGGCCACCGGGCTCAACCTGGACGACACCGCCCAGTCCATACTCATGAACTTCACCAGGGGTGACGTGGAGAGGCTGGCCAGGATGGGGCCCCACCCCAGCGTCCAGCCCGGACTGGTCCCCCGCATCCAGCCGCTGAGGGTGGTCCCGGAGAAGGAGTCCTAC
>CAZUZU010000170.1:0-6277 GCA_964624865.1 uncultured archaeon
GTTGTAGCAACACCTACAATGCAAAGGGGTGACACATGTCTTTGGGTTCTACATTTTCCTGGACCGGCCAAACACCGTTACTCCATTGTTAATGGCAGCGCCCTTTTTCTGACCAAACCAACAAGCTCGCTCTGTTAGTAATTGGTGGAATAATTCGTTTTGGAATCTTCAGATGATGATAGTAAAAAAATATGGGAAGGAACATCCTTTCCTTTCAAAAAAAAAAGAAAAGGATGGAGGGTGTAAAAACGGGAACCCTTGGATCACGGTACCGTTTTTGCAAGCGCCTTTTCACCGCTGATCATCAAGACGATCTCGTCACCGCTTTGTGCCCCCTCCGTTATCCAAATATAGTCGTTGGCGTTCAGCTTGGTGTTCCTATCGTTGTCCAAGATAAAGAAGGAACCAAGCTGGTAGTACTCGCCTTCGCCCAGGGTACCGTTCGCCCCGGATAGGGTGCCGAAATCGGCACTCTTTTGGATCACGGTCCCTCTCTGCACCAGCACCTTTATATCCCTTACCATCACATCACCGGTGGTGCTAATAACCTCCAGGGTGACGTTGTTGCCGGTTTTGGAGAGGCGGGTTGCCACAGAGACGTTTTTTCCGTCTGGTGGATGCATCCCCATGACCCATGCGTATAACACACCTGCCAGGACCACGGTTATGGCCACCATCAGGATAACGGCAATGACGGCGCTTACACCCTCATTTTCCTTTTCGTTCAACAGCTTTGCGCACACTTTTGTCAGTCCTCCTGCAGGCCCCGAAGGTACCTGCATGACAGATATTGTCACGGTCGATATATACGGTTTGTGATGAAATATTTGGGATATGTTGAAAATTTGTAAACATATGTTCATGCTCATATAAACATAATAATACAATATTTGGTTTTAATTTGCGGTATACCTACAATACGGACTTGTTTATATACACAATAGGTTGAACAAATTATGCCACGTCACAATTTAACATGGTAATTTGTAACACGAATGATGGAAAACTGAAAATCTATTATAGGTCTTGTTGTCAAGCTCCGCCCTATAAATGCAAGCCCTTTCTAGGGTGCACTCCATATTCCTATGGTTGTTCCCTGGTGTTTGACCAATAGTTTGTAGCCTGGCTGGGCAAGCCCGCCTTCTATCCATATCTTGTCACTTGGGCCGAGGTTCCCGTTCCCGTCGTTGTCAACTATTGTAACGTTCTGGTTGTCTTCCGTTCCCGGGACCTTGTAGATATGAGGGTGGTAATCAACGACGACATCCTTGTCGCTGAAATCTGCCCTGAACTGGTTAACCCCATCGTCATCCTCTAAGAATATTGCAATATTGTTAATCCAGAATGTCTTAGAGGGTGTTACCAGATTAATAGTAAGATTGTATGTTTCTCCGTCACCCTTATATTTCCTCTGTCCGCTCAATGCGGCGCTGGTCCTTCCCTCGCCCATATCCGCCATTCCCATGACCCAAACGTACAAAACACCCGCCAGTACCACTGTTATGGCAACCATTAAGATAACCGCAATAACCGCACTTACTCCTTTGTCATTCATTTGATCCTTCGTATCTTGCATCCTATCGAGCCTCCTGGTTGAACCCTCGGATAATGTATGATATTCATTCCAGTTGACATATATAAAATTATCGTTATAATGTGATACAATATGTCCTCCATGATGCAACAATGTTGACAAACAAGTCATTATAAAAATAAAAAAAAAGAAAAAAACAGGTAGATATGTATCCGGGATTATGCGTCCCAGGTACCTACCTGACTTCCGGACACCTTCACGATGATGGTGTAGCCGGGCTGAGCAAGACCCGATTCTATCCAGACCTTGTCATTGGCGTTGAGGTTGCCGTTGGCGTCGTTGTCGATGATGGTGATGTTCTGGTTCGTACCGCCATCGATGATGTATACCTCTGCGTTCCCCATGGCGTCGTCAGGATCGCTCTTGGTGCTGAAATCCGCAGTGGCAACTGTGATGCCAGCATCGTCCTCGATAACGACCTCCGTGTCCGTTATTCTGAACGTTCCTGAGGTGGATGCCACGTTCAGGGTGACGTTGTAGGTAGTGTCGGACCCTCTCGAGCTCTTCTGGGCCGTCATGCTACCTCCGCCACCTTCACCGGTGTCGGCCATTCCCATGACCCAAACGTACAGAACACCGGCAAGCACCACGGTGATTGCCACCATCAGGATGACAGCGATCACGGCGCTCACGCCTTCTTTTTCTTCGTTTTTCCACATTTTCTTCAGTCCTCCTGCAGGCCTCTTCGGACCCGCAAGTAAACATAGGCCCCTGTTCTATTTAAAGATTTCTGCCTCCTGCCACACGATGATTGTAATGATGTAAATGTTTGATTCAAATACACAGTGGTATGATATAATGTTTGGTCCCCCGGTAGCCTCCTCCCCCGGTACAATGCATTTATTATAAGATTTAAATATTCTGGGCCCTAATCTGGCGTATAAAACAAAAAAAAATACATGTTAAACCGCTAAAAGGAGATTGTAATGAATAAAATGGTCCGGTGATATAAATGAATAAAATAAAAATGAGATTGGTCAAAGGCTATCAATTGGTCGGCAGTAACGAGAGCGGTAATTCCGTTGTATTCGACGTGCCCGACGAACCCGGCGGTCTTAGTACGGGCCAGACACCCATGGAGGCGGTCCTGATGGCCCTGGCCTCCTGCACCAGTATGGACATGGTGTCCATATTGAAAAAGAAAAGACAGCCCCTCCGGGGGCTTGAGGTGGAGGCGGAGGGAGAAATGGCGCCGGATCATCCCCGGGTGTTCACAAGTATCGGCTTGCGATTCATTCTTTACGGCAAGGGGCTGGAAGAGAGGGCGTGTGACAAGGCGCTTGATATCAGTTTGAACAAATATTGCCCGGTGGGGGCGATGCTAAGGAATGCCGGGGTGGAGATCGAATCCGAGTTGGATATCGCAACCTCGGGGGACATATCCCAATGAAGCCGTCGGGCCGGGAAGAATACACAATCGGATCGGTGTAAAAGCTTTTTTAAGGGCGATAACGTATTAGATGTCAAACCACTGCGGTGTAAGGATATCGGAGGTGACCAAGGATGCCAAGGGATGTGGTAGTTACGGTGCATAAGACAGAGGGCGAATGCCCTGTATTCAGGACCGGCGATAGGATCTTCTTTCGCGGTCCGGAGATTGACCTGGAGAGAAGCGATGCGGTATGCGCCCACGCCCTTCCTCCCCTTCTTCACTACCTCAACGCGCTCCGCCCCGGCGCTGACATGGCCGAGCTTGGCCTGAGCAAGGGGGAAAGGAATACGGGTTATGTGGCATGTCCCGACCCCGGTCCTCCCTTCACCAACGGCGGAAGGGTGATATTTCGCTTGGAGACTCTGGAAGAGTGACCCTAATAATACTCTGAATTGGCGGTATTTCTCGTAATCACTCGAAAACCTAATTTATATCGGTATGATTAACGTGTCTGCAATGGCAGACCCGTCCAAGATAGAAGAGGAGATCCGAAGTATAGAGGAAGAGATCCGGACAACGGAGTACAACAAGGCCACCCAGCATCACATAGGTAAGCTCAAGTCCAAGCTGGCCAAGCTCAAGGATCAGCTGGACAAGTCCAAGAGCAAGGGCGGGGGAAGGGGTTACGGGGTAAGGAAGGCAGGTGATGCAACGGTTGTCCTCGTCGGATATCCAAGCGTGGGTAAATCCACGCTTCTCAACCGATTGACACGGGCAAAGAGCGAGGTGGCCAATTACGATTTTACCACCTTGGAGATTTTCCCCGGGGTCATGAACTACAAGGGGGCTGAGATACAGATACTGGACATTCCGGGGATAATCAAGGGTGCCCATGCCGGCAGGGGCAGGGGGAGGGAGGTGCTCTCGGCGGCAAGGAACTCGGACCTCGTGCTCATCATGGTGGACGTCAACGATCCGTGCCTCTCCCTGGTGCTGGAAGAGCTGTACGCCTCCGGCATCAGGGTGAACAGGCGTCCGCCCAGGATCAAGGTGGAAAAGACCTCTTCCGGCGGCATAGAGCTGTACAGCACGGTGAAGCTCCGTTATTTGGACCAGGGAACGGTTGCGGCGGCCTTGAGGGAGCAGGGCGTGGTCAATGCCAATGTGGTTATCAGGGAGGACGTGACTTTGGACGACCTCATCGATACATTGATGAAGAACCGCCATTACGTGAGGGGACTGGTGGCATTGAACAAGGTGGATCAAGTGCCACGGGCCAAGGCAGAAGCGATAGCCACCCGAATAAAAAGGGAATATGATATCGATGCCATCCCCGTATCCGCTGAGAAAGGACAGGGGGTGGAGGAGCTCAGGCAGGGGATATTCGATGCCCTGGAATTCATTACCATATACATGAAGCCACAGGGCGGGGAGGCGGACCTGGAGGAGCCGATGGTCATCACAAGGGGCTCCAGAATAGAGGACGTGTGCCGCCGGATACACCGCTCTTTCCTCAGGCGCTTCCGTTTTGCCAGGGTTTGGGGACAAAGCGCCAAGCACGAGGGACAGAGGGTGGGACTGGACCACGTGATCAAAGGCGGTGACGTGGTAAGCCTCGTCCTGGAGAAGGAGTGAATATCCGTAAGTGTGCACATGAACGGCAAAATTTTATATATTCTGTTGTTCCATTTTCCGAGAAGGTGATCTGATATGAGAGATATACTTCGACATTTCTCGTTCGGCTTTGTTGTATTGTTCTTTGCAGTGTCCTTGTGCAGTGCACTTTCCTCCCCCATCTGTGCACAGTCGGAGGACGGGCTTCCGACAGTGGTTTCCACCACCCCGGATGAAGGCGCTGAGGGTGTGGCGTCCGATGCCACCATAAGCATTGTGTTTTCAAAGCCCATGAACGCGTCTTCCTTTTCCCGTGAGACCGTGAAGGCGGTGAACCCCCATGACGGTGACGTGTTTGCAGGGGATATAGAATATGACAACGCAACATATACGATGACGTTCAAGCCAACCGGCACGGAGGGAGAGGGAGGGGCTCCGGGAGAGATAGCCGGACCGGGCTTCCATTACCTGGCCAATATCGAGTTCACTGTATCGAGCTTTGTCGAGGACGTGTACGGCAACCAGCTGGACGGCCAGGGCATAGGTCACCCATCTGATTTCGTGCTCCATTTCGAAGTGGAGAAACACCCCTCCGATCCCATAGGCCTGCCGGTCCCTCTGTACTGCATGATGGTCATAGCGGTCATCGTCGTAGTTATCATAGCGGTCATTCTTACCCATAGAAAGAAAAGAAGGGAGGGAAAAGAGGCGGTTGAAGAAGAGGAGGTAAAAGACGAAGTAAGGGAAGATGCAGGTAAAGCTGATGCCGGGAGGGGAGAAGGAAAGGGAAAAAAGGCCGGTTGATGGTGGTGTTTCCCGCATTGGAACGGGGTGAGGACGGCGGATACATGCAATTGCAGATGGATATTTTCATTGCATGAACAAAAAAGATTTATATAATGGATAACATAATGTAATAATAACGGTCGAAATAGCAAGGTGAACTCTATGGATGATAGAAATAAAGAGACATTGGTTATGGGTATAGCGGTAGTGTCATTATTACTTGGCAGTTTTTTCCTTAGCATGGATCTGACAATGGAGGCGGCGGCACAGAGCAGGGACTCGTCCGATGCCGGTAAACCCGTGAACTGGTGGGCTGGCGTGGGTTCCGCACTGTACACCCCGATCCTCGTGGACTTTAACGGCGACACCAATATCGAGGTGATAGTGGGGGACAATAACGTTATTCGGTGTTACCAATGGGACGGCACCCTTCTGTGGAGCGCACAGACCCAGGGCGGGATACACAACTCCCCGACCATCGCCGACCTTGACGGGAACGGCGAGGTGGAGGTCACGGTCTTTACCGAATACGAGAACGCCCTGGTGGCCCTTGACAATAACGGCAACAGGCTCTGGGCCTACACCCTTCCCGGTGGCATGTACGGTTCCACGTCGCATCATTCCGCCCCGTCCGGCGATCTGAACGGGGATGAAAAATTGGAGTCGATAGTAGTTGCCCAGCAGAGAAACGCCGAGGTCATGACCTGGGACGGCCAGGCCTACGGGCAGGGTGACATAGGAATGACCGGGCTGGGGTGGCATTCGTCCCCTGTGATCACCAACCTGGACGAGGACAACACAACCAACGAATACGTGTGTGCCGCCAATAACGGCCAGATGTTCGCAGTTACCAGCACGGGGGCCAGGCTGTGGACCTGGGACGGCGGCTACGGCGGTTGGGAAGTGTCTTC
>CAZUZU010000171.1:0-6269 GCA_964624865.1 uncultured archaeon
GGAAGGTCATTGAACTGCTGGAAATTCCTATTACCGAGAAGTTGGGACTTTAGGGCTTACTCTCCTAACCCTTGCGGAACTCGAATATAAATAAAGTTTAATAGTGCCTACATGTTGTCCTATAAGTCGAGAGTGATAGAAAAATGGACGTATTGACCACAGTGGCTGTTCTGATAGTGATGATGGTGGTATTGATCTACCTGAGCGGGTGGTTCTCCGGAAGCGAGACCGCGCTGACAAATTTGAACTCTTCCGACATTGCTGAGATGAGACGGAAGCATACCAAGAACGCAGAATACATCTTCAGGCTGAAGAGGAACATGGACCGGACCCTGATCACCATTCTTGTCGGCAACAACGTGGTTAACATACTACTTTCCTCGCTTGCAGCGCTCATAGCCAACACATTGTTCCACGCCATCGGCGTGTCTTTAATCATCGGCTTGATCACCTTCCTTATCATCATCTTCGGGGAGATAAGTCCAAAGTCCATTGCCATAATCGACAGCCGAAAGGTGGCCAGCCGCAACTCCAAGGCCATCTATTACATGATGAAAATCATCAATCCGCTCATCACCTTCTTCATTCACATGTCCCGGGGCATTATAAGAATGAGCGGCGGCAAGGTGAAGAAAAAGCTTCTCCTGGTAACGGACGAGAGCATCAAAGACCTTGCATCTCTCGGCGAGGAGGAAGGGGTCATAAAGCCAATAGAGCGATCGATAATACACAGGGTTTTCGGGTTCGGAGACTCCAAGGTCAGGCAGGTCATGGTCCCGCTGGGAAACGTATTCCGTCTGACCAAGGACCTTTCCATCGAGGAGGCCAGCGAGATCGTGTCGGACGCGGGTTTTACCCGTGTCCCCATAGTCGAGGACGGAAAGGTGATAGGACTGCTGTATTCAAAGGACCTCGTGGCCAAGAACGAGGGAAAAATCGAATCTTTGATTCGACCGCCTTTCGTTGTCCCGGCTGACAGGGACGTGACCTCAATATTCTCCGCAATGAGGAACAAGAGGATACACATGGCCATTGTAAAGGACGAGGAGGGTAAGCAGGTAGGCATCGTTACCCTGGAGGATATCCTGGAAGAGCTTGTGGGAGAGATATACGACGAATACTTCGAGACCAAGTACAAGAACGGCTCGAAGTTCAAAGCGGCAAACAACGTCTGAGGTATTTTCATGTCGGACAAGGGGAAAAACGGAGTTCACAATCCATCCAGATACCGGGCCATCAAGAGGTCTTTGAAGAGCGGTGGAGATCAGAAAGAATTGCTGGAGGCTGCAAGGTCCGTACACGATCCATATTACGCGTCAAAGGCCATGGCAGACATTGGCACCAAAGCAAAACTGGAAAGAAACAAGGCCCTTCAAATACTGGAGGAGGCATTGGAAACCCTTAAACAAGTGGATAAGCACTGGCGCAGGGCGGAGATCCTGGGCTATTTCTGTAAGGCAATAGGAGATTTGTCCCATGAACAGGGAAAAAAATTGTTATGGCGGCAGGTTTTAGCCGCGATCAGGGAATTTCCCCGAGGCAGTACCAGATCCAAGGCGGTTAATGCCTGTCGGAACCATATAGATCCAGGCCAGTTCGAACCCATGTTGGAAATAGCCTTGTCCAATCCCGGTCAGGAGGTAAGTGACGGAAAGAACGTGATCCGGGCATGGGCCCTATCCTCACCTGAGAAGGCGGACGATAGCTTGGTGGACACGATCATTCAGTCAAACGATGATAAGATAAGGGCAAAGCTGCTCGGCTATCTTTACCTCCAGGCATGCAAGGGCTCTATTCCCTGTCCAAGTTCCGTCCTTGAAGAGGCTGTGGGAGCCGCATTGAGCCTGGACGGAGGGGATAGAACAGAGTCGTTAAGATATCTGGCACTCGAAGCGGCTTCCGACCTAAACGATCTTGAGATAATACACGATGCCCTCGGAAGGATAGAAGATCCTGAGGTGGAGGCCAGAATTATCAGCACATTGGGGGCCAGGGCAGACGATATGGGGCACGCGGAAAGGGCTGTGCAATGGTTCGAGGAAGGGCTGGAATGGGTGAAGGAGATCGCAAATGAAAAGGAAAAATCAAAGGTCATGCTCAATCTATCAAAGGGACTTGCCCTGTGCGGTGAAAGTGAACGGGCAAAGACAATAATGGCCGGGGTGGATGAGGATTTGAGAACCGATACGGTCATTGAAGGGAAGATTAAGGATTTAAGCAAGGAGCTCGATATGGCAGCCCCAAAGGAGCAGGATAAGAAGAAAGAAAGGGTGGTAGAAATCAAGAGAATAAGCACCGCGGGGCCAAGACCCGTCCTCGGCCTCTACAACACATATCAAGGCGGGCTGAAACAGGTGCATCTCAGGGCTGTGGCCAGGGCCGCACCCCTATGCTGGGCCTTCGGACTGGACCTGGCCTTGATCGGTTTCCCTCGCTCTGATAAGGATGAGCTTGTGTCAAGGACAATAAAGGAAACCAACATAGGTAAAGGTGGCATATACCTGAAGGAGATGGCAAATAGCGGGGGTTTATTATCACTGTCCAAGGGGCCCCAGTCATTAGAGGAATGGAACCAAACAGGGATGCCGGTGGCCACCACATCCCACCCGGATAAAAAGAAGGCATTGAACATGTCCGCCGTATTGAAAAAGGCTTCCCAATATCCTGCCAAAAGACCTCTTGTCATCATGGGGCTGGGCAGGAAGGGGCTTCCCGCCCCGGTGTTGGCCAAGGTTAAACACCACTTGGAGCTCACCGGCCAAGGGATACCCATGGAAACGTGCACTGCAATGGGAGTGATCGCGCAGCAGCTTGCCACAGCTATCAAAAAGAGTTGAAAACAAATGGAGCTGGACGAGGTAATGAACAGACTGGACAAAAACGGTGACAAGGATAAAGCGGAAATGATGGCAGCATACGGCATAAAAACGGAGAACAACCTGGGAAACAATGTCACCGCGCTTAGGAAATTCGCAAGGAAGATAGGCAGGGACCATTCTCTTGCCCTTGAGCTCTGGGACACCAGCATCAGGGACGCCCGGCTTCTGGCCTCCTTCATCGACGAGCCGGACATGGTCACTGAGATTCAGCTGGACCAATGGGCCGAGGATTTCGACTCCTGGGACGTGTGCGACACGGTATGCGGCTCCCTCTTCGACAAGACCCCTTACCTTCACAAAAAGATAAGGGAATGGGCGGTGAGGGAGGAGGAGTTCGTGAAAAGGGCCGGTTTTGCGCTCCTGGCCTGGTGGATCAAGCATGACAAGGAGGCTAGTGACGATGAAATCCTCGTATATATGCCTCTGATTAAAAAAGGGGCGAAGGACCACAGGAATTACGTTAAAAAAGGTGTGAGTTGGGCCCTGCGGCATATCGGAAAGAGGAACAAACACCTTAATCGAGAGGCGATCAAAGCGGCCCAAGAACTTGCCCGGGAGGAAGATAAGAGCGCAAGGTGGGTGGGCAAGGACGCGCTCCGCGAGCTGAGTAGCGACAAGGTCAAGGCAAGATTGAAGGCTTAGATGGCCGGGGACAAGGAAATGGACGGAGGTGACCAAGGTGAAGGGTGACAACGGGCTCTACATCATAGTGGCCATGGGAAGGAACAGGGTCATAGGCAGGGAAGAGGAAATACCCTGGCATCTACCCAAGGACATGGAGATGTTCAAGGAGAAGACCTCCGGTCACATGGTGATCATGGGCCGAAAGACCCTTGAGGCCATGGGTTCCCCCCTGGGGGGAAGAGAGAACGTGGTTCTCACCAGAGACCCGGGTTTCGAAAAAGAAGGATGCACCGTGGTCCGGTCGGTGGAGGAGGCTCTCACCCTGGCCAGGGATAAAAGGGCCTTTGTCATTGGAGGTGGGGAGATATTCGAGCAGTTCCTGCCCCGTGCCGACATATTATATGTCACTCTCATCGACCGGGAATTCAGCGGGGACACATATTTCCCGGAGATCGGGAAAGAATGGGTCGAGGTAAAGAGGGAAAAGGGGCCGAGGAACAAGGATAACCCCTACGATTACTATTTCATAGTATACGAAAGGGGGGAAAGACGAGTCAAATGAGAGCCAAGACAAATAATAAGTAAAAGAATATTCCGGTCCCATAGGGGCGCGGAATGAGATATGAACAGATAAAAGAAAAATAATTAAATTAAAAAAAAGATTATTTGGTGAGGACGCCTCTTTCACCGCAGTTGGGACAGGTGATCGTAAGCGGCCTTGCCGGGTTGGTAACAAGGATCATGGTGCCGCATCTGGGACACTTGACCTTGACCGGTTTGGACTCGCCCTCCTCTTCCTCCCCGCCTTCGTCTTCCTCCTCATCTTCCTCCACTTCCTCCTCAACCTCGTCAAAGGTTTCTCCTTCTTCCTCCTCGCCTTCGTCCTCCTCATCTTCCTCTGCCAGCTCGAAGCTCTCCTCCTCACCGCCGCCGGAATACTTCCTAATGATCTCACGTATCACTGAGCCGGGAGTGGAGTCCTTTTCCTCCTTCGCCCTCTCGTCAATGAACTCGGCTAGTTCCTGCGGGAGCTTGATGTTGTACTCCTTTAGATTCTCAAGCGCGGCCTCCAAATGCTTTAGAGCGGCGGCGTATTCCGCAATGTCGAACTCCTCTTTTTCCACCTTTTTCTTTATGGATTTCTTCAGCTCGTCAACTGCATACCATTTCTTGTCGATATGTACCTTGCCCTCATCGATATCTATCTTGTAATTCTCCTCAGCCATACTATCACAACCTCTTAATCAGGTCCATATGTTGAAATGCAGACCATATATTTATATGTTGTTGTGACCATACCTAGGCCCGGTGAGAAAATGAACGTGCTAGGGAATTCACTTCAGGATCACATAGGCAAGCAGGTCATTGTGGTAACCATAGACAGAGGGGCATATCTTGGAACCTTGACGGAGTTTGACAAGGACTTCGTGGCTTTGGACGATACCTACGAGAGTTCCACCGAAACTGCATTGACCTGGCACAGGGTGGTCTTGGAAGGACCGGTAAAGATAGACCCCGAGTCCACGGACGTAGAGGAAGATTCGGATTTAAAGCTGAACCTGGACAAAGTGCTCATCCAGCTCCGCAACGTTCTCCGTATCTGGCCGGTGAATAAAGAGATATAGATGGTGCAGGGATCACTAATGGCCCCAGATTACTACGTTTTTATGGTGGGGAGCAAGTACGGGGGCAATGTCGGGTCAGCGGCAAGGGTGATTATGAACTTCGGATTGAACAACCTGGTATTGGTGGAGCCCCAATGCCTTATAGACGAAGAGGCCAGAAAGATGGCGGTCCATGCCCAGGAAGTGCTGGAGAATGCCCCGGTCTACGATTCGCTGGAGGAGGCCTTGGCGGACATTGACATCCATATGGCTTTGGCCACCACCGCCAAGATAACCGGTAAGGAGAAGAAGATAAGGCGGGCCGGGAGGGACCTCTCTGAGATAAAGGAGGTGTTGTCCGGGCCGGTGGGAAACGTGGCCCTTGTATTCGGCAGGGAAGATTACGGCCTTGTCGACACGGAGATCGAGCTGTGCGACGAGGTGATACGAATACCCACGTCGCCCCAATATTCGTCAATGAACCTCTCCCACTCGATCGTCTGCGTTCTATATGAACTTTACAGAACAGGGTTGTTGAGCTACGATACCGAGAGAACTTCGAGGTCCGGGGCAGCTCCCACCGTAACGAAAGAGCGGTTGGTCAGGACGTTCAACGGCCTGCTTGAGCACTCGGAATATCCCGACCACAAGGTCGAGGGCACCACCATTTTGTTCAAAAGGCTGCTGGCCAGGTCCGAGCTTACCAAGTGGGAATGCTCGCGTCTGATAGGGGCATTCTCCTCCATAGACCGGGCGATCTCTAAGAAGTGATCATGAGCTTGTTGCCGCTGTCGATGAACAATATCTTCTCCCCTTCGGCCTCCGCCTTTCGGGACCATTTTTCCAGCAGTGACTGCGGGCCCTCAACCGGGGTCAGGCCTATGGCCTCCACGTCTTTGTCCACCAGGGCGGAGTGTATGTAAACCTCGTGGTTCATCAGTGTCTTTGCCAGGCGGTAGGCCTTGTGGGTGTATAATTTGTACTCCTTCTCTATCGACGCCATTGCCCCTTCCGGGCCCTGTTTGAGCGGCCGATAGAAGAATTCCTTTGCCTTTTCCGTAGGTGCTATTCCGTACTTGCACTGTGCAAGCAGGAGTAGTTTCGCACCCTTGGCAAACGCCCCCGCCGCCGCCACAATGGGCCGGCATGAGCCTTCTGGTCA
>CAZUZU010000172.1:0-6241 GCA_964624865.1 uncultured archaeon
GCTGCCACGGGCTTCTTGGCTGCCACGGGCTTCCCAACGGATTCTTCTCCGGATGGTTTGGAAGCAGAAGCACCACCTTCTTTGGATGCCTTTACCTCAGCCCCTCTCTTTGGTCCCGCAGACGTATCGGTTGGTTCTCCGCCGCCTTTCACAGCGACCCTGGCAAAAACAGCCGGAAAGGCCATTAGAACTACGATTATTACTATGAAGATGATATGGTGCGTGATGGGTACCGCCTCATTCTCATTTCCATTATTATTCTCACCATTATTTTCATTATTTTCTTGCCCATTTAACCTCGGCAAGAGGAAGGTTTCAAGGGAGAACTGCCAGGGAGGCGGGAAGTTCGGCTCGATCCATTCCGCCTCTATGGCCTTTTTCCAAACCGGGTCTCTCGGCCCGTCAACCACCACGGCCTTCATATCGTCTTCCCAGGGCGTGGAGTTGAATTTTGTACCATCCTTTTTTACAAGCTGGCCTCCCGATGCCATGAAGTAGCCGCTGACGCCAGACAAGGTGGACAGGTAGGCGGTGTTTTCGCCGTTGTTTATCTCAAGAATGACCAAAGAATTTCTTACCGGGTCCACCGAACCTGACTTTGTCTGACGGGTCACCCTTCCGTAATACTCTATCCTCTGCGATGTGTAATTATTGGCCGTGGTAAAGGAAAGAATTGATGATTCATGGACCTTGGCCCCCTCTTCGTCCATGGTCTGTGCTCGGAAATGATAAGTGGTACCGTTCTTCAATCCGGTTAGTTCTATATATACTGCGCCTGTGGGCTTGGCCGACGGGTCCGCCTTCGATGTGGAGAGATCACCACTGTCGGTTCCATAAAAAACCATTCCCGTGTAATACGGCTCGCTTGCCCAGCATATCGTAACGGAAGTGTCAGTGATGTTTGTCACCATCGGACCCTGGACCAGTGTTATATCCTCTCCGTGCGCAGAGGAAAGAGGGAATAGTATAGCAAGGAAGGAAACCAAGGTCAAGCACAATGTAATATCAAGATGTCCTCGTCTTTTCATCATTGTAGATATATGGGCAATTATTATATAAAATTATTTGTCATCTGCTCCATGAATCTGGTTACCAATCTTTCAATCAGAAGCTTGCAGAAATCCTGTTTATAGGCTTCCTCTTCTTACCTTTATAAAGAATATTGCACCGATGACGAGGACCAGCAGTAGAACTGCCACGAGCTTCCCTAACAGGTCGGAATCAAGGGTATTTCCTGTGCCGTTATCCTCGCCCTCCCCGTAACCTATGACCTCAGGCCCGCTTTTCTTTGAGGTGGTATGGGTCTGGTTTCCGTCGCTGGCAGAGAACCAATACCTGTGCTCTCCCTCGGGAAGCACCGCCTCATATCGATATATGGCTCCGTTCTTGGCGTCTCCCGATACAGGATACATCTCATAGGTGTTGCCGTCGATCCAAACATATATGAACTCGGGTTCGTCCCCGTCCGGATCTTTGTAGGTTATCGAAAATGAGAACTCGGTGTCCAAGTCACCTTTCCGGGGTTGAAGGCTCGGGTTCAGAAGTTCGGGAGGTGAGTTCCTGGTACACCCTTCGTTATGGACATCCGATATGTTCAAAACGTAATCATATTCCCCGGTAAAGAATCCTGCTCTGGCCGTGTTTCCATGGGCATCGGATGCCTCCACCCCCACCCGATAAACGTCGGCGGCAACGGAAGAGATGTTCCAGTAATATGAATAGCTTCCGTTTGACCGTATTTCCATGGTTTGTGCCTCCACATAAGCCATATTGGATGAATTGAGAACGGTGATATATATTCCTTCCACCGCCTCCCCCGTTCTCACGACGACAAGAACCATATCAGCATCCGTGTCGCAGCCTTCTTGGCAACCCTCGAAATCGATCCACAGCCCGATTATCTCAGGGGGGAGGTCGTCTATCAGCTCAAACTCCGCATCGTATCCCTGATGGGTGCCGTTCGGATCGGTCCATTTCCCGTCCTTGGTCTCCAGCCCCACCTCCATCCCATAATCGGAGGGGGGGAGATCGGTCATGTCCATGTGTCCGGTAAATCCCGTTGGTCCATAGGAGAGGGACGTGGACTTCTTCATAGAAGACGCATCGTCAAGATCATATACGTCGCAACTGACCGTTAGATTGGTCCAATTTGGTGATACGGTCACAGTAATACACAGGTCGGATGATTGGTAGACCTTACCTTCGTCCACAGCCGCGCCGTTCTGTTCCAACAGCAGAGCCTTGGCCTTCAGTTCGAAATCATTGCCCGGAAAATACCGGGTCATGGTCTGGTTAATCCAGTTCATCCGATCGAATGTTACGGTGACCTGTGATACGGTCTGGGCGTAATCATCCTTGAAGAAGAGAAGGGAGTACTCACCCGAAAATGCCTTGATTTCATAATTGCCCGCCAGGTCAGTGGTCGCGTAATAGGTCTCCTTATCGTTGTACAGGGTCACATTCACATCACCCAGGGAATGGCCGGTGGAATTTACCACTCTTCCCCTGACCCCGGAGGCGACCGCTTCCACGGGGTTGCTTCCCAGATCCAAAAAATAGATTAAGGCGTCCGAATGGGAGGTGCAGATGCCGTACAACATGCCGGGGGGAGGGTTATAAGAGGAATGCTCTATCTCAATCGTGAAGGCGAGACTGGAGAGGTTTCCGTAGAGCCAATCATCGCTATCCCCGTTGGCCTCGTACATTCCTATGCTTGGATCGGAGCTCTGCCCCCACAGGTATCCAAGCCGGTTTCCCATCCTTTTTGAAATGACTTCCATGAGCTCGTGGTCCTCTGTTTTTTGGCTGAAATCGTATCCCCAGGGATGCAGGAAGAGGCCTTCGGGATGATAGGAATGGTATGAGGCGGAGAGGACAAAATCCTGCTCCTCCGCCAGATCCCTTATGGCCCTGGTCTCAGGCTCGGAAAAGGGGTAAGGTCCTATGTAGTTGTAACTTGACGGCGACATGCTGCTGGATGGGCCGCTGCCCCAGTGATACCAGTAGTTACGGTTCAGGTCCACGCCGTAACTTCCGTCCCCGTTGGGCCTCCGGTTCTTTCTGGTGCCGTGAACGTAGCCGTCAGGGTTTACCATGGGAACTATCCATATCTCGTTCTCGTCCACCAGGGCGGTGACCGTGCGGTTGCTCCCATAATTATCCAACAAGAGTCGGGCAAGGTAATAGGGCACCATTGCACTTACCCCTTCGTTACCGTGATGGCAGCCCATAATGAGGGCCGCTGGCTCCTCTTCCTCCTGCAAAGGATTGGCCGATATCTTCAAGGCGGTGACGTTCCTCCCCTCACAACTGGTGGCAATCACCTCGGACTTGCATATGGATTGATTGGACTGGGCAAAGGCCTCCATATCCGTCATCATCTCATTGTAAGACAGATAAGTATCTATGGGCCTGTACTGGATGGATTGATCGGCTGTGTCGCGCAAGCGAGTACAACCACGTGATGGAATATTGATTCCCGAACTGCCACCTTCCCCAAAAAAAGGGAGAAAAATCATCCACATTAACGTAATTGCAATGAGAACGGCTGTTACACGCAGACTTTTCGATCTATTCATTATTCTTCGCATTTTACATATAATATTCTAATAATAAATACTTTTTGGATAGGTATGACCGAAGTATGCCGGAAAAAGAGAAAATCTAGGAGAGAAAGAGGGTGAAAAACATTCTTTTTTTCGGCCAATTGGACGGAGCCATAACCATGACGAAAAACTTATAACTTTAAAGAATATAACCAGCAGTTGAAGATATATACGGCAAATATGCGAGAATATCAGGAGGCATGAAGAGCATGCGTAGGGCTTCGGGATTATTGGCTCGTTTCACAGAGGGATTAAATTTCCACATTAACAAAAAGACGTTGCATCTCGTCATTCCTGTTCTTTTTACCTTAGTTTTCATCATCGTGCTTCTGGCATTATCCGATCAGGCCAAGGGAGAGCACAAATCGGAAGCGGAGGCCTGCGATTACAATGACGGAGACAGAATACTGAACCATAACGACACGGTCGTATTGGGAATAAATATAACCAACAATGGCAATACCCAAGTCTCGAACCTGAAATTCCATCCGCCCGAGGGATTTACCATAACCGGTTGGAGCACCGCCGCTGTCCCGGAATCCAAGGGCACGGAGTGGTTCGACGACCCCAATGTTGACGGTAATCCGAGCCTAACCACCGGAGGTAACTTTACACCCACAACAAAAACCCTAACCCTTTCCGCAATGTGGGAGGACAACATCACTGCCGGCAATTACGAATACTTTATCCTATACATAAACACCGCCAATGCCGATAGGGACGTTTTCACCCTGGGGGTGGAAACCATTGACAATCAATCGGCAAGCCTTACCCATGAACTGTACTTTGCAGTCACGGCAACCTACGGACCCTACGACATCTGTATAGACCTCAGGGATTGGAATCAAAGGCCCATCAATGCCTCAGGCGGACGGCTTCTTCTACCCCAGTCCTATCTTGACCCGGGAACAGAGGGCATGGATACTTGGTTCGACGAATTCCCCGACCTGATACATGATCAGGACGCGTTTGCACTGGATCCTGTCAACAAAGGAGGTCTGATACTCTGGAGGGACGGGACGGAGTTCTTCAGCAACGCCACGGGCACCAACTATAACATCACGGATGAGGCATGGGGGGACGACGCATTCATTTTCATCGAACCTGCGGACGCAATTAACTTCTCCTCAATAAAGATTAATATGAGCGATTATTCGGCAGGTTACAACGGTCTGGTTGTAACGGTGGACGGGGTTATAAACACACATGTTGACAGCCTCCACAACGTGGAGAGCATGTACTTTTCCACGGCCTCGGACGCGTTCCACAAGGCTTGGGTGGAGATCGTCGGCGCCGCCGGGGGGACCCACACCGGCAACGCGTATTATACGGACATGCCCATTAACAACTCGGAGATATATACATGTTCGGAAACAGGCACAGGCACCGGTGTATATCACTGGGGCGTTTTAGACTTCAGCAGCAACTTGAACTGGGGTGATCTTGTCCATGGCGCGACAGTAAGATTGGAGGCGGACCTTAACGGGGACGACCAGATCATATACTACTACGTGAGCATTGACGCCCAAGACCCGGTAATCAATGAAGTGGAAATAGAGAGGAACGCATATGTATGGTACTCGGGCAGTGAGATATGGTACCAGAACAACATGACCCAATGGGATATCCAGGGATTCGTGAACCTAAGTTTCCACGTTACGGAGGAGCATTTGCTCAAGGCCGAGGGATCGTACGCATTCAAGGAGATGCCCGACGACTCAATAGACGGAGCCTACGTAAACATATCCTACACAATCGACGGTTTGAACGACGAAGCCTCGTCCCTCTCCATCACCATATACGACAAGGCGGGCAACAAGGTCGTGTACACGACAGCGTGCCAAAAGGACAACACCCCGCCGGGAAAGCCGATTATTATAGACGTTGAATACACGTCCCCTTACATATACTACTATCAAAATCAGACCATGGATATATTGTACTACCGCAACAATATTAATCCTATGAACGCCCAGTTCAACATTCATCTCCTCGACATCGAAGACAATCCGGGAGGATGCGGCTTCTGGAAGGTGGTGGGAAGCGAAGCATTCAACGGCACCCCCAGGGATTCGGTTATCTCCGACGGTCTGGCCATAAGCTACCACATAAACTATACCTACACCGGAGCCACGCTGACCATTACAGCTTACGATAATGTTTCCAATAACATTTCCATTGAGTTTACCACACAACTGGACAACAACGCCCCCAACATATACCCTTGGCTGGAATACGGGTCTCCCTACCTTTATTATGACATGGACACGGACACCTTGTATTACAGCAACGATCAGCCTATGAATGCCGTCCTCAACATCACGATCCTTTCTCAGGACCTGGGTTCGGGAGTTGAACTGGCGATAGGCTCTCTGGCATTTGGCGAGGGGCCGAGCCATAAACTGGTAATGCCATCGAAAGAGGCCCGATTCAACCTAAAATATGTTGTCTCCACAAATGAAACGGCCCCCTCCCAGAAGATCATTCTTAGCGTCTACGACAAGCTTGGAAACGAAAAGAACTTCAAGATCGACGTGGTGGTAGATAATCAAGGACCTACCTCCGTTTCCTTGAGGGACCTGAGCGAGCAAAGCCCCTACATATACTTCAAGGAGGGGACACTCTATTACAGCAAC
>CAZUZU010000173.1:0-6194 GCA_964624865.1 uncultured archaeon
AGACATGAACTCTTTATTAATAAATGTAACGAAATTAAATTGTCACGACACTAGGGTGCCCGGAATATTCCATGAACGGCTCCAACCTGGCATACCTGGCCCTTACCGCCGTCGCCGTGACATTGATCAATATAGGCTACATAAAATATTATCAACTTATACACGACTTCTTCAAGAACTGGAGCTGGAAAGGGCAGGAATGGCTGGAACCGGCTGCGGGAATGGCCATAGCCGCGGCAATAATCGCGCCCATATACCCGCTGATGGTGTCACTGGGGATAGTAGGCGGGGGCTCGAGCCGAATATTCTCGGCACAGAACATGCAGGCAATGGCCTTGGCAGCCGTGATACTCGGTATATTCTTTGCCACCGCCCTCATTTCGGGAACAGGGTCGAGCGGGGGCCTGTTCATGCCCATACTGATAATGGGAAGCCTCCTCGGTCTCCTGTTAGCGGCAGTTACCGGCTTTCCCTACCCCATACTGCTTGCCATGGTGGGTATAAGCGCGTCATTATCCACTACCCTGAACGTGCCCATAGCGGCAGCGGTGATCGTGGTGGAGCTGTTCGGACCGCCCGCCCTGGTTCCGGCCATAATAGGAGCGCTTGCCGGCTATGTCATAGGCCGTAATTTCGTGATATATCAGGAGATCAGCTGGAAAGAGCTGAACTAAATATAAAAATGAAATAATACTGTTAGGTGAATTGTATGTTGAACCTGTTCGTGCTGGCTGCCTTTGCCCTGGGTATCTTCCTTCTGATAAAGGGCAGTGACTGGATCGTGATAAGCGGCTCCCAGTTGGGGCAAAGGTTGAATATAAAGCCCATGCTAATTGCCCTCACCCTGGTAGCCTTCGGCACCAGCCTACCCGAGCTGAGCGTGTCCACCGCCTCCGCCCTGCAGAACAACCCGGACATCGCATTGGGCAACGTGGTGGGGTCCTGCATAGCCAACATCCTACTGATAATGGGATTGAGCGCGGTGATAAGACCTCTGAAGGTGGAGGAGTCCACCATAAGAACCGAACTTCCCCTGATAATCTTTGCAAACATACTCATGCTGCTCTTCGTTATCGACATGACCCTGTCCTTCCTTGAAGGTATAGTGCTTTTGATCGCCTTCTTCTTGATCTTTTTCATAATCTACAAAAGGAGCAATAAGGAAGATGCCAAATCCCTTTCATCCGGCGTGACCGAGATAAAGGACTGGAAGAAGGAGCTGAGCATGCTGATGAAGATGTTCGAATTCCTGGACTACGTGGTCTACCGAAGTCAACAGCCGCCACACGTTTGGAAGAAGAGGAACAGATATCTACTTCCTTTGATATTGGCCCTTGGTATAGTCATGGTAATAATCGGTACCGAGTTCACAGTCTCCTCGTCGATAGAACTTGCCAGGGAACTTGGCATACCTCCCTTTGTAATCGCCCTTTTGTTCATATCGATAGGCACCAGCCTTCCCGAGCTGTTCGTTTCTTCCTGGGCAAGTTACAAGAAGGAGTCGGGTATAAGCACGGGTAACGTGATGGGATCCAACCTCTTCAATATCCTTTTGGTGCTGGGAATTGCTGTGATCATAAATCCCATAGACATGGTTCGGGGGGATATACTGGTTATCATCTTCATGGTGATGGTGAACTCCCTGATGGCTGTCTTTCTGCTTACCGAAAGAACACTGAGCAGGCGGGAAGGGGCTATCATGCTCGTCATTTATGTGATATACGTCGTGCTCATGTTATAATCGGACCGAGCGGGAAAAACAATATATACCTGGAAAATCTGTAACCGCATGATGAGAGTATTACTTATTTCCCTCCAGTCGAACCTGGATACTATAGGTCTGAAGTACCTGCATTCCTATCTCCTCGATCACGGTATGGAAAGCCGGATATTGTTCCTGCCAGGGTTCTCTAAGGAAGGTATAGATCCTATTTTGGAACATATTTCGGATTTTGACCCCGGGTCGATCGGGATTAGCCTGATGAGCAGGGAATTCGAAGATGCTGCCCTGCTCACCGACAGCATCAAAGACAGGTTCCCATCAACACCGGTTATATGGGGCGGCATACATCCCATGGTCGATCCAGAGGGGAGTCTGAAGCACACCGATTACGTGATCAGAGGGGAAGGGGAAGAGGCACTTCTCCGGCTCGCCCGAAGATTGGAAAACGGGGAGGGGGTGGAAGACAGCCCCAACCTTGCCCTGGTCAGGGACGGAGAGGTGAAAATGAATCCCCTGTGCCCTCTCATCCGCGACCTCGATACCCTGTCCTTCCCCCAGCATTTTCCTTCCAACGCCTTTGTCCAGCATAAGGGCAAGGTGAAACCGCTGTCCGGGAAGCTTTTTGCCAGGTACTCCAGGTACTCCGGTCGTTTCCTGAGCCTCACCACCACCCGGGGATGTCCCTTCTCCTGCGCCTACTGCTGCAACTCCTTCTTTCAGAAGTTGTACGGTGAGAAGAGCATAAGAAAGAGAAGCGTGGGGGACGTTATCGAAGAGCTCAGGCAGGCAAAGGACGAGTGCTCAGACATCGTGTTCCTTGATATACAGGACGACTGCTTCCTCTCTTACGACCTGGAATGGCTTAAGGAGTTCGCAAGATCATATAAAAAGGAGATAGGCTGGAAGTTCGTTTGCCGCTCCACCCCGGCCCACATGAACGAGGAGAAGGTAAGGGTACTCAAAGAGGCCGGATTGTCCTGGATAATGATAGGGCTCCAATCAGGTTCCGCCCGGGTGGAAAGGGAAATATACAATAGAAAGGTTTCCAACAGATTGTTCCTGGAGACCACGGAGTTGGTCCATAAATACGACATCGCGGGATACTACGACGTTATCCTGGACAACCCCTATGAACGGGAGGAGGAGACCGAGCAGACCCTTGAGGTGCTCCTGAAGATACCCAAGCCCTTCCAGCTCCAGATATTCTCCCTTTGTTTCTTTCAGGGAACGGAGATTTATCAAAGGGCCAAGAGGGACGGCATAACCATCGAGGACCCCTCCAAAAAGGATTACCTAAGATACACTCCAAGCGACCTGAACAAGCTGGTAAGGCTCACCCCTCTTTATCCCAAGAGGTTCATCCAGCGCCTGCTGAGAAGGAGAAAGAAAAAGGGGACAAAAACCCTGATTAAAGCCCTCTACCCACCGTCCGTCATTTTCCTGGAGCCGATCACCTGGTTCTGGCTCACCAAGAAGTCACAGGACAACAGCCTGATCAAGGCCGTCAAGATCACCACCTCGCTGTTAAAGTTCGGGTTCAACCGAATGATAATGAGAAGGTACGGGTATTGAGCTATTCTATTTCATTCAGTATCTTATTATAGGTGCTGATAGAATTGCCCCCTGATATAGCATCAAATTCATTCAACCATTTTTCGATATATTGTCTATCAAAATCCGGATTTTTCAAGATAAGATTCCTTGCGTCCTCGATATCCTTGGGTCTATTTGCAATAATCTTATGAATTATCGTATCTTCCAGGGAAGCGAATCTAACGTTCTCCCCACCCATCTTAACCTTGTTCACCCTCTCAAGAGCCTCCTTTTCATAATTTGAATAGGAAAAGATAAAATCCACCCTGACACCCGTTTTTTTATCTGCAACCGGCAGGACAAGGGTTTCGCTAACGAAATTAACAATATCCTCCACTAGGACTTGAAGACCAATATCTTCGACGATATTAACGATTTGGTCCAGTTTGTCCGTGTTACAACCCAATGTGATATCGATATCCTTGGTCAATCGGGGCTCACCGTATACGAGCACGGCCTGACCGCCTATGACCATGTACTTAATATCGTTATCCTCAAGCTCTCGTCCTATCCTTGCAAGGAGATCGTCAAACACTGCTCAACACCCTGGCCATTCTAATTCTTACCTCTATACCCTCCAGCGGGTCGCATCTGTCAAAAACCCCCAGCATTTGAGCCTCCCGGTACAGGGCCTCGAATATCTTCAGGTTCTTAAGATAATCCGGTCTTTCCCTGCGCATCTGCTCTCTCCGGAACTGCCTCAGACGTTCACAATCGCGGATCATTTTTTTACACCGATCCTGTCCAATAACTATATGAATAGCAAGGGTAATAACCTTATCGATTAGCCGGGAAGTAAATGGGACTCTCTAGAGTCGCTTTCTCACATTTGCGGCCGCTAGCCCACCCGCTCCCGGTAGTGCCCGCTCTCCTCCCACACGTACCACGTGCCGAACTCGCGGAAGGGCGGGAGGTCAATCTCACGACATGCTTTTTACAATAATATTTGCTAGGTCTCATATTGTTTGAAGACGCGGGATCTTCCGCTACCATTAGATGATTTTGGGTAAAAGCTTCTAATGCCGGTAGAAAGTTATTTAAATAAAGATTGCATATTGATAATCATGAAAGAGAGAATATTGTATGACCTGAACCCCTGGTGGGAACGAAGGTTCGACTTTCCCGGACTGAGAAGGGACCGTTACCTTCAAGGAATGGAGAGTAACTTGAGCCAGGGAAATATACAGTTTTTAATAGGTCTCAGAAGGGTTGGTAAAACAACGATCATTAAGCAGTTCATCTACGAGCGATTGAAACAAAACGAGCCCGAGAAGATACTCTACGTATCGATGGACCACCCTGCATTTGAACGTATTTCATTACTCGATATTTTAACGCAATATCGGAAGCTGCACGGTATAAAAAAGGAAGAGAAGATATTTGCGTTCTTTGATGAGGTCCATCAAAAGAAGGGATTTGAACGCGATTTAAAGGCGATTTACGATCACGATCCAAGTGTGTCCATCTTCGCATCGGGTTCCTCGTCGCTACTTCTGAGGCAAAAAAGCTCCTATCTTACCGGCCGATTTAAAAAGACGATTGTACACCCGTTGGATTTTAAGGAATATCTGGTTTTCAACGATCTTGATATAAAAAAATCCGAAGAGTATCTAGGAGAGAAATACCTGGAAGAGTATATGGTGACCGGGGGAATGCCGGAATATGTGATTCATAGAGACCCGCAGTACATACTGGATATGCTGGAGAGCATTATCTACAAGGACATTGCATCAAGGTATCATATAAAAGACCCCTTGGTGCTGAAGGACCTTCTTTTACTATTGTCGGAGAGATGCGGAAATAGATTGACTTTTAATAAGATATCGAAAATACTCGGGGTTTCTGTGGAAATGGCAAGGCAATATATCTCCTATTTCGAGGAAACGATGTTGATTAGTATTGCATACCGTTTTGGCGGCTCGAATGTCCGGATCTACTCCCCAAGAAAGATATATTTTGCCGATAACGGTATAAAATCTCTGATATCCCCTGGAAGCGTCGGTCAATTAGCTGAAAACCTTGCATACAACGGTATTATAAATGGTGATATTTTCTACTTTCAAGAGAATGGAAAAGAGATAGATTTTGTTGGAAAGGATTATGCCTACGAGGTAAAATATAAAGATGAAATAAATAAAGACGAAATATCGACCTTGATCTCTTTAAAACGGTTTAAACAAAAATTTGTATTAACAAAGGGCTATGAAGGAAAAAAGGGCAATGTTATATTTATTCCGTTGTGGAAATACCTATTGAATGGAACGAATAATTATTGACCCACCCGCTCCCGGTAGTGCCCGTTCTCCTCCCACACGTACCATGTGCCGAACTCGCGGAAGGGCGGGAGGTCCGTGCCAAGGGCGTGCTCGGTCTCGTAGGCCCCCACGAAGGTGTAGCCGTGGTACGTCTTGTTGAGTCCGTCGTCAGCGGTGTGGCCCTCGGGCGGCTCCGGCGGCCACCAGGTGAGTATGAACGAGGTGTTTATCCCCTCTTCGTAGTATACCGGTGGCTCGTCCCTGTGCTCCAGGTAGGGGTAGAGGGCGTACACGGTGCCCCAGCTCACGTTCCCGTAAGTGGTATCCAGGGCCAGGGTGTCGTCCTCGTCCATCATCCCGTTCAACGATTGGCAGGCCTTGACGTGGCCGTAGGTCACGGGATCAGCGGCTATGAGGATGGAAACGGCAAGGAGGACGGCGATCATGGTGGTGATGCGCCTGCGCGCCGAGGACACGAAGAGCACTGTTAACAACCCGGCAAGTATGAACACGCCGTACACGAAGTTCAGGGGCATTGTCGGGGCCGAGAGGGCGGAGACCACGAAGGCGAAGACAGCTATCACGGCCACGGCCTTGAACTGCCATATACGCAGCATACGGGC
>CAZUZU010000174.1:0-6192 GCA_964624865.1 uncultured archaeon
GCCCGGAGGGACGGAACAGGTATGAGGCTTTCGCTAAGGCCAGATGCCCATAAGCATTGGGACGGTAAACACCCGGAATCCAAGCCTTTGTTCCAAAAGGTGGTAGCCCGGAGAGAGGGTGACGAGGAAGATATGAGAAAGTTAATGAAGCTGTTCGGCAAGATATCCTTCGAGATACTGGATCTGGATATTGGGTCATTGTTCAATGTGGAACCCGTGGAAATCGAGATACCGGACTACGCGCCCATACATGACAGCGAGATATGCTCGAAATGCGGTGAAAGCGTAATGGCCTCCAGGATTGTGGAGAAGGATGGAAGAGTATACTGTTTGCCCTGCTCCCGTGTTGAATACTTTCAGCTGGACGGAAGTGGAATGGAATTGACGGGCAGCCGATAAGTTGTGACCCCCCTTGGCATCAAACAGCCGTCATGATAGTGGAACTTTTACGGCGGGGAAAACCTTTTGTTCGGCCGTCACTTCCCCCTTTGCATGGACATAAGGCGGAGATTAAGGAAGGATACGGAGTGTATTGCCGGCCTATACCCGCCCCCGAAGATAACGAGGGCGGTGATACCGCCTTTCTTTCCCGGAGGACAGCCGAGACGGGCCGAGTTCATGGCCCTTGCCCTTGAGGACGGTTCTGTGGGCATCAGCTTCGTGCTGGTGGATGATGATTTTAGCGGGGAATACGAGGAGATTCGGGAAAGGGGCCTGGTGGGCCGGGACCCGGTTGAGCTCGCCCTCCGGTTGGGGAGCGACAATCAGGGGGATAACATGGTTGGCATGGCCGCCTTGAATGCGATACACCAGCACGCCATGTCAAAGACCGGGGTGAAGTTCGATTATACAACGGACGCGTTCGGCCTGCTGGATATAGGGAAGGAGGACAAACTGGGAATGGTGGGCTTCTTTCCCCCCCTCGTTCCAATGGCCGAGGAGAAGGGGGCGGACCTGGTGGTCCTGGAAAGGAGGGAGAGGGTCGTGAAGGAGAATCCTAAATACAAGGTAAGCCTGGACCCCGCCTGCCTCAGGGACAGGAACAAGGTACTGGTTACCTCCACCACAGTCCTTAACGGCACCATAGACGAGGTGCTGGAGAATACAGGGGCCGCGGATATGGTATCCGTTCTCGGCCCCACCGCGGGCTACTTCCCAGACCCGCTGTTCGAAAGGGGCGTGGACGTGGTGGGGGGCAGGCAAATAACCGACCCCGGCACGGTGCTGGACAACATGGAGGCCGGGAAGCGGTGGGGCCCGGGGGCAAGGAAGTACTGCTGGCTCAGATCGGACTATCCGGGTATGGACGCGTTGGTGGGATAGCTCATATCAAAATTTTCATATGGCCCGTGACGTGGCAAAGGCGCTTAACTCCACCATAGACGAGATATTCATCTTCGAGCACGAGTGAAGGGCGCCCTACGCCCTTTCAGGCACCAGGATCATCTCCATCCTCTGTATGAAGTGGACCAGATCCTTGCCGTCGAAATGTCCCTCGGCCACCGTGACAGAGGTCTCGTCCGTCTCATCATATAACCGCTCGAACTTGTGTACGGAGATTATCTTGAAACCGTCCTCCTTCATCTCTTCCAGCCCTCTTTCCAAGCGCCGGGTATATACCTGGATATCTGACTTTTTCATACCCTTCTTGATATCTATCTTCCAACCCCCGAATATCTTGGGCGAGCAGTAGAGATAGGGCACCGAATCGATCTTGTAGTTCACTGTGACAGTGCCAGTACGATTTATGTTACCGGGATACCACCTGATACTGATGTCATCGGACTTGAGCTGCACGTCCCTGAAGGTGCGCTTCACTGTCCCGGGGTAGAACAGTGCGGTCTTCTTGAATTCTTTTTCCACTGCCCGGGCTTGATATTTGCCGAATAGAAATATGCTGACGAACATCATGACCACAATGGCTGTGACTATGCCGAGGGAGAAGCCCGTGACACCGATGAGGTCTGTGAGCCACGGGGGCAGAATCAAGAACACGAATATCGACCCGAACATGAAAACAAAGGGAATGAACTCCAGCCAAAGATATTTCCGGTGTATCTTCTTGAAATTCATTTCTATCGCCACAATGGGGCCCACTTATCCCTTGACTAGGGCCGATATCTTTCTTTATATTAAATCTGACGCCTTGATTGTTTATACATCGGGCTCAATGAAAAGATCGCTGAAGGAGAACCGCTCCACGTCGAAAAGGCCTTTGTCGGTTATCTTCAGCTTGGGTATCACGGGCAGGGCCATGAAGGAAAGGGTCATCAACGGCGACCTTAGGTCGGAGCCCATTTCTCTTATCTTGTGCTGGAGCCGATCGTATTTCTCAGCCACCTGCCGGGCGCTCATGTCTGACATTATGCCTGCGATTGGCAGGGGCAGGCTCTCGATCTTTTTTCCTTGGACCACTACGAGACCTCCTTTGCCCTCTATTACCCGGTTCACCGCCCTGGCCATATCCGCGTCTTTAACACCGACGACCACGATATTATGCGAGTCGTGGGCAATGGAGGAGGCCACCGCCCCCTCTCCCAGTTTAAAGTTGGTAACGAACCCGACTGCGGGGACGGAATTGCGGTATCTGTTCACCACCGCGATCTTCAGCAGGTCGTTCTCCGGGTCGGATACCAGATTGTTGTCTTTTGTCTCCGGTACCCCCCTTGTTTCGCCGGTGACCAGCGACCCGTCCCTTGCCTCAATGACCCTAACGGCCGAGCCCCTGTCTTCCACCTGGAAATCGCCCGGGCTTTTCTTGCCGGCGTTGAAATTGTTTATCACCCTGGCCTTCGGGGCCTTGATCAAGGATCTACCGTCCTGGCACACCAGCTCTCCGTCGATATACGTCCCTTTGACATTGAAATCCTTGAGATTGTTCACCACTATGAAGTCGGCGGGGTCCCCCTCCCTCAACAGCCCGACCTCAAGGCCGTAATGCTCTACCGGCTTAACGCATGCGGCGTGAAGAACCCGGAACATATCGTAACCTAGGGCCAGGGCTTTTTTCACCAAGTTGATAATACCGCCTCTTATCAGGTCCCCGGGATGCATGTCGTCGGAGCAGAACATTATCCGGCGGGGGTGTTCATTCAGGGCGGGGATCAACTCCTCCAGATCCCGGGCCGCGGTCCCCTCCCTGATAATCACGTTCATGCCCAGCTCCAGCTTTTCCCTGGCCTCGTCCAGGGTGGTGCACTCGTGGTCAGTGGATATCCCCGCCTCCACGTATGTCTTTAACTCCTGTCCCCCCAATCCCGGGGCGTGTCCGTCCACCGGTTTGTTCCTGCTTTTGGCCGCCTCTATCTTCCTCATTACCTCGCCCAAGCCCTTAATGACCGCCGGGAAGTTCATCACCTCCCCGAGGTATTTTATATCCGGGTCCATGAGAAGGGTCTCGACATCCTTGTCGTCTATTACCGCCCCCGAAGTCTCGAACCCGGTTGCGGGCACGCAGGAAGGCGCCCCGAAGTAGAACTTGAAGGGTACCTTCTTTCCGTTCTCGACCATGTATCTTATACCCTCTGTGCCCATCACGTTCGCTATTTCATGTGCGTCCGCCACAGCCGCCACATGTCCGTGCCTTACCGCGACTCGGGCAAACTCCGCAGGGGTGAGCATGGACGATTCCACGTGCACGTGTGAGTCCACCAGGCCGGGCAGGATGTATTGTTGGGAGTCGTTATGATCTCTCGATATTCCCTCAATTCTTTTCCCCTCTATAGTTGCTGTGGCCGGGTATATATACCTGTTTGCGATATCTACTAATTTTCCAGATACGGATATTGTCATGGGCGGGATTAACCCCCGGACAGTTTAATTATTTTGCGGTAGTACGGATTTCTAACGTAACAACAATAATTAATGACTTGACAATAACCCTTACATCGTGGGCATCATCCCCCCGAGATGAACTCTTCATATAAAGTCCGTCCCTATGCTGGGACCGGGCCGGCAAATGGACCAAAAAACATCAGATTCCATGAAACTCCGAAAAGAACTCGGACTGCTCGAGGTTTTCTGCATATCCTCGGGCGCGATGATCAGCTCAGGGCTGTTCATACTTCCCGCCCTGGCGTATTCCAACTCGGGACCGGCGGTCATATTAGCCTACCTGCTGGCAAGCATACTGATAATACCCACTATCCTGTCCAAGGCGGAGCTCACCACTGCCATGCCCAAGACGGGAGGTATATACTACTTCACCTCAAGGAGCATGGGCCCGATAATGGGGACCTTGGGCGGATTGGCGGCATGGATATCCCTGGCCTTCAAATCGGCCTTCGCTTTGCTTGGAATGGGAATGTTCTTGGTAATATTCAATCCCGGCATGTCTTATTTCCAGATCAAACTGGTGGCCATAGCTTTTTGCCTCGTCTTCATGGTTTTGAACATCCTGGGCGTAAAGCTGGCAAGCAGGTTCCAGATCTATTTGGTGGCCACCCTGATAGCACTGCTGATACTCTACATCGTGGTGGGTATCTTCTATGTGGAACTTTCCAATTTTACGCCTTTCATGACCCACGGCCCCAATTCCATATTCGCCACCGCCGGCCTGGTCTTTATCTCATTTGCCGGCACCACGAAGATAGCTGCCGTTGCCGGAGAGGTTAAGGACCCCGGCCGGAACCTGCCAAAGGGCATGTTCCTCAGTTGGGGAGTGGTATCCTTGCTCTACCTGGCCGTAATATCCGTCACCTTGGGGGTTCTTCCCCACCAGGACCTGGTCAATTCATTACATCCGGTGGCGGACGGCGGGGAGGTGATAATGGGCGGCATGGATATCCCTGGCCCTGCTCAGCTTTGCCGGGCTCTTGGCATATGTGTCCACCGGGAACGCAGGGATCATGGCAGCATCTAGGAGCCCCATGGCAATGGAGAAGGACGAGCTGATGCCAAAGAGCTTCGGCAATATGTCTCGTTTTGACACCCCCTGGGTCTCCATTGCGGCCACCTCGGGTATCATGATCGCTGTTATTTTATTGTTAGATCTCGAGGATTTCGTCAAGACCGCATCCACTCTCCAACTGGTGCTGTTCACCATTGCCAACCTCGCCGTAATATTCATGCGCGAGGGGAACCTGAGGCATTACCGCCCGAAATACCGGGCGCCGGGTTACCCCTGGGTGCAGGCCATCGCCATCTCCGCATACGGCTTCCTGATATTCCAGATGGGATTCTGGCCCATGGTAACCGCAGCCCTGTTCCTCTTCCTGGGCTACCTGTGGTTCCTGTTCTTTGCCTACGGCAGGATCAAAAGGGAATACGCCCTCCTGCACGTGGTGGAGAGGATACTGGGCAGGAAAAGGACCAGCCACATGGTGGACGAGGAGCTCAGGGAGGTTCTGATCGAAAGGGACGACATCACCGAAAAGAGGTTCCATGAAAAGATCGAGAACGCGGTGGTCTTGGATTCCCCCTTTTTTCTCCCGCCCATTGAGCTGGCCAACGAGATAGCGCCGCCCCTGGCCAAAAGGCTGAACATAAGCGAGGAGAACCTGCGGAGGCGAATAATCAAGCGTGAAAGGGACTCCAACATCATAGTGACCCACGGCTATGCCATAATCTCACTGAAGATCCCGGGCAAGAACCGGTTCGAGATGGCAATGGTAAGGGCGAAGAAGGGCACCTTCTTCTCCAAGGACTACCCGCCTGCCCACGCCGCCTTCGTGGTGGTCGCCTCGCCGGACCAGGAGCATTTCTATCTGCATTCGCTCATGTGGCTGGTAGGCCTGGCCGAGCTCATAGACTTCGACAAGGAGTGGATCGAGGCCCCCACCACGGAAGACCTCCGCCACCTGATCCTAAAGGCCTGGATGAAGAGCTGTTTGGAAGGCGAGGAGTGATCCGGAACGTGAATTGGTCGTATTCTCGCATCTCACCAGAAGGCGTAACTTCTCGGCGGGGGGAAAGAGGGGTACCGGACTTGATCAGTAACATTTCCAAGTGTGCCCCCTCTGCGGGTTTCTTTTACCGTAGGTTTTCTTTGTCAGCAACAAATCAATCTCGGTCCAAAGAAAAACTACGCCGAGGGAGAGATTCGAACTCTCGCTCCCAGTGAAGGGAACCGGCTCTCAAGGCCGGCGCCTTAAGCCGGGCTTAGCTACCTCGGCAAGTTTTGGATAGGCATATCAATCACGTAAACTTGACGACCAGGTCACGCAAGTGACAGCAGTGGGCATTTTATGCGTA
>CAZUZU010000175.1:0-6084 GCA_964624865.1 uncultured archaeon
GAAGAGACTCGTTGACACTGTAATCGAATATGATGGTGTTCACGCCCATTGACCTCAGGTCGTCGAACCTGGGCCTTATCTCCTGGGAGACCACCGTCCTTATCTGGTTAAAGGAGACTATGGAGTCCTCCAGCCGGTTCCTGACCTCCTTGGCCATGTCCTCGGCTTCCTGGGTCTTCCCTTGGGATGCCAGCTTGTCCACCGTCCGCATTGCATCCTTTTCGTGAGATGTTTTCATGCCAAGTTTCCTGGCCTCGTCCAGGGATGCCCTGGCGAGTTTTTTGTGCAGCTCCACACCCGAGCTGTCCGCTGCCGGCTCCTTGACCGAGGGCTCTTTGGCCTCGGTTACCCCGAGGTCTGTGTTCACCGGGCTTGGAGAGACGGCCGTCTCGGACTTTTCCGCAACGGCACCTTTCTCTGGTCCAGCATTAGAGAGCAGGTCGATAGCCGTGTCGTAGTCCTCGTTCTCGAAGCTTGATTTCGCTCTTGATATCACGTCGTCTTCAAGTGTGCCCTGCGCCTCGATAAGCATGTCGAGGGCGTTCTGTCTCTTCATCCTTCTCGCCTCGTCGTCAAGAGCGGCCTCCGCCTTCTCCAGCCGGTCCTTTACATTGTTGTATTCCCTCTTGGCCAGGGAATCCTCCGCCTGGGATACGAGGTTCTGTATTGATTCGCTCACCGCCCCCCCGCCGGAATTGATGACCCGGATATTATCTTTGATCTTTGAAATTCTTTCCTCCAGGCCGGAAGAGGTCTCCGAATGCAGCGCCTCCTCGATCTCGTCCTCGGCGTCGCCGCACAGGTTTATGGCCTTTTCGTACCTGTCGATCTCAACCGCCCTCATTGCGTCCTCCACAAGCATCCTTGCCTTACCGACGTCCTTGCCCAGGGTACTTCTCTCGTCTATCTTGTCCCTTACCCGGGCAATGTTGTCCAAGGCGATCCTGGTAAGCACCTTGTCCTGCTCCTCCTCCAGCTTCTCCAGGCCTTTGTCAAGCAGTGAGTCGCATTCCTCCAGATCTTCGGATGAAAAGGCTTGCTGGGCGGAGCGGAGTGTGTTATAGATCTCCGGTGAATCGTAGCCGTTCTTCTGAAGCATCTGAAGCCCGTCCCTGAGCTTGTTCAGCTTCTCCTCCGTCCTTTCCCTTCTCAGGGACTCCATGTGTCTTGCCAAAGTGTTCTTCAGCTTGTTTACCAGGGCCTCGGCGAGCGTGTAGTCGCCTCCTTGGAAAGAGGTTTTGGTCTTGGTCAGCATGTCGGTTACCTTTTCCTCCGAGTCAACCGGCTCAATATCCCCGACGTTCTTTTCAAGTTGGGTGATGTCGTCCTTGAGCTTGTTGTAGCGCCACTGCTGGTTACCGAGTATGGATTCTACGTCCTCCAATTCCTCGATGGCCTTGCCGTACCTCTCGTCGGATACCAGTTTCTTGGCCCTGTCGAAAAGGTCCCTGGCCTCTGATGTGTTGATCCCCATTGAAGACAATGATTTTATCCTCCCCCCCACCTCCAATAATTTGTCTGTGGCCTGGGTCACCATGCCCTTCATCCTCGCCCTGTTGAGTTCCCCCTCCGCCCTGTCGCAGTGCTTCTCCACCTCCTTGAAATCTTCGTTGACCAGGGCTTCCTGGGCGCTTACTATCTCCTCCACCGCCTTATCGATCTTTATGTTCCTCTCCAGCGCCTCTGCCTGGAGCCCCTGGACGTGATTGATCCTGTCCTTGGCCTTCATTGAGAGCGCCTCCTTCCTGGAATTGCGGGTGAGTTCCTCCACCCTGTTGACCAGCTGGTAGGCCTCCTCTATCCTTCCCCCTTCGTAGGACATCCTGGCCTCATCGAACAGGGAGTTGAGGCCCCGGGTATCCACATCAAGTTTTTCGAGGTCCCTTATCTCGTTGGGAATGCTTGTCATCTTGTCCAGGGCGCGCCTCTTCATCTCCTCTTTCTTCAATTTACTGGCGTGGTCCCTTGCCTTTTCGGCCAGTTCTTTCGAGCCTGAGATATCCTTCTCCGCAAGGGCCCTCTCGGCCTCGAACTTCATCTTGCGGGCCTCCTCCAGGTCGGCGGTCTTGAGCCCCATTTTCTCCGCGTCCTCAATATCGTTGCCGCATTCGGCGAGTATCCTTATCACAGAATCGTACCTTTCCCTCCTCATGTCCAGTGTTTCTTCGGCAAGGTTAACGTATTCCAGCGCCTCGGGATACTCCCCCCTGTCGTAAGAGGTCTTCGCCTTTTCCATGGTCCCCCTTATGCCGCCCACGTCGATGCCTATGGTGTCCGCCCCCGTTAGGTCGTTGTTCACCCTCTGTATCTCCTCCACCGCCAGGTTCATGAGCGATTTACCCTTTATTTCTTCCACTCTGGCGGATATTGAATCAAGGGAGCTTAGAGCGGACTTGAACCTGCCCTCTGCAACGTCCTTTCTTATCCCGTCCGCCCTCTCGGCTGTCTCGTCAACCCTTACCCCCGCCTTCCTGGCGTTTGCTATAATGCGGTCCACCTTTGCCAGCCGGTCCTCCGCCTTCTTCTTGAAATGCTCCTCGTGCACGTCCTCCAGCTCGGCGAGTATCTGTTTTCCAAGTTCGATGGAATGTAGATATATCGAATCCTTCTTGGCCCTCTCCGCCCTGTTCATCATGCTCTTAAGCTCGTCGTCAATCTGCACCTGGTTCGAATCCAGGTCCTTGACCAGTTTCGCGGCCCGGGCCTGCAGGTAATCCGCCATCTCACTTTCCACGAATCTCTTGACGCTCCTGGCGCTCTCCTTGGCCTTTCGGGCCAGGTCAAGGGCCTCGTCGTACCTCTCTTCCTGGTAGGCCTCCCTGCCCTGGGACAGTATCTCCTCCGTGGCTGTGAAGTCCCTGGCCGCGTCTATGTTCTCTTCGTGGCCCGCCATTAGCTCCTTGGCGTCCATCAAAAGCGTCTGGGTGATGTTTATCTCCTGGTTGATCACCCTCCTCTTGGCCCTGAACCTCTCGTCGTCTATGCTCTGCTCCGCCCTGTTGAGAAGGTCGATGGCCCTGCGGTAGTTGCCCTCGACAATGGTGGCGTCTATACCAAGGAGGTGCTTCTCAATGTCCCTGTAGTCGCCGTCGGGATAGAAGTCCTTGAGGTCCTTGAACCTGTTCCGCATCCTGTCGAGCTTTTCCCTGGCCATGTCCTTGAGAACGCTCTCCTCCTCGGTGGCTATGGATTCCTCCGCCCTCTTTGCGTATTCCAACGCTTTTTCTACCTTGCCTGATTTTATGTTGTCCCTGGCTATGTCGAGCAGGGCGTCGGTCTCGGGACACTGGGCCCCGATGTTAATGATCTCCCTCACCCTGTTCCACACGTCTGAAACGGTCTCCACCGCCCTCCTGTGGTAGGATTTGACCTTCTCGCCTATCTTGATTGCCTTGGTGCCGAACTCGCTGGCGTCCGTGTAGTCGCCGCTCTCGAAACTGGCCACGGCCTCGATGAGCATGTCCCTGGATTCCTGGATATGTATGCCCATTCGCTCCAGGTAGGTCACCAGATTCTGGGCGTCAAGCACGATTTTCTCGGCCTGCTCCCTCTCCCTTCTCTGCTCCTCGCTTTCCTCCTTGCCCACGCCCTTTTCCAACCGCTCCTGTAGCTCCTTGGCCCTGGAGGAGACTATGGTCGGGCCTTTTTTACCCCTTTCGGCCACGACCTTCGGTGCCCGGGTCGCCGCAGACAGTATTGTATCCGGCGACACGCCCTTTTCCTTGAGCTTTGCTATGCATTCCTCCTTGAACTTCTGGGCGTTCTTGTGAAGGGGGTAGATGTCCAGCGCCCTCTGGAAGTGCCTGAGCGCCTCCTCGTACCTCTCCATCAGGTAGAGTGCCACGCCCTTTGCGTGCCAGGTTGTGTCGTAGTCGGGGTGTATCTCGATGGCTTTGTCAAAGCACTCTATGGCCTCGTCGAACTTCTTGAGGAAATGAAGGGCCAGGCCCTTAGCGTGCCAGGCCTTCTCCCTGTTGGGGTTCACGTACAAGGCCGTGTTGTAGCACTCTATGGCCTCGTCGAACCTCTTCATTGACGCAAGAATATTGCCCTTCTTCACCCATATCCCGTCATTGTAAGGGAAGAGCTCGATAGCGCTGTCATAGTTCTTCAGCGCGCCCTCCTTGTCCCCAAGCTTCAGCCTGTTATCGCCCTCTTCCTCGTAATACGCATATTTTTCAGCCATTCCTCATCACACCGCGAATTCTTCATTTCATAATATTGTAATACTATATAATTATTTTTGGACATAATCGCAGTATGATGACAGATATCAGAGGTTGTCGCAAGTCCCATCCATCTGACCATGGACTGGCTCAAAAAACGAAATACCCTCGATTGCGGTTACAGCCACGGATCAATTACGATTAGAACCCAGATGTGCCCTGAAATAACACTACATACTTAATTGAAAATTAGGCCAGGCATTGATGATTCGATAGAAAGTACTATATACTTGTAGTGATATTATCACTACATGACTTTCATAAGACGTATACCCAATCCGAACACAGGTAACAACTATGTGTACGAGGTCAGATCATATAGAGAAAAAGGCACTCAGAAGGTCAAACAAGAAACCGTGTACCTGGGAATTGAAGTGGAGAAGGACGGAAAGAAAGAGATCATACCACCAAAAAGGAAAAGAAGCGGACTCAGAGAAATCCTGGATTATGGAACTCATATGGCACTTCACAAGGTAGCTTTGGAGTTCAGACTCCCGGAAATAATCCAGGATTCACTTGCACTATCCACACGAATAGAGAACATCGGAACGAAGATAGTTATTCTGGCCATAAACAAGATCTCTTCCGATATGACCATACGATCAGTTCAAAATTGGTTCTCGCGTTCATCGCTTAAGGAAAGAGTCGAACTAACCTCGGATGATTTCACTCCAAAGAAGGTCAGGGGCATCCTTGATCTGCTTTCTGAATCAAAACCGGATGTTTCTGGAATAATTGAAGGAGCGATAACAAACCGGATCAAAGAATTATTTCCGGAGGATCTGGACGTTGCTGTCTATGACCTGACAGCCTTAACATATCATGGTGACGAGAACGATTTGGCTCAATATGGTCATGCTTACAAGATTACCGGAGAGAAACAAATAAACATGGTTTTGGGAGTTACATTGAAGAACAAACTTCCGCTTCATCATAAAACACTTCCTGGAAAGATCGTGAGTGTATCCACCATCCATTCGTTTGTCAAGGAACTGAAGCTATTCGGGATACAGAATGTTGTGCTGATACTTGACAGAGGTTTCTATAGTAAACGGAACATAAACGAGATCATCGATGCGGAATATGATGTAATAGGGGCTCTGGCATCGCATCTGAAGATTACCAAAAATGCTCTGACAAAGAGCGTCAAGATTGAAAATTCTCGAAATTTGCTGAGGTATCCTAAGCATGTGATATTTTCCAAGGAATACAAGGAAGATGATTTTCGAGTGATTGTCTATCATGATGTCGAGAAGAAGGATAGACAGATCAAGTCATTCTACGAAGGACTTGCCGAAGTACAGAATCAATTGGAAGAGATTTCCGATAAGAAATTCGACACCGCGATAGATTTAGACGAGGAACTTAAAGGAATTTGTGGCAATTACAGAACTTATTTCGGCTTCAAATTCAAGAAATATTATAGCCGCTGGAAGTTCACATACAACCTCAAGCATAAATCTATACAGAGAACAACCAACAAGTTCGGAAAGACAGTTCTGTTCACAACCACCGATTTGAATGCTGCGGATGTTCTGAAAGCATACAGAGAGAAAGATGTGATCGAGAAGACCTTCCAACTTATGAAGAAGCGTGGATTGACTCCTATCAACTGTAATAAAGAGGAATCGACCCGTTCCAGAATCATGTTGTCGTACATTGGTTACTTGATGCTGAGCCTTCTTCGAACGAAGTTGGATGATGGAACCTCATTAGGTTCCTGCTTAACAACCCTGGAAGGGGTCAGAGAAGTGTCTTACACTGATGGTAGTAAGGAACTTCCAGAATTGACTAAACTTCAGAAGGAAATCATGGAGATGGTTGGGCTAATGTAGTGATAAAATAGGGCACATCTGGG
>CAZUZU010000176.1:0-6079 GCA_964624865.1 uncultured archaeon
GTCCGCGGTTCCGGCTGCGCCGCCTATGCTGTAACAGTGGGTTATGGACCCCGCAACGTTGCTGCCGACAAATCCACCGACATAGTCGGCTCCTTTGGCGTTTCCAGTACTGTAGCAGTTGCCGACCGTCCCGCCGGATTGAATATGTCCGACAAATCCACCGACATAGTCGGCTCCGTCGGCGTTTCCCGTGGCATAGCAGTTGCTGACGGTCCCGCTAGAATCCCTTCCTACAAATCCGCCGACATACTGGTCTCCGCAGACGTTGCCGGTTGCGTATGAGACCGTTACAGGGGCGTCATAGTTGTATCCTACCAGACCGCCGACATATAGGGTTCCATTGACATTTCCACTCGCAAACGAATCCGTTATTCCTCCCAGCCTGTTATAACCGACAAGGCCGCCTGTGTAGAGGTCATTGCCGGTGGTGTTCCCGGTGGAGTTGGAGTTATTCACCTCACCATCGTTGTTATAGCCAACGAGACCGCCAACCCAACGCTCTCCTGTGACTGTTCCCGAGGCGTGAGAGTATTCTATGACGCCACCTTCATTTCTTCCCACCAACCCGGCGACGAAATTCTCATTGCCGCTGACAGTTCCAACCGCGGAGGAATTCTCAATTCGACCTGTTGAAAGGCCGACAAGGCCGCCGACGTTCACCCCTGTTTCGCTGTCCGCATAACCGATGGCCGAGCAGTTGGATATCGGCCCGTCATTCGTTCCGACAAAGCCGCCTACATCATCCCCCGTTCCGTTCACATTGCCGCTGGCAGTGCAGTTCGTGGTCTCTCCCTCGCTGAACCCTGCGAATCCTCCCACGGACGTTTCCCCCCTGACATTGCCGGATGACGTGCAGTTGGTGATGGGGTCGTGGTTCCCTCCGACAAAGCCACCAACGCGGTCTGAGGTGCCACCATGTACATCACCGGTAGCGAAACAGTGCTCGATGGAGCCATAATTTCGTCCGGCAAAGCCTCCGATATTTTCTCCCGCAATATACGTGATATTCAAGTAACAAGTGGCATGACAGTTTAGAATCGAGCCGACATTATCTCCGATAAAACCACCAACGATCCGATTCCCCTTGACGGTTCCTGTAGCGTATGAGCTGTTAATCTTTCCATTGCTATATCCTGCCAGACCACCAACATAGTTAGCTTCCCCGATTACGGTTCCCGTGGCGTAAGAGTTGTTAATAATTGTATCAAGACCTAAATTGAGCCCAACCAGGCCCCCCACGTAATTCGTACTTCCCGTAGTGTGGCCAGTTGCGTAGGAATTGTTTATTTTTCCACTATTAACTCCAACAAGGCCTCCTGTCCGATAACGCCCAATGGTCTGACCTGCGGTATACGATCTGTTTACAATTCCCTGAAATATCTTACCGATAAGTCCACCGACATATTCATCCCCGACCACGACGTTATCAACCAGACCGACTTTTTCGACAAGGGAACCCGTACCGATCTGGCCAAAGAAACCAACATAATCGGCGGCGGAGCGGTTGATGTACAACCCAGTAATCGTATGATCGCATCCGTCCAGGCTGCCTGTGAATTCATGGACGTTGTCGCCTACCGGAACAAACCCCCCTCCCCAGCTCTCGTTGGTACCCCACATGCTGGCGTTGTCCGTCAATTCGTCCCGCATCTCAATATCGCATGCCAGGGTGTAATCAGCGTCAAGGTCCATTGCCATGAGCTGGAGCTGGTGGCTGTTATTTATCGGCCCGGACCACTCCATCTGGAGGAAGGGCCTGGTACTACCATCAGCCATCCACCAGGTGGAGGTAAAATCCCAGGTTGCGCCGGTGAATGTCGCCTGGGTCATCATTTCCGAGGTGGAGAGGCCCGCCTCGGTGCCCTTGCTTGTCGCCTGGCCCGATGTGTCAATGTCCCAGAAGCAGCCTGTCTCAGAACCGGAGCCATAGCTGCCTATGAAGCCGCCAAAATTGGTCCCTGAGGCGGTCACCTGGCCGGAAGAATACGAGTTGACCACATTCCCGTACTTGAGACCGACAAGGCCGCCAACCGCACTGTCACCATTGACTTTACCGGTGGCATAGCAATTGCTTACCGTGGCCACATTGGAATATCCCAGTAATCCCCCCGCAGAATTCTGGGAATGCGTATCAACATCGCCGACAGCATAGGAATAAGAGATTTCCCCGCTGGAATAACCCGCAAGACCTCCACCGTATTGGGCACTGTTCACTGTCGCTGAGCTGAAAGAGTATCTTATAGTGCCGCCGTTGTCATATCCTACCAGACCACCGGTGCCCCCGGCTCCGGAGACCGTGCCGGAAGAATCACAGTAAGATACCGATGCCGAGCTGTCCAGATATCCTACCAGGATGCCGGTGAAAGTGGAGCCTTTAACTTGACAATCCACAAGTGACACCTGTGATACGGCGGCACTCGGACCGATCTGCCCAAAGAGGCCCACTCTTATCTGAGATTCACGGTTGATGTAAAGCCCGGTGATGACGCGGTTCCGCCCATCCATAGATCCGGTGAAACTTTCGGTAACAGTACCCACCGGCACGAAGCCCGCGCCGGCGGTGGAGTCGGTGCCCCACATGCTGGCGTTGTTTACGACATCGCTCATGTCTATGTCGCATCCCAGGACGTAGTCAGCGTCCAAGTCCATCGCCATGAGCTGAAGCTGGTGGCTGTTGTTTATCGTTGTGTTCCATTCTGATCGTAGGAACGGGCGTGTATAAACATCTTCCATCCACCAGACGTCAATGAGGTCCCATCCCTCATTTTGGAACTGAGTTTCGGAGTTCATCATGGAGGTTGTCCATCCTTCAAGCCCGTGTGGGTCAGGGGGGCCCCCGTCACCATTCGTTCTGCCGGAAGTTTCCACGTCCCAGACACAATGAGTGTAAGTCCCCCCAGCGTCATCCCCCACGAATCCGCCAACCTCCAGATTACCGGAAACTGCACCGGTGGAATAGCTATAATAAATATGTCCTACGTTGGCTCCTAGAAGTCCACCAAAGCTGTTTCCGCCGCCACCGTTCACTGCTGAAATGGAATAACAATCATGGATGTCGGCCCCATTGTTCCCAACCAGACCGCCCGCCATAAAAAAGCTGGCAACGGTACCTGTACTGTAACACATTTCCACATCACCGATGTTCCATCCGATTAGACCGCCAGTAGTATCGAAACCGATTACATCCCCATGAAAATAGGAATATGATATGAGATCACCGAAATAGAAACCAACAAGACCGCCGATATATTGATCGCCCTCCACCGTTCCGGTCACATAACAACTCGTTATCTCACTATCGGCCTCACCGGCAAGACCGCCGGCATAATCATTACCCACAATGTTAACATCGATAAGCCCCAAGTCCCTGACCTCCGAGGTGCTGTGCATGTACCCGAAAAGACCGCTATTATTCTCACCCGGTCTGTTGATGTAAAGGTTCTTAATCGCATGATACCGCCCGTCCAGCGAGCCTCTGAAATTTAAGCTCATACCGCCCGGACCGCCCACTGGCTCGAAACCCGCACCCTCGTTCCAGTTCTCGGTATCGGAGGCGTCGATGTCGTTTCCCAGCTCGTAGTGGGCCGAAAGGTCGGAGCTCATGTTCTGGAGGTCGTATACGTCCTCGATGATGTATGGATCGCCCAGAATGCCCGTGCCGCCACCAAAGCTTCCACCTGCCCTGTCTTTTTTGTTGTCGTTTACTTTGTCTTCATTAGCATTTACCACGAAAATGTGGTCATGCTCATTCTCCGTTCCCACAGTTATCTCCTTATCAAACCCGTCATTCACGTCAAAGAGCATAAAAAACGATGCGAACAAAAGGCACGATACAACCATTGCTGCTTCTATTCTTGTCCTCATTTACCTCAACCCAAATCAAGTTTATTTTATTATGACGGACAAACAATAATGTGTAAATAATATTTTCCAAGGAATATAAAACGTAAATTCAGCTGTAGCATCATTATCCAATCTACACCATAAAACGGGCTGGGGTGTCCAATCTTTGCCGGGAGCTATTATCCTTATTACTCTATTTCCGCCTCCTCCTGCGGGGGTGACGTCCTCGTCTTCCTCCCCCATGTCCTCCCCAGCTCCTCCGTATCGTCCTCCCCCACCTTGTCTTCCTCCATCTCCCCTTCCTTGCCGTCTCGCGGCTCTTCCTCGGCCTCCTCTATTTCCTCGTCGCCATCCTCCCAGAAATCCTCCCCCAGCTCCCCCTTCGCTGTATTTCCATTCCACCTTAAAACCGAATAAATATCTTTGTTCCCATATGTCTGCTTTGCAGTGCTCGAGTCTTGAGGTTATTCCGTGTTAATATATGTTTCATATGAGATTATCCTTAAAAAATTAGAACAAAACCAATCAAAACACATATATGTCAGAATAAACATGTATGCAACATGAACGACTTGGAACTGGTAAGGGCGTTCGAAGATAGCGGCCAGGGGTGTCTGACCACCAGACAGGTCGCCCTGATGTTTCGAACCGACATGCACACCGCATCGGATGGATTGGCAAGGGCGGTGGCGAAGGGTATAGTCGTGAGGGTCATAAGGGGGGTATACACTCTTCCCTCGTCACATGTGCTGGCGGTTGCTTCCGGTATCTATTCTCCTTCCTACGTGTCCTTCATGGCCGCCTTCGAGCACTACGGGACAACGACCCAATTCGTCCGCATCATCGACGTGGTGAACCCGAAAAGGTCCGGCAACATAGATATCGAGCTGGACTCGGGCTCTTATGTCGTCAGGTTCGTGAAATTAACCCCTGATCTCATCTTTGGGATGGCAAAGACGAGAAGGGGGAAGAAAATCGCGGTTGTGGCGGAGAAAGAAAAAGCAATTGTCGATTCCCTGATGCTGCCTCGTTACGCCCCTGCGGACGAGACCTTCCAATGCGTAAATGATGGTATCGATCCTAAAAAGACCCTGGAATACGCGGAGAGAACGGGGCGCCAGTCCGTTATAAAAAGGGCGGGTTACATGCTCAAAACGGCGGGTTATGAATGCACCCCGTCCGACCTTTCAGTCGAGCTCTCCGATACCTTTGTTCCCTTGGACCCCGCCAATGAGCGGACCGGGAAGTACGACATGAACTGGCGTGTTATCGCAAACAAGGTGATATGATGGAAAGAGAGGAGCTTAAGAGATACTTGGGAAGAACGGGCTATACCCTGGGACATGTGGAGAAGGACTATTTCCAGCACATGATACTCGGCGGCATATCACGAGATATCGGCGATCTGATGGTTTTCAAGGGAGGCACGGCCCTGCAGAAGACGGGCATTAGTTCCCGTTTTTCCGAGGATCTGGATTTCACCCTGGTCTCGGCCCTGAATCCTGAAAAAGCGCAAAAGACGGCAATGAAAACCCTGGAGGACTACGGCTACGATGCGGATATTGACAACTTGAGAGACGATGAGCTAACGCTGGCGTTCAGGATGAAGATAGTCGGCCCCCTCTATCGCAACCGCCGCGGAGTGTGCTCCATAAGACTGGAGGCGAGCCGCCGTGAGGAGGTTTTACTCGAGCCGAACCATATGAGATTGGACCCGGTGTACCCGGATATACTATCGTATGTGATAAATATCATGCATCCCCAAGAGATGCTGGCTGAAAAGACAAGGGCATTATATGTCCGGGATAAACCCAGGGATCTATACGACCTGATGATGCTTGCCAAAACCGGATGCGAAGCAGACAGGGAACTTATCGATAGAAAGTTGAGCTATTATGGCCTGGAATATGACAAAAAGACCTTAGTGGCCAGATGCGAGAGATTGGCCGCCAGGTGGGACATCGAGATGGAGGGCCTGACCAAACACGTTCCCGAATTCTCAGAGGCGATGGGGGCCCTTCGACAGCTTGTGGACAGCGACGAATGAGGGAGGATTGTTACCCTTATCCATTCACTTGAGCAGCTCCTTTTTCTTGCTACTCCGTTACCCGCCCTCTATCCTCGTCCTCCAGCTCCGCCTCCTCCTGCGGGGTGACGTCCTCGTCTTCCTCCCCTTCCATCTCCTCGTCTTCCTCCCCTTCCATCTCCTCGTCTTCCTCCCCTTCCATCTCCTCGT
>CAZUZU010000177.1:0-6074 GCA_964624865.1 uncultured archaeon
CCTCGAAGAAGCCGCTTTCCTCGGTTGCAAGCTCCAGCATCTCCCCGAGGTTCTTCACGTCCGGGGTGGGTTCCATGCCGCAGGAAAGTACCACCATGTCCGTGTTGATCTTCCGCTTCTTTCCGCCCTTCTCGGTGAATGTGACCTCGATCTTGTCACCTGCCTTGGTTACCTTTGGCATACTGTTTTCATCTCTCCGAATAAAGTCGACACCCTCCTCCTTAACCCTGTTAACGAACTGCTGACCGCTCCTCCCCGGCAAAACGATATCCGTGTGCACGTTGTAAACCTCCGCGTCCGGGCATTTTTCCCTTACGAAATGGGCGTACTTGGCAGCGGCCATGCAGCATATCCCTGAACAGTAGCCCAGTTCATTACGGCCCACGCAGTGGAGTATCACCGTCGAAGCCGGTTTTTTGCCGTTCTTCAGCACTATGTTCCCGTCGGTAGGTCCGTTGTTTGCAGCAAGTCTTTCGAACTCCATGCTCGTATAGATATCGTCTATTGTCCCGTAACCCAGTTCCTTGATCTCGCCGGGATCGAAGTTCCCGCCGCCGGTGGCCACTATTACACCGCCCACGTCCAGTTTTATTTCCTCGTCTTCATCGTCGTAACGTATGGCGTCGAAACCGCAGGCCTCGCTGCATGCGCTGCATTCCCCGCCTCCCAGCCGTATACAGTTCTCTGCGTCAATGATCGGAACGTTAGGCAGGGACCCGGGATACGGGATGTAGATGGCCTTTCTGGTACCTATTCCCTCGTTGTATTCGTTTGGCACCTCCACCGGGCAGGCCTCAAAACATAGACCGCATCCGATACAGTTGTCCTCGCTTACGTACCTCGCCTTTCGATTTACGGTGACGATGAAATTTCCCACGGAGCCGAGAACCTCCTGGACCTTGCTGTTGGTAAGAACATTGATGTTCGGCCTTCTAAGCACCTCCTGCAGCTTGTCGGCCACCATGCAGGGCGAGCACTCGAGGGTCGGACACACCTCTTCGAATTTAGCCACCGCTCCCCCGATACAGGGCGATTTGTCCACAAGATACATGTTGCGGTCCTGGTTCGACAGGACCAGGGCGGCCTCCACCCCTGCGATACCCCCGCCTATGATCAGAATGTCCGATTTAAGGTCCATCTCCTTCTCCTCCAACGGCTCCTGAAGCTTTGCCCTCTCTATGCCCGCCTTGATCAATGAGTTGGCCTTTGCCGTAGCCTCTCCCTTGTCCTTGGTTACCCAGGCGCAGTGCTCCCTAACATTTACCATATGCATAAGATAAGGGTTCAGGCCGGCCTCCTTGCATGCCCTCCTGAACGTTGCCTCGTGTTTCTTGGGTGTGCATGCCGCTATGACTACGTGGCTGGCCCCGTCCTTCTTTATATCCTCGGCCAGGTACTCTACGCCCTTACTCGAGCATAGAAAATCGTACCTCTTAACCGCATTCACTCCATTTATTCCGGAAATCTCTTTGGCTATGGCGTCCTGGTCCAGGATGCCTGCAATATTCTCACCACAGTCGCACAGATACACGTTTATCTTCATTTTTACTCCTCCCTATACAAGACAATTATACATGCCAGTCTCATGGTAAAAAGAGTATGCCCCTCCCGGTAAATAAAGTTAACGGTGTTATACAACACCGTTATATTCGGGAGGTATATAATCGCCAACGGAGTAATAAGATGACGAAGGCAACGCCTATAATATTCTCCGTTCGTCAGAACTTGGGTGCGACCCCTTCATAGAGAAAATCGTCTATCATAGCCAGGATCTGATGGCTCTTGAACCCTTTCTGCTGCATGGCGTCCGCCGGGCAGGCGCTCGAACAGCAGCCGCATCCCTTGCACAAGGCCGGATTCACGTGGGCGACCATTCTCCCCGGCCTTTTCTCGTTCTCCACGATGTCGATAGCGCCGTATTCGCACATTGTTTCGCATATTCCGCAGCCGCTGCATAAATCCTCGTCCACCGAGGATATGGTGGCCTCGGTGATGAACTCGTTCTTGGACAGGATGGTGCACGCCCTTGAGGCCGCACCGTGGGCCTGCGATATAGCCTCATTGAGGAACTTGGGAGAGTGGGCCATGCCTGCCAGGAACACGCCGTCGGTGGCAAAGTCAACCGGCCTCAACTTAACATGGGCCTCGAGGAAGAAGCCGTGGTCGTTTATGGGCACCTTGAGCATTTTGGCCATATCCTCGGTATCCTCCCTTGGAATAATGGCAGGGCTCAGGACCAGGTAGTCGGCGTTTATCTGCAGCTCCTCCTGCAGAATAGGGTCGCGCACCCGGACCTCGATACCGTCCTCTCCCTTGCTAACCACGGGCTTATCGTCAAGGTCGTACCTTATGAACATGGCCCCCTTTTCCCTTGCCTTTTCGTACCACTCCTCTCTAAATCCGTAGGTCCTCATATCCCTGTAGATAACGTAGATATGCACCTTGTCGGTGTCCTCTTTTAATTTAAGGGAGTTCTTTATGGCGTCGGTACAGCACACCCTGCTGCAGTATGGGTGCTCCTCGTTCCTGGAGCCGACGCACTGGATCATCACCACTGTCTTTTCATTGAAATCTTCCCCTTTGGTAAGCCTTTCCTCCAGCTCAGATTGGGTGATTACTCTCTCATCTTGACCATAGAGATATTCTTTTGGCTTGGATTCCTCGGCCCCGGTGGCCACAACCACCACCCCGTGTTCCACTTCCTCCTCGTTCGTACCATCCGTGACCGTGGTGCGGAAATTGCCAACGTAGCCTTCTATGGTCTTGATCTCGGAGTTCTTGAATATCTTGATCTTCGGATGTTTTTCCACCTTCTTTATTACGCCCTCGAGAAAGCTATCTATATCCTCGTTCTCCAGGGTATAGTGGACATGACGGAGATTACCTCCCATCTCGCCCTCCCTTTCAACGATAAAGACCTCGTATCCCTGGTCCGCGATGGTCAATGCCGACATCATACCTCCCAGCCCGCCGCCTATGACCAGGCCCTTTTGGGTGACGTCCATGGAAACCACTGGGAGCGCCTGGATCAGCCTGGCCTTGGACACTGCCATCCTTATCAGGTCCCTTGCCTTTTCCATGGCCTTATCCTGCTCCTTCATGTGGACCCAGGAGCACTGGTCCCTGATGTTGGTCATCTCAAAGAGATGAGGGTTCAGTCCGGCTTCCCTGATGGTGGCCTGGAACAACGGCTCGTGCGTTCTCGGGGTGCAGGATGCCACTATGACCCTGTTCAGGTCGTGCTCCTTGATGGTTTCCACGATCTTCTTCTGGGTGTCCTGGGAGCAGGTGTATAGGTTGTCCTCGGCATATGTCACGTTGGACAGGCCCTGCGCGTATTCCACAAGGGCGGGCACGTCAAGGTAACCGCCGATATTGATGCCGCAGTTGCAAACGAACACCCCGATCCTCGGTTCCTGACCGGACACGTCCTTTTCCGGGGGATATTCCTTTTCCACAACCAGGGTGTCCCTTTCCTCGGCGATCAGGCTGCCGGCCTTGGCCGCTGCACCGGAGGCCTCCATTACGGTTTCAGGGATGTCCTTCGGCCCGGAGAAAGCACCGCACACGTAAACACCTTCCCTGGTGGTCTCCACTGGCTTAAGTTCCGATATATCGCAGAAGCCGTACTTGTTCAGGTCCACGCCCATCTTCTCCGCAAGCTCCGCCACGTTCTTATTGGGCGTGAAGCCAACCGAAAGAACGGCCATATCGAACTCCTCTTCCATTAGCCGGCCGTCCTCGCTTTCGTACCTAATGAAAAGGTTCTTGGTCTCAGGGTCCTCCTGTATCTCGGATATCCTGCATCTGACGAACCTTACCCCGTACTCGTCCCTGGCCCTTTCATAGTATTCGTCGAAGCCCTTGCCGAAAGTCCGCATGTCCATGAAGAATACGGTGGGTTCAATGGTATTTACGTGCTCCTTGGCGATCACCGCCTCCTTGATGGCATAGGTACAGCAAACTGAAGAGCAGTAGTTATTACCGCAGCCCAGGTCCCTTGAGCCAACGCAGTTGATCCACGCTATTTTCTTAGGTTCTTTCTCGTCCGAGGGCCTTACAACGTGCCCTTCGTAAGGTCCGGAAGCGGAAAGTATCCTCTCGAATTCAAGCGAGGTCATTACATTTGCGTATCGACCGTAGCCGTACTCCTCCTTGATCCTGGGATTGAACTTGTCGTAGCCGGTGGCAAGTATGATGGAGCCAACGTCTATCTCCTCTATAGTGTCCGTCATAGTGTGATCTATGGCGTCGGCCTCGCATTCGTTAACGCACTGCATGCACTCGGAGCATATGGAGCATGAAAGGCATCTGTTGGCCTCTTCCACAGCTATCTCCTCGTCGAAGCCCAGTTCCACCTCCCTGAAGTCCTTTATTCTTTCTTTCACCGGGGCAGCGGGCATTTGGGCCCGGGCCTTGGCCTCCACCTCCTCGTTCCTCAGGTAGTCTATCTTCTTTTCTTCTATCTTCCTACCTTCCCTTATGTCCCTGCCGTTGATGTACCTGTCAATGGATTCCGCGGCCTCTATCCCGTCGGCAACCGCCTCCACCACAGATGCGGGGCCCCGGGCTATATCCCCGCCTGCGAATATGCCCTCGACGCTTGTTTCCAATGTCAGGTCGTCCGCTTTGATGGTGCCCCAGGGGTTGCTTTCCAGGTTCTCGAAGCCGCTAAGGTCTGTACGCTGGCCTATGGCTATCACCACAGTGTCTCCCTCTATGGTCGGGGCCTGTTCATCAGAAAAACTCGGAGAGAACCTGCGGTTCTCGTCGTATACCGCGGTGCAGCGGATCGTTTCCAGGCCCCTGACCTTTCCACCTTCCGTCAGTATCCTCTTGGGACCAAGGGAGCCGTGGACCACGATACCCTCCTCCTCCGCCTCCTCTATCTCCCAGGCGTGGGCGGGCATCCGGTCCCTCTTGGAGAGGTCCCTGGTCTCCAGGCACACGATATGCACCTCCTCCGCGCCCAACCTCAGGGCCGAGCGGGAGCAGTCCATTGCAACGTTCCCCCCTCCGATAACGATCACCTTCTTTCCCATGCCCTCCACCCTCTTGTTCTTGGCCTCTCGCAGGAAGGGAATGCCGTACATTACCCCCTCCTCCTCCGCGCCCTCCACCTTCAACTTGGCGGGGTTTTGGGATCCCACCGCAATAAATACGGCATCGTACTTGTCTCTTATCTCCGCCAGGGTAACGTCCTCGCCTACCCTGGTTCCACGCTTAAGGTCGATACCGTGGTCCAACACCCGCTGGATATCGTACATGGCGATTTCCTTTGGCATCCTGTATTCGGGCATAACAGAGGTCATCATGCCGCCGGGATCGTCGGAGGCGTCGAATAAAGTAACCGGGTATCCCCTTTCGATCAACTTCAGAGCACAGGTCAGGCCTCCCGGCCCGGCACCTATCACCGCAATATTTTCCTTTCGGTGTGGCTCCAGGGGCACCACGGCCTCCTCTCCCTCCTTCATGACAACGTCGGAGGGGAAACGCTTTAGCTGTCTGATCGCAACGGGCTCGTCTATCTCCGCCCTCAAACAGCCGGTTTCACATGGATGATGGCATACCCTGCCGCAAACCGCTGGGAATGGATTCCGTTCCCTTATCAGCTCCAGAGACTCCTTATACTTCCTGCTACCTATCAGCTGGACATAGCCCTGGGCGTTCACCTTTGCCGGACATTCTACCTTGCACGGAGATTTGCCGTCCAGTTTCTCGATTGTGGCGACATTGGGTATGGCCTGGGGGTACATCTTGTAGACCGCGTGTCTTACGGCCAGTCCCTCGTCGAATTCCGATTTCATGTCAACCGGGCATACGGTGGTGCACTCCTCGCAGCCAGTACATTTATCGCCGTCTATGTAGCTTGCCTTTCTATTGACCTTGATCTTGAAGTTGCCCGCCTTTCCCTTCACGTCCAATAATTGCGAATATGTGATAAGCTCTATGTTCTGGTGACGGCCAACATCCACGAGTTTGGGAGACATTATGCACATGGAGCAGTCGTTGGTCGGAAAGGTTTTATCCAGCTGGGACATCACCCCGCCTATGGCCGGTTTCTCTTCCAGCAG
>CAZUZU010000178.1:0-5974 GCA_964624865.1 uncultured archaeon
TCAACTCGACGGCCCATGTTCTCGTCTATATAGTCGATTCCAGCCCTTACCACATCGGGTACGGAGCCGGCGCCGGACCAGAGCACTTGGTTGGAGGAAACAGTGGATAAGGTGAACATAGGTCTGCCCTTAGCTATCATGTTCATGGATTCCACCATGTCCTCGGCGACCGGATTTTCTTTTCTCTTCTCGTCTTGATGGTAGGGATGAAGTCCCGCCCTTGCGTTATCTTCCAAGGCATGTGAGTGGTTCATCTCTATCGAGCGAAAGGAGCATATACCCGGCATGAAGTCCTTGACGGCACAGGAATAGCCTGCAAAGTAATGGGGCTTCATGTCCGCACCCACCACGAAGACCTCGGCCTCGTCGGCGATGGGGTTGACCTCCACCTTGGTCCCCCTGTCGGTCTCTCCCATCCGGGTCCACCTGTCTTCGTAACCGCTGTGTATGTGCCACGAGGCGTCCAGGTCAAATCTTTCAATGGCTGACTTGATCGGGTCAACTACCTTGGCGTTCTTGTCCAGGTCGGGGTCGTGGGAGCCCGTTGCGACAACGAAATCGGCATTGGCACATCCCTTGATACCTCTTGCAATAGTGTCTGTTATCTCCTTGTGCGGCTCCGAGCGGGTGTAATCGTCCACCAGGACGAGCACTCTCTTGCCCATAACCAGATCGGGAAGCGGTTTTGAGCCCAGGGGCTGCTCCAGAGAACATTTTTGTCGGCATTCCCCGCCTCCCTTTTTTGCGTCAAGCTTACCCCCCATTACCTCGGAGGGCAGTGAAAGTTCAATGATTCCGCTTCCGTAGGAGATATTTTCCTTTGCCACCTCGTTCACCTCACTCTATGCGGTAGACCCTCATCCCGCTGTCCGTGATATCGATGCTCATTACGTCCCTCGTGTGATTGGTGCCCCTCATCTTACGGATTCGGATCAGGTTCTTGTATACCAGTTTGTTCTCCTCCAATGGCTCCAGCGTGAAGACCACGATACCGTCCGCCATGTAACCCTCTATGTCCACGGCTGCGGACGGTGGTTTCTCGCCTACCAGCACTGTAAGTATGTTCATATTGCGCAAGGTGGAGAAGAAATCGTACAGGTACTTGCGGTATTCCATCTCGCTCTCGAACATGTAAAAGAATGTTAGCGGATCGATGACCGCTCGTTTAGCGCCGGTGGAATGTACCAGCTTCTTTACGGCGGCAAGGGTGTTCTTTGGTCCAAGTGATTCTATAGCGTTCTTCAGGTCCCAAAAATGCACCCTGCCGTTGGATATCAGGCCCTCTTCATAGAAATCGTACCTGCTCATGTGCGCCTTGATCATATCCACCGGCTCGCCGATACCTGTGATGTACAATACGGTCTCGCCGGCTTCGGCCCCGTGGAAAAGGGTCTGCATGGCGAAGGTGGTCTTGCCTGTGCCCGGTTCACCCAGCACCATGACCACTGACGGGACGGGAAAACCGCCTTCTATGTTCTCGTCCAGGCCCGGTATGCCGGAAGGGATACGCTCGATTTCCATACGTCCACCGGGCTGGATAATGGCCTGTAAATATAAAAGGGTAGTGGAGATGAACAGGAGGCGGGTATTTTTTTTATCTCTATAGAATAATTGGATTAGTATAACAAAGTCGTGTCTTCATCTATAAAACACATATCCTTACTCATGCCCACCTGCTTCCTCCTTCTTGGATCGGAAATAGAACGCCAGGGTCAGGGCGATTGATACATGTTGTTTTTATTACCAACGATATCTCACCCCATACAAAAACCATAAGTATTCAGAACATAACCTCGGGTAAATGCGAGCTTTGAATATAGTCGGCTATGTCGTCGCCGCTATTTTGGTGTTCTTCGGGGTGCTGTTCATCATGGCGTCCTATGCAAGCTTCTCAAGGTTCTTTGTCGGCGTGATACTCATTGCCGCGGGCCTGGTGATCGTGCTCGGCATCGGGCTCAGGGAGAAGCAAAACATGACCGTGGTACAGAAGTTGGAGCTGCCAGGCCAGTTGGACCTTGAGGAGATCAAGTGCAGGAACTGCGGCGCCACATTGGACGCAAAGGCCGTGACCATCCAGGCCGAGACCTTAATAATCAAGTGCCCCTATTGCGGGAAGGAAACTGCTCCGGTCCTTTCAAAGGGCGGGACCAAAGGCGGCCCACACCGGACTATCCTCAAAGATGCTTGGCCCCGAAGACATGGAGAAGGACATCGATGTAATATGGGACTTGCTTGGGAACGAGGCCGCCGGGAAGGAAACTGGAATAAAGGAGTTGAAGGCCATGAGAAAAAAGGAGTATGGAACCTTTAAAAACGGGGAAAGATACGTGTTTACACCGGTCTTTTGGGCTCTGGGCTGGAACAGGCGTATATAAAAGTCCCTAAATTTAAATATGAGTTCGATATTTATCTCAAGAGTATGGCCGAAGAAGTAGTGGTGAAGATATGCCTGCTGGGAGACGCGGCGGTAGGCAAGACATCACTAATCAAACGTTTTGTACTGGACGAGTTCAGCAAAAGATACCTCTCCACCATAGGCGCCAAGGTTACCAAGAAGAGCGTGGACCTCAAGATCAAGGGAAAGAAGGTGGAGATGACGCTGATGATCTGGGACCTAATGGGGCAGCCGGAGTACGAATTCTTACAGGCAACCTATTACAAAGGCACCCAAGGTGCGATCATCGTATGCGATATAACCCGAAGGGAAACACTGGACAATATAAAGAAATGGATCAAGGGCCTTGACAGGGTGGCAAAGGACGTGCCTTTCGTTCTTGTTGCCAACAAGTCCGACCTGGAGGACAGCTATGCATTCGAGGAAAAGGATCTGGCAGAGCTGGCCAAGGAACTAAAGGTGTCCTATATCGTGACCAGTGCCCTGACCGGGGATAACGTTGAAGAGGCCTTTAAAATCCTTGCCAAGGAAATCGGGGCTCAAATAATATAAGCGGGGATGATTTCATGAACAAGAGGAAGAACAAGTCCGAATTCAAGATCAGTTATATCTCTGGTATAGGTTCCTCCCATCCCGTGCACGACTATATACAAAGGACCAGGGACATCTTCCTTGGCATCGGATTCGACGAAATGGAAAACTATTTCCTGATCCCGGAGGAGGATGTTTACAAGCAGTACGGGGAAGAAGCGCCTGTAATACTCGATAGGGTATATTATCTGGCCACCCTTCCCAGACCGGATATTGGGATCAGCAAGGAGCAGGCCGAGGCGGTGCAGGCAGTGAAGGACGGGCTGGACATCACCGTACTCCAGCGCATATTTCGGAAGTACAGGGAAGCCAACATAGACTCTGACGAGCTGATGGAGGAGATCAGTAAGAGCCTTGAGCTGAGCAGGGACCGGGCAATACGGGTCTTGAACATATTCCCTGAGTTCAAGGACATCGAGCCCCAGCCCAGCAAGCTTACCCTGAGGTCCCACATGACAGCGGCCTGGTATCCCACCCTGGCAGCGATACAGCATAGAAGGGAGAACCCGATCAAGCTTTTTTCCATTGGGCCGAGATTTCGACGGGAGCAGAGGCTCGACGCCACCCATTTGAAGGTTCATTTCGGTGCCAGCTGCGTTCTGCTTGACGATGAGATAGACATGGAAGCGGGCAAGGAACTGGTTTCCAAGATACTCAAAGAGCTGGGGTTCGAGGACGTGGATTTCGTGGAAAAGACCGCCGCTTCAAACTATTACAGCAAGGAATACGAGATATTCGACGGGAAAACTGAGATCGCTGACTGGGGATTGTACAGCAAGAGGTCCCTTGAGAACTACGGTATCGAAGGGGACGTGTTCAATCTGGGCTTCGGGATCGAGAGGATAATAATGGCCTTGGAAGGCTTCGAGGACATCAGGGAACTGGTATATCCCCAATTCTACGGTGCCTGGGACCTCAACGACGAGGAGATCGCGGCCTCCATACGCCCCAAGTTGATGCCCGATACCGGTTTCGGCAGCAAATTGAGCGAGCGGATAGTTACCCAAGCCCTGGAGAACGCCGACACCAAGGCACCCTGCAAGATAAAGATCTACGACGGAAAGCTCACCAAGAAGAACGGAGGGCTGGAAGAGGAGGGTAATAATAACGGCGAAAGCTATTCCCTAAAGGTATTCCTAATCGAGGAGGAGGAAGGAACCAGCCTCTGCGGTCCCGCCTATCAGAACTACGTGGTGGTAAAGGGCGGTGAGGTCTACGGTGTCCCCTTGAGCGACAAATATAACGACATTATTGAGGGAAGCAACAAAACCGAGTACCGGTACATCGACGCCTTCGCCCTGGGCATAGCATCCAAGGTAGAGTCCCTTATAAGGAAGGGGGAGGAGGGCAAGTTCAAATACCAAGTGAAAATGGTAAAGAACCTGGGAGACATCAACCTCCAGATGGGGGGGCATGCCAAGAGATACATCATGAGCCAATCCAAGAAGATAGACATCAGGGGTCCCATGTTCACAGGGGTGGCGGTAATGATAGAACGGCCGGGAAATGACAGCGGGAAAAAAGACGATGATGCTTCAGGTAAAAAAGAGGGAAATCAAGGAAAAAAGAAAGAAGAAGAAAATAAAAAGGGAAAATTAACAAAGGGTAAATAGCAGGTGGGAAGGTAGCCATTATATTTCGCAATACATTATATTGGTTAAAACTAAATCAAACATAAATACCACATATCGATAATATTCCGGGGATAACATGTCCGAAAAAACGAATGTCGAACTGATACACGGCGCAGGGGGCAAGGCTATGACCGAGATCTTGGGCAAGTTCATCGTGCCCCCTCTGGTCAAGGGGTGGGACATACCTAGGGAAGGGGAGTTGGGTCTGAAGGACCTGGACGATTCTTCCACCAGAGAAGGCCTGGCCATTACCACCGACATGTACACTGTTAGGCCCCTGTTCTTTCCCGGGGGAGACATAGGAACCCTTTCAGTATGCGGCACCATAAATGACATGTCCATGGTAGGCGCCCGGCCGCTTGCACTATCCCTCTCCCTCCTCATCGAAGCCGGCTTCCCGATAAAGGACCTGGAAAAGATAATGAACTCCGTGGGTAAAACATCGAGGCAGGCGGGCGTGCCCGTGGTCACCGGGGACACCAAGGTCGTTGAGAACGGATCGGTGGATTCCCTCTATATAAATACAGCGGGCATCGGCAGGGCGGGGCCGGAGCTGAAACATAATAAAAGTGTGGTGGAGGAATACCGGATAAAGGAAGGGAAATGGCTCAGGGACCGTGATATCCGGGAAGGTGACGTGATCATCATTAACGGATATGTCGGGGACCACGGCGTGGCCGTAATGTCTGAAAGGGAGGGCTACGGCTTCGACACGGAGATAAAAAGCGACGTTCAGCCCCTTAACGGGATAATGAGAGAGGCGCTGGATGTGGGGGGTGTGGTAGCGGCAAAGGACCCCACCAGGGGAGGCTTGGCCAATCTCCTCAATGAATGGCGGGAGAAGAGCGGCATTGGCATAAGGATAGACGAGGCCGTTCTGCCTGTTCGGGAGGAGGTCAACGCCGCATGCGAGCTGCTGGGCATAGACCCGCTGGCCATAGGTAACGAAGGGAAAGCGGTCCTTGCAGTGGTCCCGGACACGGCCCAAGAGGTCCTCAAGGGATTGAAGAATACCACCGGGGGGGAGAACTCGGCCATAATCGGCAAGGCAACGAGTGATGAGAGATACGTTGTCCTTGAGACCGAGGTAGGCGGTAAAAGAATAGTTGAAGCACCGGCAGGAGATCCCGTTCCCAGGATATGCTGAGCAAATGAGAACAATATCAACATACAAATAAACCGAATGTGGATCGGAGGTAAGGGATGACAATATCAGACTATGATGGTAGACACATCCGCAATTTACCACAAACAAATACTGGACAAGGGGAATATTTTTGCTATGACAAGGCAGGTGATGAGCTGTGGGACAAAATAAATCTATTCATTCTTTTACAATGATCACGTAGGCCCG
>CAZUZU010000179.1:0-5971 GCA_964624865.1 uncultured archaeon
ATATAGCACAAAGGAATTGGAGGCGAAATCCTCGGCAACGAGGTCGCTACAAACCAGGGCGGCCAGGAGAATAGCGAAAATCACGAACAAACCGGTTTTAAAGTAACCGCCCTGCCTTTCGCGAAGCCTCCCCTTTCCCTGCTCGAATTCCGCGGTGTTTCCGTAAAGCTCCCCCTTGCCCTCCAGGACTACGTCTCCTTCGACCTCCCCCTGACCTACTATGCTTCCGTTTATTTTCAACGTGCCGTAGAGGGCGACCTCTCCCTGTATCATAATGCCTTTTCCAATAAGCTCGCTGGTGTTGAGCATGCCGTTTGCCGTAATAGTACCGTTACCGGATATCATGCCCGTACTTGCTGTGGTGGGCTCTTCTCTCGGCCCCACATTACCTTTGTCATATTTCCCGTTAGAACCAACTATGGTAAGCAAACCTTTCAGCTCTACCGTGCCGTTCACCTGAAAGCCGCCGTTCACCCATATTTCTCCTCGACCGCTAAGGTTATTTGAGGTATAATACGGTTCTCCTTCCGGTTCCGGCTCCTCGCCCACCATGAAGTCCGGGGTAAGCTCTTCGTGGGGCATCATAGGATAGAATAATATAGGGAAGACATGCACTAGTATCGAACCGATGATGAAAAGGCCGATGATCCATTTTGATTTCAGGTTGTGCCAGAGCACGTTCTTGGAGATGGTCAGAAGGCGGGCCAGGTAGCCGGTTCTCTCCCCTTCCCAGGGGCGATATTCGATGGGGTTAATTCCCAGGGCCGCCACCTCCGCTAAATGCCCTTAGGAATACGTCTTCCAGGGTTTGGGTATCGGGTCCGAACTCCCTTACCTGAACCCCTGTACTCATGGCAGTCTCGAAAATTCGGCCGCTGTCCCCTTTCCCCTTCAATATTATGGCGTATTGACCCGATTCGTCCGTTTTCTCCGATAGCTTGAAATGTTTTTTTATCTCGGATACGAAGGCTTCGATAGCTGCGGTTTCGCCCCGGACCTTTACCTTGAATATCTCTTCGCTGCCCTCCATGAGCTTCTTTGTTCCCCCTTCCTTGACCAGGGCCCCGTTGTTTATAATTATCACGTGCTCGCTCACCCGCTCGATCTCCTGGAGTATGTGGGAGGATACCAGTATCGTTTTTCCGCTCTTTGCTATCTTGGTGATGAGTTTTAGCATCTCTTCCCTGCCCTGGGGATCCATGCCGTTGGTGGGCTCGTCAAGGAACAGGATGGGGGGATCGTGGACAATGGCCTGGGCAAGCTTTACCTTCTGCCTCATGCCTGTGGAGTACTCCTCTACCTTGCGGTACCTTTCCTCGCCTATGCCTATGAAGTCCAGGACCTCGTGTCCCCTCTGGATCGCGTCACGCCCGGTCATCCCGGAAATCTGCCCGAAGTAGGAAACCAGCTCGACCGCGGTGAGGGAACCGATGAGGCACTCGTGCTCGGGCATGTAGCCTATGAGGTCGCGGACCACGGTGGTCTCGTTCCTTGGATCGTGCCCGTCAATCGTAATGGTACCTGCCTGCGGCTCTACAAGGCCAAGCGCGGCCTTGATGAAAGTGCTCTTTCCCGCTCCGTTGGGGCCCAGCAGGCCGACCACCCCCTCCGGTACCCTTGCTGAAAACGAGTTCAGGGCAACCACGGGACCGAACTTTACCAGAACGCCCTCGGCGTTGATGCGGGCTTTGGCGGCTATCTTTTTTGTACTGCCCTTACTCGTCATTTTCATCTAGATATCGTCTCCGATCTTAATTTCGGTTCAAATGATAAAAAACAATTATTTAAATCTATAGGGAAGAGTTCATATGTTGTCCCCGTTAATATTTTTACTCCTCTCCCAGTTCGAGCTTGATACCGTTGGGTGCGGCTATTCCGATAAATATCAGTGCGATGAAGCCAATGATCAGGGTGGAGACACAGATGGTGTTGAGGGACAGGCTGTTGAAGAGATCCCTTGCCATGTTCAATAGTATAATAATCAACAGCCCTATTAAGGTCAGGGCAAGGAACCTTCCCGTCCCGGTCTTGTTCAAAGGCCAGTCATCAGGCATGTGGGGGTAGCGAAACGCGATATAGATCAAGCCGGTTACTGCTGCCAGGATCAAGGAAATTAGGATGGAGAAGCCCGCTATCATGAAGGCGGCAAAACCGAATACCACCAGGAGGAACAGGGGTGTTTCCATTACTCGTCCTCCTTGAAGGTGAACAGCTCCGACTCGTCCTCCTCTACTTCTTCCACCTCTTCCTCAAAAAGCTCCCTTTCTATCTCCTCGTCGCTTTTCTTCCCTTCCTTGAATTCCTCCTCCGGCGTGACCGTCTCGTATTCGATGGATTCCTCCTCCTCGACAGGAGCGATCTCCTCCACATCCTCTTCACCCAATCCTCCCTCGCCCAGCTCTTCCCCCGCGGTCATCTCCTCCCCTTCCTCTTCCAGGGGACTCATCTCTTCTTCGCCCAGCTCATCTTCCTCGTCTTCGGGCATCTCCTCCGGCGAGAACAGCTCCCCTTCCGGGGCTGCTATTTCCCCCTCTCCCAGGGTATCCTCCTCCATTTCCCATTCCCGCTCGATATCCCCCTCCTCATCAACAGGTTGAGCCTTTTTGGCAGATGACCTGTCTTCCCTCTTCATAGTGCGCCTGTCCTTCTTTCTCTCGTAACCCTTTTTCAATTTCTTGTACGCCTCCACCATATCACTGGTTATGCTCGGCTTGGCGTTCCTCAGCGCCATTTTGAAGTGTCTCATTGAAATCCGGATATTGCGGCCGCTGTCCATGCGTTCCCTCATTGCAATCACCGCCGCATCCTTTACCAGATTCTCTATGTCCGCGCCTGAATAGCCCTTGGTCTTCGTGGCAAGGACGTTAAGGTCAACCCTCTTGGAAAGCGGGCGGTTCTCGGTATGTATCTTCAGAACCTCGATCCTTGACCTCCTGTCAGGCGGAGGCACGTATATTATCTTGTCGAACCTTCCCGGCCTCATGATGGCCGGGTCTATGATGTCGGGCATGTTGGTGGAGCCCACGAATATTATGCCCTCGGCGTCCTCCATACCGTCCAGCTCCGCCAGGATTATGCTCAGTATACGCGGCGTGACGTCGTCAGTGGAATAGAAATCCCTTCTCTTGGTTATGGCGTCGATCTCGTCCAGGAACACTATACATGGTTTTTTATTGCGTGCGTCCCGGAATAACCTGTCTATGGTGTTCTCGCTCTCCCCGTACCACTTTGACATGACGTCGCTGCACTTGACGTATATCATATCCACGTTGAGTTCCGATGCAATTGCCCTCATCAAAAGGGTCTTCCCGCAGCCGGGGGGGCCGAACAGGAGCACGCCCTTTGACGGGGTGACCCCGTACTTCTTTGCTATCTTAGGCTTCAGCAGGGGTATGATCACCGCCTCCTTGATCTCCTCCTTGACGTCGTCCAGGCCGCCTACGAGGTCGAAGGTTGTCTTTCTCAGGCCTTCCACCTCCTTCATGCTCTTTCCCACTGCCTCGACCTTTTCCTTGAATATGTAAATCTCGGGATAGGTAAGCCTAATGTTGTCCGCGATCACCAGTCCCAGTATCATGGCCAGGGGGAACTCTATGCCTACCACTAGCATTAGCATGGGGACATCGAAGACGGCTCCCGAAGCGACGCTCAGGATACCCAGTATCAGCCCCAGCATCGCGGTGAGCTTAATCATCTCCCTGGAGGAGAGGAACGTGCTTATCCTCTTCTTTTCGTCTATGGAGGACATGGCCTCTTTTATCTTTCTGTGGAAGAGATATACCACCACCGAGATGGCGATGATGAACAGGATGGGCGCCGGCGTGTCGAGATTGGCGTGCATTATGCCCCCCATGCGGTTGAGATTGACGAATGAGGTGGAGTTGATGGAATCGTACAAGGTGGAAAGCCCGAAGCTCTCCGGTATGTCCCTTGAGAAGGTGGCTATGAACTCTTCCCTTGCCGGTGCGAAGATGCCGCCAAGATGGTATATGTTCGAGTTGTATATCACCAGGTATATGAATGCATAGGACACGGCAAGCGTCCCTATGACCAGGGCCAGGGGATACAGCACCGCCGCGAGGGTGATGGGCAGCAGTGAGAGGCCGAACCGGGACAGATATATGGTGGAGAACGTCAGGTAACCGAATTCCAGGGAGAACAGGGTGATTATTAGTATGATAAATGAGAAGATGGCAAATAAAAGCCCGAACTCGGGGGCCTGAAAGCCCGTGGCCCCTATTGAAAACACTGTAAGGACGATCATGGACAGGTACTTGCTCTTAATTGCTATCGCTCCGGTTACCAGGGTGATGATAATAACCATCCACCAGGGGAAGAACGGGGACCAGAGGGAGCCGAACAGGCCGAGAAATGCAAAGGCGGTAAATGTCCCTATGGTCTTCCTTCTCTCCGCCGAGGTCAGAAGATAGGCGGCAACGCTCTTCTCTTCCGTTTCCTTCTCCTTTCCTTTCATTATCTCCTTGTCCTTGGATATCAATCTTAAAAGATCCTTCTTGTACCTCAATGCCAGAAAGAACAAAATCACCGCCAGTATAATGCCGGCAAGAAATTCCAGGCTTATCGCCCCCTCCATCTCGTATTCCACGGGAGTGGCCTTCTCGTTCACCTCGAACTCGATTGTGTAATCGTTCCGGGGATTGGGCACCCTCACGTTCTGGGTATATTTTTCACCCAGGTAGTAGACCTCGATCTCGTACTCCCCCTTGTACACCTTTGGTATGAGGGCGATACCCTGATCGCTGGTGTTGGTGGTATTCGACCAGGTGTTGTTTTTGATTATTACCAGTGCCTTCTCCTGGAGCTCAAGATTTGCCACGTCCTGGACAACTATCATGATGGAGCCCACGTAATCGGGCTCCTCGGGAGCGGGTGCGGGTATGGAATACATGTATTCCTTGGAGGTCAGTTCGCTTTGATAGGTGTCCCTTGCGGTTATCCAGAAGGTCACGTTGCTGCCGCCGGGATATGGAACGATGGTAGCGTTCATCTTTGTATCAGATATCCTATTGAAGGGGACCACGCCTGGCTCGGGCGTGATGCCCTGGTACTCTATCTGATAGTAAAGGTAGGCTGAATCGATGTTCACGTCCGGGTAGCGGCTCTGGATGATCACTTCCACGTTGTCATCCGCATCCGGCTGGGTGGGAACGTAGGTAAGGTTGATGTTCTCCTCGAACGAATTGCTTTTCCAGCTGCCGTTCTTGGCAACCACGTAGGTGAATTTTGGTGATCTCACCATGTTGTTGCCGGTATCGTAAGCTTCGACCTGGAAATCAACACTGGTCCCGCCGGGATAGCCCTGTATCCTCCGGTACATCCTGGAGGCGTTCAGCCTGTTGAACTCGTATCCTCCCGACCCGGTCTGCCCGTCCGGGGTGGAGTAGTCTATGTTCAGGTAGGCCACGTTTATCGGCTCGTAATCCTTTGATTCTATGGTGACGTTCACCGGCTCCATGTTCCTTGGGTCCCTGGGGCTGTAGTCAAGCACGATAACGTCCTCGAACACGGCGCTGTCCCACCTGCTGCCCTGGCCTTGGACCGTTTCCATGGTGTTCAAGAATTGGATAACGGCGATCGATACCACTATGAATGAAATTGCTAGTGTCCACAAGGCTCTCTTTTGCTGTCGCTTGTTCAGTTCTGACATCTGTGTTCACGCTCCGACCGAAACCTTCTGTTTTAATCTCAACATCTTCTTTATCTTTGCCCTTTCCATTACACCCATGGCCCCCATTCCCGCGAGTATGTATTGAACGGGAAGGGCTTCCGGGGTAAGGACCGGCTCGATGACCGGATTTGGTTGTATGGCTACATTGGGCACCGCCTGGGCCGTTGGATTGATCACAGGCACGCTGGGTGGCGGGGGTTGTGGTGGTGCGGCCGGTGCCGGTGGCGGCGGCGGTGGTGGCGGCGGTGGCGGCGGTGGTGCCGACAGTGTCATCAAGGCCAC
>CAZUZU010000180.1:0-5927 GCA_964624865.1 uncultured archaeon
TGTTCCGCAAATCGCTGGTAAAGAGGTTCAGGGAGGACCGGCTGGAGCCGGAGATACGTCCTTCAAAGGATCATATCCTCAATGTTATCCTGGAGGTCGGAGCCAAGCATCACGAGGCCCGCATTCTGTTAAATCCCTATCTTACTCTATGACCGTTCTGTTGTGCTCCAGAAGGGACATCTCCTTCTCGTTGTAGGTCTCCGGTACCAGGGGCACCACCATTATGGAATCGTTGAGGACCACGGCCTCGTTTATGTCCTCGAACCATCTGAACACCCTCTGGAAATTGTTGTTGTTGATTATATATTCCAGCCCGTCAAGCAGCAGCAGGCCCTTTTCCTTCTCATCAAGGAACTCGGTGATCACGCTGGCTATCTTCCCTATGTTGGTGGGGGACAGGCAGTTCTTGCCCTGGGTCTTGCTGAGCCAAAGTATGTTCGCGTTCCCAACACCCTTTCTTTTCCTCAATTTATCGGGATGGGTCCTGGAAACGATAAGCGTCTTTCCTTCCCTTGAGATCATATCGCTGAAGTATTGATAGGCCTTGGCAGGCTCCTCGTTCTTAACGATGTATACGCTGCCCCATTCCACTTTGTCTTCACTGTATTTTTCCACCTTCTCCGGTTCCTCGTCTTCCACCACGTCCCACTCGGCCGCCTCCTCGTCCTCCCCGTTCTCGATGGAAACGAACTCCACCTCCGGGCCCTCCCGGGCCATCTCCATGGCCTTGGTCAATACCGGGCCCACGATTATCCTCGCCCTTTCCTCGTCCACCTGTGTCACCTTCCTCTTGGTCGAACCGTGGGTGATGCTGCACTGGATGTAATTGACGATGCTGGAAAGGAAGACCTTTAGGCCTTCCATGTCCTTGGAGTAACCTGCCATGCCCACGTCCACGGTGGGTGTGATGTTGTTCTTTCTCGCCACCACCAGGACCACATAGAGGCTGGAATCCGATTTCCTGGTCCCGCTGTACCAGAACACCATCGCGTTCTCACCGCTCTCCGTGGGCGCCTCTTCGCTTATCACCATGTGAAGCGATTTTAAATTGTCCTGGATCACCTCGTAGGCGTCCATCAAATCCTTGGATGTAATGAAGAAGCCGGTGAAGCAGCCGCTGTCCGTGCCCACCTCGTTAACCAGGCCCGTAAGCTTTTCCAGGTCTGCCACCTTGGGCTCCACGTTCACCTTGTCCAGGTCTATAACGATGGGCGGGGCCTTGGCCTTCTTTTCGCTCTCGTTGGGGTACTCGTATTCGAGCATGGAATCTATGGGCACGACCCCCGTGGCCTCGGCAGGTGTAATGGTGGCGGCAAGCACGGTTTTTCCGTCCTTTTCGAAGCTTTCCAGGGTCCACTCGCCTTCCTGGGGCTGTAGGACAGTGCCCTTGTCGGAGGGTATGACCAGGGTGTATCTGACGTTCTTCAGTTCTCCGTCGTACCTGTTCTCCAATCTGAGGAAGAGCTTTACGGTTCCCTTTTCCAGGCAGTACCAGCGGGTGACCTCGATATCGGAGATCATCTCGGTTATCTCCGACATCATCAGCACCGAGTCCACCCTTCCCTTGATCATCTCAAGCCTCTGGGCTATCTCCTCCCTCTTGACCTGGATGTCCATCAACAGGTCCTTTACGTTCCTTTTGGTGGAGCCCTTGGTCATTATATCCAGGGCTATCACCTTGGACCTTGCCCCCATATCCCCGATCAGGCCGTCCGCCTCCTTGGACAGGGATTTGAGCTCCTTGCGCTCCGCCTTGAGGGTCATTATCGCCATGTTCAGGTCCTGGGCCTTCATCTGGTCCTCGTCCCCCTTGCCGGAGAGTGAGGAGCCCATGCCCCCGTAGGCCTTGAAGGTCTCCTCAAGGTGGTAGACGTTGTCGTCCACCTTTTCGGCGAACTCCTTTATGGTGGTGTCGGCCACTATCTCCAGGTACTTCCTCCACACGGGATACAGTGTCCTTATCACCAGGTCGTTGACCTTCTCCTCCTTCTCGATGCCTATGGACTTGAGCCATCTCATTATCTGGTCCTTGACCTTTGACTTGGCTGTCTCCTGCTCCATTATCTCCTCGGTCTTCTTGCGCCAGGCCTGCATGAAGCCCTCCGCCTTCTCCACCAGCTTGTCCAATAGGACTATGGTCTCTTCCAGTGTCTTGGTGGTCTTTGCCCTCTGGATGCCCTTGGTGAGCCCGTCGAGGGGCCTCTGGAGCTCCTTTAGCAGGGACTGCTTCACCTTTTCACCTATGGAGTAGCCGGTGACCCTTTCCTTCTCAGACCTCAGTTCCGCCCTGTAGGAATGGACCTTGGTGGACAATGAGTTGGACACTGTTATCAGGACCTGGTCGTACACGTTCCTCGCCCGCACGAAATCGCGCTTGCCTACCTTCTTGGTGTTGATCTTGGATATCTTCTTCAGGGCGGCGTACTGTTTCTTGTATCCCTGCCGCTTGCACACCTTGATAAGCTTGGGAACCGATTTCTTGATGAAGCTGACCTCCTTGGCCATGTAGTTCTTGATGATGCCCGCCTCGTTCTTGATCTCCTTCATCACCGACTCTATCTTCTTTGACGTGATGCTCCACAGGGTGCGCACGTACTTCCTCTTGTACATGGTGTACTTGATGTACTGGGGCGCCATCTTCTTCAGCATGGCGCTGGGGATGTCCAGGGTGGACACCTCCTTCTCCATCTTCTGGAGGGTCTTCTCCGCTTTCACCACCAGCTTTTCCTTCTTCTCCAGGGACCTTGTCCTTTCCTTGTATAATGTGGTGAGCATGCCGAGCAGCTTGGTGAAGGGCTTGAGCTTTACCACCGACTTGATGCTCTTCTTGGTGCCCCACTTGGCAATATTCTGCTCCGCTTTGAGAAGGTCCTTTGTAAGGCCGCGGCGCCTGATGATATCTATTGATCTCTTCAGCTCCTTTTTTATCTGCTTGAACAGGTAAACCTTGAACTCCTTGATGGAGTTGTAGTAGTCCCAAAGCGCCTGGGCGTACGAGGCAAGCGAGTCCAGGGGAGCGGATTTCTTGTCCCTTAATGAGGCGCCGCTGCCCCAACGGTTGATACCCCCCTCCGCCTTCTTCATTTCACGAAGCAGGTTGTGGCCGCCCCCGTACCTCTTGGGAAGCCTGGCCCCGAACTTGGCCGAGGTGAGGTTGAAGAACCGGTTCTTCACCAGGGTGAGGTGGAACGCGTACAGGGTCTGCCCGATCTCCTCCTCCAGAGTGTTGGCCTCCTTCTTGGCCGCCCTCTTCTTCACCTGCCCGCCCCGGAAGCCCTGGAACAGGTTCACCGCCCTGGTCTTCATCTGGGGTATTGCGTTCATCTCAGGCGTCATGTAATCCTTGGGCACGTCCCCGTCCCTCTTCAGCTTGTAGAAGGACTGGGCGCAGAACTCAAGCTTGCTCACTATGTCGTGGATGTATCTCAAACGCTCGTCGATTTCCATCAACACACACCTTACCATGCCATAATTCTATGACATATTTAATTATTGTTGCAAATTGTAATGATTTGGACACCGACCCACGTCCGCCCGAGGTTTTTTTCTGAAGTTACTTCTAATGTCGTTCAGCGCGGGAAGTTAATGTAGATTGGAATACATTTGCCATATTAACGGGGCATTGTTGCGGGGCGTTCGTATTTGCCCGCTCTTCCCCGGTCTTCTCTAACTTTATTTTATTATGCCTGAAAAAGATTGTATAATAAAATTACCAATAATGATTTATATTATAATGATGTTATACGGGGGTAAAGAACACTCTAAGGTGATGTGAAAAATGTACAAGAGATGCCTTGCGGCAGTTTTGATTCTGATATTGGTCATACCCGTGCTGTCCACACCTGCGAACGCCTCGAGTGAGGCCGCGCCCACCAGGGCGGAGACCGACCTGGCCGCGGTGAAGGCCGCCATTCGCGACTTCAACGCCCAGTTCGATTCCTACGTTGACGCCCTGATCGCACAGCAGGAGACGACCTACGACCTTGTGGGCACCATCTCGGACGACTTCAACAAGGTGGTGACCTATTCCTCCGACCTGAACGATACCGACGTGATGGACTTCTACGACGCGTACCTGAAGTCATACACCGTCTACCTCGACGCCTATGTCAAGGGCGTGGAGCTTGCCGAGAAGTGGAAGAACATAAGGAACGAGATGCTGCCCTCCAGCGGCACCAGGGCCCTGTTCACCACGGCCGCCTTCGTTATCGGGCTGGGCATGCTGGCCTACGGGGGGTACAAGACCGCCAAGGGCGCTTTCAACAAGAACGCCGACATGTCCAAGAAGATAATCGACGACGCCTCGGATTCCGACATGGGCAAGATAAACTCGGAACTGGGCCTCCCGGCGGGAACCACAAGGGAGGAGGCCAAGACCCACATAGACTCCCTTAGCTTGAGCGACAAGAACATCGCGGCCCGCAACATACAGGGCCTGGACATGACCGCCGAGCTGGACACCACCCACGCCGCCGAGATCAAGCAGAACCAGGCCGAGATAGCCAAGGACGTCGGAGAGGGTGGCGTCAAGTTCTACGCCGGCGCGATAACCACAGTGGCAGGCGGGCAGGGCATGGACAAGCTGGCCAAGGCGGCCGGCATGAGCGAGACCGCCGCCACAGCGGTTGACCTTACTTTGACGGTGGCGGAAAAGCAGCCCCTCGACCTTCTGGGAAACGCCATGACCTCCAAGGAAAAGAGCCCCGTGAAAGTTGACGAGCCGGAGGAAAAGGTGGACAAGACCGCGGCCAAGAAGACTATCAAGGACGCTGCCGGGGGCAAGGAGGTCACCCAGGAAGACCTGGAGAACGCCGGCGACTCCCTGGCCACCGACACTGCCGACGAGAACGCGGACGACCTGGACACCGGGACCGATTACTACGGTGACAAGACAGTCAACCTGCCCAAGAAGGCCCACGTGCAGAAGACGGAGAACGTGGAGGACGGCGACAAGGTGTCCGTTCCTGACATAGGCAAGTCGGATGTTTTGATAACCTCGGACGACAACGTCCCCGACGTCGAACTTGGCGTGGACCCATACGAGGAGCCGGAGATAGAGATCGAGGCCGAACCGGTGGACGATTTCGACCTGGAGGTTAGCGACGTGCCCGTGGACATCGTGTTCTGCATAGACCTCACAGGGAGCATGTCAGACGACATAGGGGAGGTGGTGGAGTCGGCCACCATGATGCTGGAGGGCGTGCGGATGAGGACCACCAACTTTAGGATGGGCTTTGTCGGTTTCAGGGACATCGAGGAGGACACGGTGCCCTTCGAAAGGTTCTCCTTCTCCTCGGACCCCATGACCATCCAGAGCAATATCAACACCCTTCCGGGCAAGGTATACGGAGGCGGTGACTGGCCCGAGTCCGTGTACGAGGGCCTCTACCTGGCGAACAACATGCCCTTCAGGGAGGACGCCGAGCACACTGTGATCCTAATGGGCGACGCGCCGCCCAAGACCAGCTACGGCGGCTACCGTTCGAGGGCCACCTACGACAACGTTACCCAGGACGAGATAGACGAGATGAAGTCCAAGAACCTGGACATGGACGCCATAGACGAGATGTGCGAGGAGAACGACGTCACCGTCTATCCCATCGTCATATCGCTGGATTACGGCTCGGCGGATACTGAAACCGTCTCTTCATTCGACGAGATAGCCAACCGCACAGGCGGCAAAAGATTCGATTCCAACGACGCCAGCGACGTGCCCACCGTGGTGATGGCGGCCCTGGACGAGGCCATTGACAAGGCCGAGGAGGACCGGCCCGAGGAGGAAGAGAAGAAGGAGGATGCCGGGGCCGGTAACCTAGGCACGATCATAGCGCTACTTGCGGTAGTTATAGTAGTGGTCGCGGTGCTGGCCCTCGTGTTCACTAGAAAGAAGAAGACATCCGCGGCCCCGCCGGCCCACCAGCCGCCGC
>CAZUZU010000181.1:0-5908 GCA_964624865.1 uncultured archaeon
ATAGTAGTTCAAACACGATCAATCAAGGGCCGTGAAATTCTTTCGGAGATACTGTAAATACAAATAAACTTAAATATTACGGTTATTTTCAAATATATATACTCACCGAAATCTTTAAATATTCAGTAAATATATATTGTTCCAACTAACGTCCTCTTGCCAGATAGACCAGGAGTAATATAATGAAGAACAAAGCGATTGGTATGGTACACGACATAGGATACAACGGAAAACTGATCGTCAAGACCAAAGGAGAAGGTAAGAAGGAGATAGGGACCAAGCTGTCTGACAGGTCCGGAAGAATAGTAGGAACGATTACCGACCTTATCGGACCTGTAAAAGCCCCTTACCTGATCGTAGCGGTGAGCAAGGGACGAAAGAAGGAAATGATCGGACTCATGGGAAAAGATGTCTATTTGGCGGAGGAAAAAGACAAGAACGGTGTTAAAAATGGAAGAAGAAGAAGACGAGAAAAGGGTTGAAGATATCGTCAGATGTCCGGAATGCGGTTCCACTCACATCGTCAAGGACTACGATCGCGGAGAACTTACCTGCGAGGAATGCGGTCTAGTGTTAGATGAGAACATCATCGACCAGGGACCGGAATGGAGAGCATTCGACAGCGAGCAGGGCGAGAAAAGGGCTCGTACCGGTGCACCCATGACCTACACCATACACGACAAGGGACTTTCAACCGAGATCGGATGGAAGAACAAGGACTCCTACGGAAAGAGCATTCCCACCAGGAACAGGGCCCAGTTGTACAGATTGAGGAAATGGCAAAGAAGAATAAGGGTATCCAACGCAACCGAGAGAAACCTGGCCTTTGCCCTGGGAGAGCTTGACCGAATGGCTTCCTCGATAGGTCTTCCCAGAAATGTAAGGGAAACCGCGGCAATGATATACCGTAAGGCGGTAAACAAGAACCTAATAAGGGGAAGGAGTATCGAAGGCGTAGTCGCGGCGTCATTGTATGCGGCGTGCAGGCAGTGTAATGTCCCAAGGACATTGGACGAGATCGCCTCGGCCTCCAGGGTGGGAAGAAAAGAGATCGGCCGAACCTACAGGTTCATGACCAGAGAACTCGGTCTCAAGTTGATGCCCACCTCGCCGCAGGACTACATACCCAGGTTCTGCTCCGAGTTGAAGCTTAGCGGAGACGTGCAGATGAAGGCCATGGAAATACTGAAGCTTGCCGATCAGCATGAGCTGACATCCGGACGCGGACCTACCGGTGTGGCGGCCGCGGCCATCTATATCTCCTCGATATTAATGAACGAGAGACGAACCCAAAGGGAAGTCGCGGATGTAGCCGGTGTGACCGAAGTAACCATAAGGAACAGGTACAAGGAACTCACAGAAAAGTTGGGTATCGAGATCCCGGTGTAAATACCCAGGTTCACTCTGTGAGCCCTTCTCTTTTTTTAAATCTTGTAGAACTCAAGGTATTTTAAGTCCTTGGCCAGGGCGTTGGCTTTCGACCGGAACCTTGACCCCAATTGTTTGGCCCCGTCTCTTGTTTTTATCAGATAATAGTACCCCAAGAGGGATAGATCGTAGGCAAATAAAATCAAAGGCGGCAGGGACAATGTCAAAGCAACTATACTCTGGATATCCCATGTCTCTATCCTTAACAAGAGGGCAATTATCAGGGGAGCGTAAATAACCATGATCCTACCCTTGCGGGAGGAATACATTACATATGAGAGCAGAAGCAAGAACACCATAAAAGGATACAGGGAGTACAAGACGAACAGGTAAACTGAAAGGGAAAGGGATAAGCTGATCCCGCCAACGGTCATCGCTCTTTGGGGACCAGTACGAACAGCAAAGGTCTTTTTCATGGCTGCTAGATCGCTGCGGTAATCGAAAAGGGTGTGTTGCACTTCATAATAAAGAGCGAAGAAGAATAAGCCAACGGCATAAAAAGATAAAAGAGAATTCACCTGGCCGTTGAGGAGCCATATCTTGGCAATTAACATCAGAGTAGGACCCAAAAAGAAGAACATAGCAACCAGAGGGGCTAGGCGGCTCTCTTTGAACCTTGGTCCCAGGCTGTAAGTAAGACCTAGAGCCAGGCCCAACAACGAGAATACCATGATGACCGGATCCCCGCTGATCACAGTAATTATAAGAAGTATCAATATCTGGGCGACGGCAAATGATTTCAATTCCTTTTTCTCCACTTCCCCCTTTAATATCGGATTGCTGCCCAGGTCATCCTTCAAGGCATCTTCCTTGACATCGGTTATGTAATTAATAGTAAAAGTCAGGGAATATAAGAGAAAGAGAACCAAAAGCATAAAGATTAGGAAGGGCCAAAGTAACGATTTATTCAGGGCATAGTATATCAATAACGGCGTGCCCAGACTGGCCGGGCCGTAATCAATGATCCACGGCCTCGGATAAAGTCTCATTGCCCGCAGGAATCCTATCATAGACACCATTTTCATATATTGTATGATACACAATGTATATAGGTTTTCCTAGGCGACAAATATGATCTGTCAAAATATCATCCGGCCTCTTCCTATGCCGGATCTTACGCCCCTTCTTCCTCTTCCTCTTCCTTGCGGAAGGTCCTGATCTGTTTCTGATATGTCTCCCAGCCGAAGATGAAGGAATATATCACCGCGATGATGCCAAAGATCGCACCGGCCAATAAGACGAGCCCATATATGGAATTGAACTCTATGCTCTTCCTAATTACCTCGGGGGTCCAATCACCCCATACGAGCTGAAGTACCAAGAGTATCGGAAATATGATGATCAAGGTGGCAAAGCCTGCTCCTATCCCCTTGACCAGATTGCCGGTAATGGCGCTGTTCAATTCAAGGTCCTGAAGGCCCTGCATTTCAGCATACTGCTTGATCTTAGCGAACCTGAATGAGGAAAGGGTCAGCTCCACGTACATTAGGAACGAAACAGCCAGGAGCATGATATATATCAACCAAATATTTGATAGAATGTTCTCGAATGTAATGAGATACCTCAATCCCTCCTCTCCAAAGATATCCTGAAACGCATAGCCGGATAATATCAGGCCTGTAATGAAGAGTCCAATGGAAATTCCCGCCATTATCTCCTTTATACCGGGGTTCTTCTTCTTTGCCAGGGCCGACACGCTGGCAACCTTGGGAGGTGGTAAGAACACCGCGACTGCGCCCAGACCGAGACCGGCAGCCAATAATATCATCCCCCACACCCCCGTGGTAACGAAGAAGAATAGGGGATTAATAAGGTATTGAAAAACAATAATGAGGGCTCCGAAAACAACTGCGGTTGCTTCCAGAGCATAGAGCATACCGGCTCTTACCTTTGTCCGGGGACCGAATTGTTCGGCCTGTTGCCCTTCTTGAGAGGCTGCTTGAGCTTCCTTTCCTTTTCCAGCTGCCGCCATATTACCTGCACCTTTATTGACTACTTTTGTTAATTTACGCTGCATTCCTTGCCTGCATGAGTACGTGCATCATGGGCGTATCGGGATCCCAGTTTATAATCCTCGCCCCGTAGGTCCGGAGCTCGCTTACCAGGATCTCTCTTTCCAAAGCTAGGACCTCGTAGGCCACGGGATCGATTTCCTCCACCCCGCTCTCGAATATGCTCTTCTTTTTCTCGCCGCTCTCCTCCCTCTTCTTTTCCTCCTCCACCGCCATCTTTTCGAATCCAAGGGTGTCGGGAGCGATTATAGTGACATCGCACTCAAGGACCATCATCGTGCTCACTGCCTTTCTCAGGCTGTCGTCCTCGTCCAGGGGAGAGAGTATGATAACAGGTGATTTTCGGGGCATATATGGAAGCACCTCCTCAACGATTCCACCCAGAGGGATGGACCCTCCTGGATTTACGCTGGATATCGCAGTGAGTATCTCGTAGAACTGCTTCTGACCTCCCCCTTTCCTAACTGTCATGATCTTATCACCGTAGATCACTATGCCCACGCTGTCCCTTCTCTTAAGGAAGAAATTTGCCAGGGTTCCGGCAACTCTGGACAGGTAAACGTGCGGATTGTGTCGTGCAGTGCCGTAGCTCGATGCCTGCCTGGCATCCAACACTATGGTGATATCGCTGACACTCTCCCTCTCATGCTCGTTCACCAGAAGCTTCCTCTTCCTCCCATATGCCTTCCAATTTATGTCCTTGAAGGGATCGCCTGGCACGTATTCCCTGATGGAAAAGAATTCGGAACCCGGACCGGGCATCTTCACCTTCACCTCCCCGGGATATATCTTGGGCTGCTTAGATTTTATGTAGATCTCCTTAACATCCCTCACCATGGGGAATACGGTGAGATTGGACACATAGTCCAATGACTGCTCTCTATAGAACATGGAAAAAGGATCATACGTCCTAATGGTTATCGGTCCAAGTGGATACAGCCCCTTGACATGGGCCTTCGCCGTGTATTTTATCTTGGCGGTCTCACCCTTGCGAAGATTGAGATATGTGTAATTACTGCCCTTGGTAAGCTCCAATTCCTTTGGTATCTGGTCCCTCACCTCCAGGAGGCCGGTCTTCAACATTCCCTCGTTGGTCAACTTAAGCTCAATCGTGGCCGGGCTGTCCTCGAATATCTTCTCATTGGACATACTTCTCTTGGGGACCAAGCTTGCCTGTCTGTTCATCGGCACCGCTATAACAGCGGCGGAGAATATTGTTATGGCAATTACCACTAGTTCAACGTTCCTAAATATCATGCCCAGGAATAGCAACGCTATTCCCAGGCCTACTACTAGTACGCTCTTCTTGGTCCACATATGAGCTCACATTGTCTACATGCTAAGCGCAGGGACTGGAACCTCTGCCAGTATCTTGTTGAGCACGTCCTGGGGCAGAACACCCCTGATCCTTGGCTCCGGTTTCAATATAATTCGATGTGATAGAACGTGGGCTGCCATGGCCTTGATATCGTCGGGTGTCACATAATCCCTGCCTTGCATAACAGCCCTGGACCTCGCTGTCTTGAACATTCCTAGCGATCCACGAGGACTGCTTCCGACCACTGCTCTCTGATCCTCTCTCGTCCGGGTAACTATCTCCACGATATACTGTAAAAGAGAGGTGTCCATATGTACCTTCTCCACAGTCTGCTGCATGGCAATGATCTTTTCCGGACTGGTGGTAGTATTGACATCCACGTCGTCCTTTCCCCTGTTCATCCTTCTCATCAGGATCTCCACCTCATCTGACCTTGAGGGATATCCCATGGACATCTTCAACAAGAAACGATCAACCTGGGCCTCTGGCAACGGATATGTCCCTTCCTGCTCGATTGGATTCTGCGTGGCCATCACCAGGAACGGCTTGGGGAGCTTATGAGTAACACCCTCAATGGAGGTCTGCCTCTCCTGCATGGCCTCCAACATAGCCGCCTGTGTCTTCGGCGGTGCTCTGTTGATCTCGTCGGCCAGAATGATGTTCGCAAATATCGGGCCGGGCCTGAACTTGAACTCCTGGTCCTTCTCATCGAAGATATAGGTCCCGGTGATATCGGAAGGTAGAAGGTCAGGTGTAAACTGGATACGTCTATATTTGGAACCCAGGGTATCGGAAAACGTCATGACCATTAGAGACTTCGCCGTGCCTGGAAAATCCTCCATAAGCACGTGCCCGTCCGCCAGGATGGATACGAGAATATTCTGAAGAACGTTCTTCTTACCTATGATGGCCTTGGAAACCTCTTTCATCACGTTGTTGGAGGTCTGGGCCACCGCCCTTATCTTGGCAACGGTCTCGGCACCGCCCCGAGGTGCTACCCTTCTGGCCACACCTCCTCCCTTCGGCTGACCGCCCGGACCGCCTCTAGGAGGGCCACCTCTAGGAGGGCCGCCCTGAGGGGGACCGCCTTTGGGGGGGCCGCCAGGTCGACCTGGTGGCCGACCACCTTGTTTAGGCATAGGTGGTCCTC
>CAZUZU010000182.1:0-5902 GCA_964624865.1 uncultured archaeon
GAACCACAGCATGGGCACCGCGGTGATCACCAGGTACCTCCCCGCACCCAGCCATATCTCCGCCGCCGGGGCGTTGTGAACAACGAACCACGTGTAATACCCTACCATGAACACTGCCGTAACAACAAAGGGAAGTATGGTTGCGATCAACAGGCCGCTGAAGTACTCCTCCCGCCACCTCTCGACACCGGCGGCCCACTCCGGCAGAAAGAATATGAAGAAAGGCAGGAAGAGAATGATTGTGGACAGCGCCTGGTTCAATATGCCCCACGCACCCACCGCGGGATGGGTGACAACGTCCCACATCATCTCGGTTATCAGGGGATTGGTCTCCCAGCCCCCGGGCCCGAAATGCGAGATATTACGCAGGGTCCAGGGCAGGAACACGGCTGCAAAGGCGGCGATAGCGCCCATGTAATACTTGTTCCTGAACAGGGACCAGCGGTCGTAGTAAAAGCGCCAGGCCAGGCCCACGGCCCCTATCAGGATGAACAGGTAGCCCACGTTGGCCCTCGACAGGTAGCAGAGGCCGGCAAGGAAGCCGCCGAGAACCAGGTACTTTTGGTCCTTGAACCCTCGAAGCACCGCCCATACGGCTGTAACATAGGTCAGGACAACGATGTTCTCGCTGAACCCGTAGGAGGTGGTTAGGAGAAGAACGGGATGGGCCGCCATAACCGCGGTTGCGGCAAGGGCCTTTTTTCGATCATATAGGTCCCTGGTTGTATAGAAGACCGCCGCCAGGGTTATCAAGGACAAGGTCACGTTGGCATTCTTTAGCACAAAAGGGCTGAAGCCAAGGGGTGCGATCCAAAGGGCGAGGTACATAGGATATAAAGGCGGGTACCACTGGCTGTAATCCGCGGGATTGTTCTCCCCGAAGGGGTAGAGCTGTCCCCAGTCAAGGTATATCTCGCCGTGGCGAACTATCGCCTCCGCGTAACCGGCATAGATGGGGCCGTCGTATAAAATATCATTGGAGTAGGCGGCGATGATGCGGAAAAGAACCCCTACTGTTATGGTGAGTAAAAGGAGTTTCTCGAAACGTTCCAAACTATCGAATTTAAACCGCATGATATCCTTTACCAGTTACTATAGATTGTATCCGAAATCCCTGGCCTCCATTCCCCCTCTTCGTATATAATGCTCTTCCTTTTCAAAGACGTGCCACACCGACGAGTCCTGGTAAGGCGGCAGGTCTATCCCCAGGACGTGGTAGGTCTCGTAGCGTCCTATTGGTACATAACCCCGGTAGGTCTTGTTCTCCCCCACCGGTTCCCGCACCATGTAGAGGATGAAGGTGGTGTTGGTGTATTCGTAGACCTTGAGATGAGAACCAAGGTCCTGTATCTTGTAATCGTTCTTTCCGTCCCCCACCACCCAGATCCTCTCCTCTATACTGCGAACTTCTGCCTCGGGAGACAATTCCTCGCCTTGTTCAAGGAATGCCTGGCGCAGGGTCTCGTTCAACTGGCCCTCTATCAAATACCGGGCGTATTCCCTTTCCAGGTCGAACAGGTAGGGATCATAATAAACCGGGACCTGGTCCCTTCTCTCATAGTACGGATATATGATGTATATTGTGGACACTGTTCCCATGTCCACGGCCACGGTGGAATCGTCGTCCATCACCGTATTGAGCTTCTCGGTCGCCGCCACGTGCCCCTCGTGGACCGGGTCCGAGGCCACCAGGATACACACCACCAACAGCATGGCGATGATCAAGGTCACTTTCCGCTTGGCGCTTTCGAACAGCAGTAACGCCGTGACACCTATGAGAATGAAGAAGCCGTGTATGGCATCGGGGTTCAGGATGGAAGCAAAGGCAATAACAAATGACAGGACCACCATGAGCTGGAACTGCCAGTACCGCCATATCTTCTTTGCCCTTGTTTTTCCCTTGCCCCGAAAACGGGCCAGCCAAGGCTCGTTAAGCTCAGATCCGCTCTCACCCGTTCTGTCCCACCATATTTTTTTATCTTTTTTGGTGAACCTAGCTATGGAGAAACCTATCCAAAGCATGGGGACGGTGGTTATTACCAGGTACCTCACGCTGGCCAGCCATATGGTTGGCGGGGGCAGCAACATCTCTTCCAGGGCCCAGACCCAGCAGGCTATCATGAACAGGCCCGTTATAATGAAAGGTAAAAGGGAGGCTATGAACAGGCCCCCGAAGTACTCCTCGCGCCAGCGCTTCAAGGCCAGGGCCCACTCCGGCATGAAGAATATGAACATGGGCAAGAAGAGGATTAGAGTGGACAAAAGGGTTGTATAGGTGGCCCAGGCCGCTGTCATAGGATTGTCCAGGGTGGCCTCGAACATCTCGGTGATAATGGGATTGGTCTCCCAACCTTCAAGACCGAAATGCATAATATTTCGCAGGGTCCAGGATCCGAATATTAGGGTGAACAGGGATATCGACGCGATGTAGTACTTGTTCTTGAACAGGCTCCAGCCGTCGTAATAGAACCGCCAGACCAGGCCAACCACCCCTATGAGTATGAAGAGATAGCCGACATTAGAACGGGACAGATAGCATAAACCCGCAAGGAAACCTCCCAGGACCAGGTACTTTGGGTAGCGAAAACCCTTGAGAATGGCCCATACCGCCGCAACGTAGGTCAAGACCACAATATTCTCGGAGAAACTGTGGGAGGTGGATATTATCAACACCGGCTGCATGGCCATGATGGCCGTAACCGCCAGGGCCTTGTTCCTGTCCAGCAGGTCCTTCGAGCAGTAGTATATCACCACCAGGGCCAGAATGGAGATTACTATGTTGGCCGTCTTGAGAACAATGGGTTGAAAGCCGAAGGCGGTTATCCACAAGGCCAGGTACATTGGATGTAGGGGCGGGAACCAGTGGCTGTAACCAGGGGAATGGTTCGAGCCGAAGGGCCAGAGCCGGCCCCATTCCAAGAATATATCGCCGTGCCCGGAAATGGCGTCCGCGTAGGCCACGTAAATTGCCCCGTCGGAATAGATGTCCCGGTTAAGTGTGGATATGATGCGGAACAAAATACCCACGATGATTGATACCAGCATGAGCTTCTCGAACCGGGTCAGTTTCCTGGGATCGAATCTCATAATAAACCTCAAGCAAGGGATTCAAAGGTTTTTTTACCCGTTATCAAGGACCTTAGAACCGGACCCATGTCTTTAATGGGCAGACGCACCTGCTCCTTGGTGTCCCGGCACCTGAGGGTTACCTCCTTATCGTCCTTGGACTCGTAGTCAACCGTAATGCCGTAAGGGGTGCCAACCTCGTCCATGCGCGCGTACCTCCGGCCTATGGACCCTGAGGTGTCGTGAAACGTCACAAATCCTTCGGCCGCCAACTTTCGATCTATGTCGGCGGATATCCTGTCCAGGCCGTCCTTTGCCATGAGCGGGAAGACCCCCACTTTGATAGGGGCGACACCTGGTTCGAGATGTAGTATCCTGTACTCCTCTTCCTTTTCCTCCGTGATCGCGAAGTTGTGCTCCAGAACACAAAATATGGTTCGGTCTATGCCGAAAGAGGGCTCGATGACGTGGGGTATCGCCTTGTCCAGTAATTCCTCCTTGATCTCGAACTCGCCCCCCTCGAGGACGTACTCCTTGCCCCCGGCTTGTATTTTCAGTTTATCGCCATCCTTGACCGCATCCTCTCCCAGCTCCGCGTTTTCAAGGGCCTTCATGATGGCCTTGGCCTCGGCCCTGTACTTCTTGCCCAAGAGCTTCATATTGCCCAGGATCACCGTGGCCTTTTCCCCTTTCTCCACCTTGACCTTCATATCCTGGCCGCTGTGCTCGGCGTGATGCTCCAGGTCGTAGCATGTACGGTCCGCTATTCCCACCACCTCGATCCAGCCCATGGAGGTGAGCACCTCGGCGTCCCAGCAGTCCCTGGCATAGTGGGCCATCTCCTCGGCGTGATGCTGCCTGAACCTCAGGTACGAGGGGTTGATGCCGCTTTGGACCAGGAATCTCTTGGTGACGGCAACGTAATGGGCAAGGGCCTCGTTTCGAATAATGTCCTTGGACACCGCCTCTCCAAGGGTCATATTTTCCGTTTCGGACATGGTCCTGGCCAGGAGGGGGACCATCTCGTCCCGGGTGGTCTCGAAGCGCGGGTATTTTTGAACGGTGGGGTCCACGAACAGCTCCAATTCCGCCATATTGAACTCGCGGAGCCTTATCAGGCCCTGGCGGGGCGATATCTCATTGCGATAACCGCGGCCGATCTGCACCACGCCGAAGGGAAGCTTGCCCCTTGCGTATCGATGGAGCGCGGGGAAGTCCACGAATATTCCCTGGGCGGTCTCCGCCCTTAGATAGCCCTTTCTGTTGGTCCCAATATCGGTGGAGAACATCAGATTGAACTCCTCTCCTCCCTTTAAAGGAGTGTCGCATTTTTCACAGGGGACCTTGTTTTCCCGGAGGTAATCCCTGATATTTTCCAGGGTCATTTGCTCCGCCGCCTCGACGTAATCGGCTAGAAGGTGGTCCGCCCGGTAGCTCTCCCCGCACTTGTCGCATTTAATAACAACGTCACTGAACTTCTCCACGTGGCCCGAGGCTATGAACACCTCCTCCGGGGTGACCACGGGGGTGGATATCTCAGCAAAGCCCTCCTCCACCACAAAGATTCGTCTCCACACGTTCTCTATGTTGTTCTTCAGCGCGGTGCCCAGCGGACCGTAGTCGTAGAACCCGGCCACCCCGCCGTATATCTCTACGGAAGGCCAAACGAAGCCCCGCCTCTTCAGCATACTAACGAGATCGTCGCTCCTCGACTTCAATCCGGCTATTTCATTGTCCAAGCTAGCCATAGTCTCACAACCGTGGATATATTACGCCGCATTATAAAATTTATCTATTATTTTGTGGGTGGAAAAACAAAAACAGCACCTTGGCTTCACAATCTACCTATCTCTTCCCTCAGGGCGGATATTAGATCTTCCCGATAGGCGTGCCTGCGATGAGTGACCCTCAGCACGTATATCTTTCCCTCTTCCGGATGATAATAAACCCTGTAATCCCCGACTCTCAACCTCCACAGGCCCTCGGCGATCCTTCTTATATCGCCCCTTCCGTCCCGGTGGAAGTCCTCGGTCTTGTCGATTATCCTGTCCCTTACCTGGGCTGACAATCTCTTGAGCTCTTTTCTGGACTCCGGACTCCAAAGAACGGTCATGCAAGTTCCTTCCTCAGTTCTTCGGTGGTCATCCACTCGTCCTCTTTGGTCTCCTCCAAGATGGAATACAGGTCCTCGATGAACATTTTCCGCATTTCCAAGAGCTCCCTGATTATCTCATCATAGGTCTGGCCCTTGCTGCCGGCCTGTTTCAGCATCTCCCTGGTCTCCTCGTCGATACGAACAGTTGTTGTAGACATGGTTATACACTATGTATAACAACGTATAAAAACATAACGGCGTGTTGTTAATGGCAATTTCCTAATCTGCCAAATGACGTATGTGTATAACCTGTCATCAAGCATCTCATTATCATCCCGATAATGTCTCGCATATGGAAGTGTAAATACAATTATTATAATATATCACCTGAAAAATCATATCTCACTGAAATATCTTTCAATAGAGAAACTGATTATTTATTGTAACTTCAACACGTAATAAATGTTACGCCCCCTCCTTCTTCAGCTTTTTGGACCGGAGGTAGAACGCCAGTGCCAGGACGACAATAACAACAGCGACTGCAATCCCGACATAGGTGACAATATCCAAGCCCTCCCCTTCGCCATCACCTCCGCCTGTCTGCGGCACGCTGCTCGCGTACAAATCGGCCAGGGTATTATAACTATATCTGAAATATATCTAAAAAAAATCGTTATTCAAAAGTAGTCCTCTAAGCTCACGTCGTCCTTCTTCTTTGGCTTGGGCGTGCGTCTCGACGGG
>CAZUZU010000183.1:0-5845 GCA_964624865.1 uncultured archaeon
GCTTGAATCAATTATCGCTAAAGAAATAAACGAGCTGGACAACGATAGTGGTCATTGCGAATTTATTTCTGGCTTGAATCAATTATCGCTAAAGAAATAAACGAGCTGGACAACGATAGTGGTCATGGATCGTACCTGGGCCACTTTTTATTTTCTGGAGGAAGCGAAAATAAATAAGGATAATATCGTGGAGGAACAATTTAATATACCTTTTACATTATATAGTGGAAAATGAGATATATATATATGGATAGCGATACGATAGATGGGAGGATATATTGTGGATCTCGAGTTTGAAGATAACAAGATAATACTTGAAAAGGAACTGAACGAGCTGGACGAACTTGCCCTATACTTCTCCGAACAGCTTACATCACTGGATATTTCTCATGTGTTCCTCTCAGGCTATGTAGCGATCCTTTTTGGAAGGAACAGGGCAAGCGAGGACATAGATGTGATATGCAATCCAATTCCCTATGATAGATTCAAGCATCTATGGGACAACGTTTACGATACCCTGGAATGTATCATCACATCCGATCCTGAAGACGCATTCAACAATTATTTATCCGATAAAATAGCCATTAGATTCGCCTACAAGGGCGAGATCATCCCGAATATCGAGATGAAATTCGCTTCCAACGTCATGCACAAAGAAGCGATAGAGAATGCCATTAACGTGGTGCTGAACGGGCGCCATATACCAATCTCGCCCCTTGAATCGCAAATCGCCTATAAGCTCTTTATGAGATCGGAGAAGGACATAGAAGATGCCAGGTTCTTGTTCAAACTCTTTGAGGAACAATTGAAGAAAAAGGAACTACTTGCTTTTATTAAGGCCTTGCAGGTACCCGAAGACAAGGCGAGATATTTCCTAGGGTGGTCTGAATGAATATTAATATTAAAGAACTGGAAGAGGAAAGGGAGCGGAACTTTAAAGAGCGGCTGAAGTTCATCGACATTTACGTGGAGTGGTTAAAAAAGACCCCGAACGAGGTCTGGAGTAAGCAGCAAAAAGAATTGATAGGGTGAAATGGACCGGAATGAAGGGAGAGCACAGAACGAGATCCCAGTCTTTTTGTTTTATCCATGAGACAAAACAGCCAATATTTGTTCTATCGATAAAACATCAGCCGTATTATCTGCTAAATGTTTCGCCTCTTGGATTCTGGGCACGGTAATCGACGAGTTGCGAATTTTGCCGCGATCCGGGCAGACCGGCAGTTTACCCGTCCGCAAGCGGTCTTCCCGCCTCTGTGAAAGCCCTTTTCTCCTGGTTGTAATCCCATCAAATTCCGAAAATAATCGGGTTATAATCCCACTAAAGTCAGAAAATAATCGGGTTGAGCGAAGCGATATTGATGATGATAACAACGTAAGTCAGTGGTAAGGGGAGAAATAACCGGTAAGCGGGCGGAACACGACTAGGATAAAGCCCGTTTAGAGCCGGCTTGGAAGAGTCTATTTAAGATCTCAGATATATTTATTGGTTCTTCGCTGATGCCGGTCTCACTCAGGCACTCCGGAATTTCCGGTCCCTTGTGGCATTCCGCCTTTCGCCCGGGCCGGCTTGACTGCCGGCCTTAGTAGTAGCGGGCCGGGTTGTTTATATAATTTTCGCTTCCGGAAGGGGAAAGTGGTGCAGAAAAAAATTTATGAGCGTTTTCCCATGTAGATGCCGATGTCAAGCTCCAGGGCCAAGATGTTCAACCGAAAGGCTGCCAAGAAGGGAAACGGGGAAAAAGTGGTAAAGGTCCTGGGCCTGGAGAAGGGGTGGCGGGTGGCTGACATAGGCTCCGGCGGGGGTTACTTCTCGTTCCTATTTGCCAGGGAGGTGGGGCCGGAGGGCAAGGTATTGGCCCTTGACGTGGACGCCGGGATGCTGGCCTACGTAAAGGAGGAGGCCGCCAGGCAGGGCCTGGACAATATCGATACCAAGCTAATATCGGAAAACCGAATAGATCTCCCCGGAATCAAATTCCACCTGCTGTTCATGAGGAACGTGACCCACCACATAGAAAACCGCAGCGAGTACTTCGGCAAGCTAAAAGAATTAATGGAACCGGATGCAAGGGCGGCAGTGATCGAATACAAGAAATCCAAGGGTATCGACTTTCACAGCGTGTTCAAGCACTACGTGCCGAGGGACACCCTGATACAAGAGATGCGTGACGCGGGCCTCCGCCTTGCCAAGGAACACGATCTCCTTACCCACCAGTCTTTCATGATATTTGTGGTTAAATAAGGGGCAATAATAGAGATGAAAAGACAATAACGCCCGTTACTCCTTGGAAAGGATCTCCTTCTGCACGAACATGTAGAGTGGGCTGTGCCCTTTCTCCTCGGGGCTGATCCCCGACAGTTTGTCAAGCTCTCCCTTGTCCAGCCAAACCGTGCCGCAGTTGCCGCAGTGGTCGATCTCCACTCCCTGCACCACCTTGGTGGACATCGGACCTTGGCACTGCTTGCACACCAGCTGCCTTCCCCTCTCGTACCTCAGGCCGGAGAGCTTCTCCAGCTCGCCTTCGTCCAGCCACACGCCCTTGCAGTATCGGCAGTAATCCACCTCCACGCCCTCCACGATCTTCTCTATCAAAGGTTGTTCACATATCGGACAGTCCATAACATTCACCGGGAATAAGAAGTTTGAATTGGTATTTATATTTATTGGAGCCTTAGCCGGGTCCAAACCGGCAGGTGGTCGGAGGCCGTCACCCCCCGGATCACCTCCGTTCTCTCCACCCCTTGGGCCAGGTCCCGCGACACCAGGATGTAGTCTATCCTCTCGTAAGGGTCCGGGGAGTCGAAGGTGTAGGCGTCCCCGGCCAGGGGGTCCCTGCCGGCAAGCGCCCAGGTATCGCCCATAACGTTGGTGAAGTTCGCCATCTGGGTGCCGTTGGGCAGGGAGTTGAAGTCGCCGCCCAGCAGGTGGGGCAAGTGCTCTTTATCCAGGATGTCGAGTATCTCGTTGGTCTGCACGGTCCTGTCCCTGGGGCTCAGGCCCATGTGCACCGCGTAGACCGCCAGGGAACAGCCTCCCGGTCTTATCTCACCCCGCAGCAAAACGCGCTGGTCCTCCTCGCTGTCCAAGTAATAAATCTCCGTATCGTATATAGTGTAACGGGAGAGTATTGCCACGCCGTATATCTGCTCGCCGGTGTCCGGTCCGAAATAGACGTGCATGTCAAGCTCGCGGGCCAGCCAGCCCACGATATCAACGTTGGTGCTGGAGGGGCGGTTCGTATCACTCTCCTGTAAGATGAGAACGTCCGGTCCAACTTCCTCGATGGGGGCAAGTACGGCCCAGGGATCTATCTTGCCGTCCATGCCGTAGCCCTGGTGGATATTGTAGGTCATCACCCTGAGCTCGCCTGAGAATTCCCTTTCGGCCGGAGAGGGGGAATAGTAAAGGGCGCCGGCGCTGGTCCCCGCTATCAACATCAGGCAGAGCAGGGCTCCCGCCCTTTTCCCGTCCAAGTGGCCCGGCAATGGACGGCCCTTGACGGAGAGGAGCGCGGTTACCAGGGCCGCGATGGCCACCAGCCAGCCCATCTTATCCCTGAGGAAGGTCATGCCCGGGACATGGGCCCAGGTCAGGCACATGACGCTCATTACTGTGAGGAGGACGAAGGCAAGGGCGGCCCATAAAAAGTAGGCGGCAACCGCCTTGACTCCGGACCCGTACGCCCGGGCAAGAAGGCGCTCGGCCATGAACAAAGAGCAGAACAGGGCAAGGGGCAGCAGCACGGTCATCACCAGGGGCTGTGGGTAGGCCAGCAGGACCAACAGGGCGGAAAAAAAGACGGTGGAAAGGGCCGCCGCACCAGGGCTGGTCCTCAGCCTGCTGCCCCATCCGGGTATGAACAGGGACATGGCATACAGGCACAACAACACGGAGGAGAGCGCCGCGGAGACCGGATAACTGCCGCCGGTCCACCTTGCCATGCCGCTTGGAAAGCCCAACAGCAGAAAATAGAGGAAGGCAAGGGCGCCCAACCCCGCGCCCGGTAGCGGACTGGTTTTTTCGGTCTTCCCTCCCACCCTAATCACAGCGGGGCTCCGAAACACGGAGAACAGGAAGAGCAACACCAGGGGTAGAACGAACACGATGGACTGCCATCTCTGCCCCCACAGCCCGTAGACCGTGACATCGAAGCTGTTACCCAGGGTTCGGAGCATGATGTCGAGACCGACGGCCAATACAAGACCCATCATTAGCCGCCTTCCACCCGCCCCGCCGGACAAGGACGTTTCATCCGAGGAGGAATCCGAAGGGCCTGCCTCTTTGCCCGAGAAGAACAGGGGCAGGAAAAGGCCGGAGAACACAACCAGCAGGGCGCTGGCGCCAAGGTACGCATAGACGGGGGGGTCAAGGGACATGGCGATCCTCGCGGCGCCCACAAGCAGGGCAAACAGCAGGAAGCGCTGTCTCGAATCCCGGCTCTGGCCAAAGAACAGCAGAAGGGGGGCAAAGAAGGCCAGAACCGCGACGATGGAGCCGTTTACGGACATGGTGGCCAGGTTAAGGTTATAGGTGGAGCCCACCAGCTCCCTGGTCCCTTGCAGCAGGAACAAGGTCCCCAGGCATAAAGAGATCACGGACCAGCGGGAAGCCGCGCTTTTCATGTACATTCCTCATCGCAAGGGCGTATATAAGCCTGACCCATAAGAAGATTAATAATAAATCAAGAACATATCCGTCATATAATAAAGGCCGGGAACAAGAGGTTTCGAGGCCCGGCTTTGGGAAAGGTGACGTTCATGGCAGACGACTTCAAAGGATACTACGACTATCTGAGCGAGGAGGTGGACAAGTTCAAGGACGAGGCCGACGATTATATCCTGTATCTCCCCGGTTTCTTCAAGCTTCTGTGCAGCCTCTTGAACACGCCCATAAAGAAGGAGGACAGGCAGAAGCTGGCCTGTGCAATGGGCTACTTCGTCACCCCCGACGACATCGTCCCGGAGGACATATTCGGCCACATAGGATACGTGGACGACGTGTTCATATGCTGCCACGTGCTCAAGGAGATAGAGGACAGGTACGGCATAGACCACATGGAACCCCACTGGGAGTACGAGGACGAGCTGGACATAGTTTTGGACGTGGCTTACACCGAAAGCCTGAAAGAGGTGGAGAAAAGGGGGATCAAGGAGAACATCTTACGATACGTCGGGCTTGAGGAATTGCACGACCGGCACGGGGCCGATGAACCTCCGCCCGGTTGACGGCGCGATACGTCGGGCTTGAAGAATAACGTTATCGTCAAAATAAACCTACAGGCGGCGGTACACGCCCTCGCTCAGGCTCCCGCTCTGGTCTATCTCCTCTTCTATATGTTTCAAATTAAGTATCCTCTTGAAGGTGGGTGGATGAGTGGAGAACATCTCGTTGACCTTGGCCCAGGAATTCTGCTCGGCCTCCTTTTCCATGGCCAGCTGGAGCTCCCTGTCATCCAGCACGCCGTTGCCGTCAAGGTCGTACTGGTTCTTCTTGTCCATGATCTGGCTGATCTCGTTCTTCGCCCCCGACGGGTCCCCTATGTAAAAGGCCCGGAGTCCCGAGGTGGGCTTTTCAGATAGGGAGAGACCGTAAGTTATCTTGGCCAGCGCGGAGCTCAGTGCGTGAGGGTCCTGGTTCAGGTAGGCGGAATAGGAATCGGCGTAGTACTCCCTGAGCCTGGAAAGCCTCCTAACCAGGAGCTGCGATATCAGGTATATCAGGAATGCCACAAGGGCCACCACCAGCAGTGCTCCCCCCTCCCTCCTGCGCCCCATAACACCCCCCCACAGGAAGCCGCGGGCAAGCATGAAGGCCAGGATGGGTATCGCAGACACCACGGTC